>NZ_JALPRJ010000004.1 GCF_030464885.1 Caballeronia sp. SEWSISQ10-4 2 | reverse complement strand
TATCGGCGACGCAACGCCAACGACAAACAGAAAGAGCGGCGGCGTCAATCAACCAGCAACGATCAAGAAGGAGCGACAACCATGCCAATCTAGCAGCGACAATCAGCGCCGACCGGCCAAGATGGTTGTCGGTAAACCGGACGTTCTGGTTGACGCTATCCACCGGATCTACGAGCCTCTCGGCAATCAATTCCGGGGGGGTCGGACTAGGATGCGCCTTAACGGTCAACTGAAGTTGAGTCTCAATGTCCATGGTTCGTGTACTACCTCTAAGGTTGCGAATTGAATCTGAGCCCCGATGCCACACGGCGAGTGCACCGCACTGACAATGCGCCGGCGTCCACCCTTGCCGCCTGATAGCGCGCGTTGACCACCGTCTTTAGCCGGCGGCAGCGGTAATGGTGATTTCAAAAAGAAGTTCGGGGGATGCGAGGCTCGCTTGCACTGTTGTGCGGGCGGGCGCGGCATCAACCGGCGGCCATGATTCCCAGACCTCATTCATCGCGCTAAACTGCGTCGCATCTTTCAGATGTATGAGGGCCGATAGGATCCTCGAACGATTGCTGCCCACCTCTGTGAGCAGTGCGTCAACCCGTGCCAGTGCCTCCCGAGTCTGCGCGGCAATGTCAGGGATGGCTGCACCGACGGCTGTCTGCCCACATAAGTACACAATGCCCGCGTACCGCACGATTTTGCTCATACGAGGGGTTGTCCCTGCGCGTTCAATCAAGAGACTCATTCCGAGAAATCTCCATCGATAGGAAGTTCTTGCGCTTCAACATTCATCGCTGCAAGCGAGTGAAGAGGAATGGGCTTGATCGGCGCCCTCACGCGATAAGCTCCAATGCTTTGAGGTCTTTCATCTCTTACTTCCGCAAGTATCTGTGTGACTGTAATGCCGCAAAGCCGCCCCTGACACGGACCCATTCCGCATCGACTAAAGAACTTCGTTTGGTTAGGCCCAGCGCAGCCCATCCGTGCCATTTCACGTATCCGTCCCGCGGTCACCTCTTCGCAGCGGCAAACGAGTGTCTCATCTGGAGGCGAGCCGACCCATCTGGGCGGCCGATACAGCGCGTCGAGAAACGGCCGCACGGCCCGCTCCCGTGCTAACTTGCGCTTCCACAACTTGGCACGATCATTCCGGTCTGCCTCGCTGATTCGGCCCAACGCATGCGCGATGCCGAGTGCTGCTATAGAGCCGCTCGCCTCAGCAGCACGAGCACCATCGATTGCAGCGCCATCACCCGCTATCCAGACGCCATCAAGCTTGCTGGCACCCCACCCATCGTGCAGCGGGTGCCAGCCAAGTTGGACGTCGCTCCAGCTGTGCTCGAGCCTCAGGAGCCGCGTGATCTGCGTGTTCGATACGACGCCGTGATGCAGGAGCACAATGTCAGCAGGTACGACAACCTTTTTGTCACGGTGCAGGAATTTCAGGGATCGTGCACGATGATCGCCGTCGATGGCAAGGTCCGTCGCGTGCTTGTACCAGGCAACACCTGAACTGCGCAGCGTGGCAAGCATTCGTATGCCCTTGATCAGTGGTTTTGGCGCCCGTAAAGCACCTGGTAAAGCGCGCAGTGCTAGAGCCAGGTTCGCGCGAGGCGCGGTCTCAACCAGAGCTTCCAATTGCGCACCGGCAGCTAGCAACTGGCAGGCTACCAGCAGTAGTAAAGGGCCCGTGCCGGCGAGCACGATCTTTCCTTCTGGAATGGACGGTCCTGATTTTAGAGCGATCTGCGCGGCGCCAGCGTTCATCACCCCAGGCAAAGTCCATCCCGGAACTGGCGATGGCCGCTCCATCGCTCCGGTGGCGATTAGAACATGGTGGGCCCTAAGCCGCTCCGACAGGCCGGCTGATAGCAGGCTAACTGTACGGTCCTGCGCGATGTCCCATACTAGCGCTCCGCTGCGTACATCCACGGATGATCGGTCAAGACGGTTTACGAGAGCCCGCCCTGCCGCGTAGTCTGGACCAAGCAACGTCTTGACCGTTTCATCGACAATGCCGACATTCCGATAAATCTGGCCTCCCGCCCGCGCCTGCTCGTCAATAAGCACGACCTTCAGACCGAGCTCGCTAGCAGTAGTGGCAGCAGCCATTCCGGCAGGCCCTGCACCGATAACTATAAGGTCATGCGTCATTTGAGTCTCCCGCCACGCGGGCTCCATTTTGAAGGCGAACGCTCATCCCCTCACGTACTTCCAGCATGCAAGCTTGGACATTAGGCCGACCGTCGACCTCTACGAGGCATTCAAAGCAGACTCCCATGAGGCACAGAGGCGCGCGTGAGGCGCCTGATACTGGCGTCGTACGCGTATGATTGAATCCTGCGCTTAAAAGCGCTAAGGCGAGGCTGTCGCCTTCACGAGCTTGGATAGCGCACCCTTCCATCGTCAGGGTGACGGTCCGACGCGAGCTATCAATGCGAAGAGGTTTGAACATCGAATCGGTCTGCCTTAAAAGTCTGAATTCCGGACGGCTCGGATCCTCCCCGAATCCAGTCTGCAATGTCACCTGCGTGATTTGCCGCGAGCGTGATGCCGCTATGACAT
Source organism: Caballeronia sp. SEWSISQ10-4 2 (assembly GCF_030464885.1). Taxonomy (GTDB): domain Bacteria; phylum Pseudomonadota; class Gammaproteobacteria; order Burkholderiales; family Burkholderiaceae; genus Caballeronia. Next base: position 191,989 of record NZ_JALPRJ010000004.1, on the reverse strand, counting down.
GTAATCAGATATGCACCTGGACACTCACTCGATGCCTCATATACCGGATACCCATCCGGTGTCATCACCCGCAGCGCACCCCAGGTCCGCATGATATTTACATCGTTTAGCAACGGAAAGTAGCGCGCCGCGTTTCTGGCGATGCGTCCAAGCTCGTTCACAGTTGTACTGTCGTTGAAGCCAACGTCCTCCTTTGAATCCCCGAGTTGAACGACCCCCTCGCCTGTTTGACGCACATAGATCGTCGGGAAGCGCAGAAACGGGCGCATGCGTTCGGTGACGATGACCTGTCCGCGCTCTGGATGCACTGGAGCGCTCAGCCCTACCTGTGGGGCTAGCACACGATTGCCGAGTCCCGCAGCTAGTACAACTTGGCCCGCAACGTAATTTCTCTTTGCCGTTCGGACATAAAATTCGCGGCCGCGGTATTCGATAGCTTCCACGCCCTCACCAGCTTGGAGAAGCCCACCGAGACTGGAAAAGGCTTTAAATAACGCGTGCAAAAATTTGAGCGGACTCACGTGCCCGTCCATTGGAGAAAACATTGCCCCGGCGACCTCTGGCCCGACTTGGGGCACGAGCTTCCGAATTTCCTTTTCGTCGAGACGCTCGAAGGGATATGTCCCGCCAATCGAATCGCGGATACTGGCCAAGTCCTCTGAGTGACGAGTGAGCTCGGCTTCGCTTAACGCAAGGCGTAGGCCGCCAATCTGCGATAGCTCAAGATCAACGCCGCTGCGCTCGGTCAATTCCGCAGCAAACGAGGACCAAAGCGATGCGGATCTCTGGCTCCACCGAGCATACTCAAGCTTGTGGAGCCCTTTGCCCTGAACCCAAACCAGTCCGAAGTTTCCGCGAGCCGCGCGGAAGACATCATCCCCCTCGTCAAGCACTGTCACTCGTTGTCCGGCTCGCGCCAACCCGTACGCGACGGACATACCTATGACTCCGCCTCCAATTACCAATGTGTCCTTTGAAGTCTCGTGTTTCATGTCTTTCCAGAGAGAACGCGGTCAAAACCAAACAATCGGTCAAGCACTATCATCAGAATGTGGGTGATAACAATCAATACTGTAGAGACCAAAGGAAGTAGCGGATCAATTGTGTCGTTAATTGAGTTGTAGATTCGCACAGGAAGTGTCTGAATCCGGCCGGAGACACAAAAACTGGACATGGCCAGTTCGTCAGAGCTACTGATGAACGCAGCCAACCATTCTCCTACCACACCAGACGCAATGACCGGAAATTCAGATGTCCACCCAAAGGCGCCGAGCATTGGCCGCGCGCCAGAGAGTACGGACGAAGCCAGCCGCCGACGCAACAAAAAACCGCAACGCGTAGGGAAGCGCATTCAGCGTGTGAGCGAGTATCAGTGTCTATATAGAGCCGCTATAACCCCCCGACGTAAACGGCATATCGGCATGCACAAATCCACTTGCCAGCATGATAAGAACATCGCATATGACACAAAGGCATGAATTCATCAGTAAGTCTCCATAGAAATTCAGTCCGATTTTCTACATAGAATCAGAGCTATCTCAAGATATTCAAAGTTTATGGCACACAAAAAAACTCCGATATGTAAAAATGTGGTCTTGTATATGCGTAGAGGTTATACATGCGGAACACTCCAAATGTGCGCCACATCGAGGCGTTCCGGGCAGTGATGGTGACTGGCACAGTCATTGGCGCTGCGAGCCTTATGAACATCACACAGCCCGCCGTGAGCCGTACCATCGCGCTGCTGGAGTTGCAACTGGGTTTCAAGCTTTTTGAGCGACGCGGACGGCGGTTGTATCCCACCGCCGAAGCACAGACTTTGTATCGGGAGGTTGAAAAGCTCTATATCGGTGTCGAACGCATCGGACAGGTGGCGCAGGACATTCGTTACCAGCGAGCTGGAGCGATACGCGTGGCGTCTCTGCCCGCGCTGTCACTATCGGTCGTTCCAAGGGCACTAAAAGCACTACTAGATTCCCGGCCCGCGGTGACGGCTACAGTCCAAAGCCTACCCTCGCGTCAAATTTCTGAATTGGTCTCTACTGGGCAGATCGATGTCGGCATTGTCGAATTGCCTGTCTCCCGAGCTGCAATCGTGGTCGAGCCGCTTGAATTCGACAGCTCTGTCGTTCTCATGCAACGCAACCATGGTCTGGCGCAAAAGCAAAGTATTAGGTTCGCTGATCTGCATGAAGAACGCATGATCCTTCTCTCGCAGCACAGCTACGTGCGCTACCAGATAGACGATGCTTTGTCCAAGGCCGGCGCAATTCCTAACGTGGTCATTGAGACCCCAAGCTCGCTTCTCGCGGGTGCGTTGGTGGCCGCAGGGCTGGGCATCTCTATCGTCACCGCTTGGACGGCTGAGTCATTTGCTGGCGGAAATTTGGTCACGAGGCCACTAGAGGGCGCGATAGCACCTCGCGTTGCCATCATCTTTCCGGAACGTGGCCTAATCTCCACGCTTGCGAAAGAGTTTGCGAAGGAAGTTCAAAATACCCTATCGCAGGAACGACACTGATTGCGAGACCAAATCTTTGGATTTCCGCCCGACAACGATTCAGGATCAACAGAATCGCGCCGAACAACGTATGAAAGATTTAACTTTTTTCATAGTCATCCTGACTTATGAATAAGTTGAAGGTTTAGTTTCGAAACCTAAAAAAATCTCAATGACTAGTCCTTGCCAAGACTTGCTGTAAAACGACAACGATTTGTTTGATTCAATCGACCTTTCCCTAAAAACATCAATGCGATGGTGTCTTTGCCGTCAAACGAAAACGGCCGACCACCTCTGCCAATTTGATTGACTGATCCTTAAGAGAACCGGCAGTTGCCGAAACTTCCTCGACGAGAGAGGCATTTTGCTGAGTAACTTCGTCGAGTTGCGTCACGGCCTGATTTACTTGTCCAATGCCAGTGCTCTGTTCGCCGGCCGCCACTGTAATTTCGGCAATGATTCCACTGACTTGTTGCACGCTTTTTACGAGTTCGCGCATCGTGTCACCCGCCGTCGAGACCAGATCCGAACCTGATTGAACCTTGCTTACCGAGTCGATGATAAGTAGCTTTATTTCCTTCGCTGCTTGCGCACTCCGTTGCGCGAGCGTACGAACTTCCCCCGCCACCACAGCAAAACCGCGACCTTGCTCTCCAGCGCGCGCCGCTTCAACCGCCGCGTTTAACGCTAAGATATTGGTTTGGAAAGCAATGCTGTCGATCACAGCAATAATGTCCGAGATCTTCTTAGACGAATCCGAAATCGCTTCCATAGTGGAGACCACCTCGTCGACAACTGCCCCGCCACGAGTTGCCACGTCAGATGCGGCGCTTGCCAACCGATTAGCATGAGTGGCCGATTCGGCCGATTGCCGCACTGTCCCGTGGATCTCTTCCATCGACGCGGCTGTCTGCTGCAGCGACGACGCGGCGTGTTCAGTTCGAGCTGAAAGATCTTGGTTGCCTTGCGAGATTTCCACAGCGGCGGTCTTAACAGATTCGGTGCTGTTCCGAATTTCGACCAGTGTCGACGTCATCTTGTCAACAAACAGGTTAAATGATCGCGCGATCGCCGCAACTTCATCGTTACCCACCATTGGCAAGCGCCTGGTTAAGTCTCCGCTACCCGATCCGATCACCTGCATTGCGTCCCGAGCTTGCGATAGGCGTTTAAACGGCGGCGCTGTGAGTGCACCGAGAAGCAAGCTGGCTGCAAGCGTCACGACTAGCACACTGATGAAGTCGGCAATAGCGGCCGCATGCATTCCAGCTGTAACATCGGATTCATCAAGTGCAATAATTAACTCCCAGTCAGTGCCATCGATCCTTTCGGCATGCAACAATTTCGTTACGCCGCCGATTACGACTGCTAGCGGTTGCGAGGCGTCGGCAAGCATATTGAGCGTTTGGGCAGTCAAACCAGGGGCGAGATCTGTGGCGGCCTTTAAGCTTAAGTTCGCATCGGGATGCGCGATAATGATGCCACTATGGTCAGTTACGAAGGCGAAGCTATTTGGAGTCGGATGGATCGCGTTGACGTTGGCGCTCACTGTATCCAGTGGGATATCAGCTCCCACCACGCCTGTGAGTGTACCGTCAATCAATATGGGCCGGGCGAAGGTCACTACCAGCTTATGCAGTGAGGAGGCCATATATGGTTTCGTCACAGTCAGCTTGCCAGCTTCGACCGCCTGCTTGTACCAAGGACGCACGGTTGGATCATAGCCCGCAGCAGGAGAGGGATTTCCCGCACTGAACGTTGCCCGTTTATCGGAATAACCTACATAGGCCCCTGAGAAGCCCCCGCCTAGCTTAAGTTGCGTGACGGCGGTTGTTGTGTCCCCGTCCAATTGCGCAGGTGCGATCGAAGCAACCATTCTCGACTTTCCCTGAATCCAGTCGCTAATGGCCAAAGCGTGGCCGGCGGATATTGCAGAAATATTTTCGTCGATGCTCTTTTGATTAAAAGAACTAGCCACCAGCCAATTGATGACGCCGGTAATGGCCAGTGCTGCGATGACGATAGCTATGCAGGTGACAAGAATTCGGATACGTATGGACGAAAGCATTGGAAACCCCTGACTAATACTGTAATAAGTATAACTATGTTTTTAACGTGTTTCGCAGTGGTTCATGACCGACTGACGCTATGTCCACTAGTCTGGCAGATACAAACAGGACAAAGTCGACGGCCCAAAAAACGTTAAAATCCAATACGCACGATTCTCTGAAATCCAGAGATAAACATAAATTCGAGATTGATTCCGTCAAACAAGGTTGACACGCCCGAAATCGTGTCCAAAGGCGACAGAGAGCAGCGCGTTCCCAGCCTCGTGGAGAAAGTTTGACTACTAGCAAGCCAACCGAATAGACGGCAGAAAAATTCAAAGCTCAGGCGACGTTCTCCAGACCATAGCGGTTATCTACGATTGCGATGCTTGCGAGCCAATCCATTCGGGCGACCAGTAGAGCGCATCTAGAAAAGGACGAATGCACATTCCGTTGCTACGTTCGCCACCTTTTTCTTGCGCGTTGGTCACTCTCTGACTTGTCAATACATTTCCATCGTTCATCCGCGCGATGACTTCCGCGGTCAAAGCGCGTAGGCAACCTTAAGTTTGTTGGTCGATATTCTGCAGGTACCGCCGATCACTCGGCCCAACTCCGCTTAGCTCAGATACTGAAACCGCATGACAGGCAACGACATGTGACTCCCCAACCGACTTCATTTCCGGAGTTTGTGAGCATTGAGGCATCGCCAAACTACATCGAGGGGCAAAGCGGCACCCAGCCGGCGGGTCAATCGGTTTGGCAAGCTCGCCTTTAATTGCAATGGACTGTCGTTTGTAACGAGGATCTGGGACTGGAACCGCCGCTACAAGTGCGCGAGTGTACGGGTGCTGCGGGTTACTCACCAGCTCTTTCGAACTAGCCACCTCGACAAGCTGGCCCAGGTACATGACCATTACGCGGTCGCACAAATGCGTAAGAATGGACAAGTCATGCGACACGTAAAGACACGAGAAATTGAGCCTCCTAGACAGATCGCGTAGTAGATCCATGACCCCTGCGCGAATTGAAACGTCAAGCATCGACACTGGTTCATCAGCAATAACTAGCTTTGGTTCAGCGATCAGCGCGGAAGCAATCCCTACTCTTTGACGCTCACCCCCGCTCATCTGATGCGGGTAACGCTGCGCGTATCGTTCGGGAGGAAGGCCAACCGTTGCCAGCATCGTCGACACACGGCGGGCAATCTCAGGCTCTTCCCAGAGCTTAAGGGCACGTGGCGCTTCAGCCACGATGTCAAAGACTCTAAGCCGCGGATTGAGGGAGTCAAACGGGTCCTGAAAAATCAGTTGAACCTGTTTTCGGTAGTGAGTAAGTGCCTTGCCCTTACTCACATTCGTCACGTCCTCATTGTTTAAACGGATTGTGCCGCTGGTAACATCATCGAGTTTTGAAAGTAGATTGCACATCGTTGACTTCCCACAGCCGGATTCGCCTACGATGCCAAGTATTTCCCCCTCCTCGATTGAGAAACTTACATCCTCAACCGGTTTGATCCAGCTAGCATGCGGTCCGCGCAGCGAGGCGCCCAGCCCCTTGCTGATCTTAATGTGCTTTGTCAAATGATGTACGCTCAGGAGTGCCACGTCGCCTTCCTCTTTGCCGCATCGCGCATTTGACCAATATTCGCGGTCCGAATGCACGACGAGATGTGATTTTTACCAACCTCAATAGGGGGTGGTCGCTTCGAAAGACAAGTGTCAATCGCAAACGGACATCGTGCGCCGAACGCGCACCCCTGCGGCGGCGACGACATATCTGGGGGAGACCCGGGCATCGAGATCAGTTCTCGATCTAGCTCAATGATGCTCGGAAAGGCGTTCTTTAGCCCCAGCGTGTATGGATGCTGAGATTCTCCGAAGATATCAATCGTCGAAGCGCGTTCGATCATCCGACCCGCATACATCACCCCCACGCGATCTGCTGTCTCGGCGATCACGCCGATGTCATGCGTAATGAGTAATATGGATAACGAAACTCGCTGTCGGATTTCGCGGATTCGTCCAAGAAGCCGCTCCTGCACCAGTACGTCCAATCCGGTGGTGGGTTCGTCCATCACGATTAAAGATGGCTCAAATGCTAAAGCCATTGCGATCATCGCGCGCTGACGCATACCACCAGAGAATTGATGCGGATAACGGGCCATCAACTCTGCTTGCAAACCCACGATGTCAAAGAGTTCGGCCACGCGATCACGAGCTCTCGCCTTAGGTGTCGTTGAGTGGGCGCGAATGGCCTCAATGATTTGCGCTCCAACCGGCTGTACTGGATTCAAGGAGTTCTGAGCGCTTTGGGGTACCAATGCGATCTCGCGCATCAAAATCTGCTGACGGAAGTGAGCGGGAGAAATCCCCAACAAGTCGCGACCTTTGAACCTTAGTATGTCGGCCTCAATCACAGCTCCGGGTGGGAGCAACCTTAGCAAGGCCTTAACGACCGTTGATTTACCGCAACCTGATTCTCCGACGATTCCGAAAATCTCCGATTCGTCGACGTCCAGGTCTAGGCCATCGACGGCGCGTACGTCGCCGTTCGAGCTACGATAGCTCACCCTCAGATTGCGAGCTTCGAGTAACATCAGCGATCTCCCAATCGAGGATTCGCAACCACTTCGTACGCGCGGCTTACGAAAACAAAAGCGCTCACTAACAGAACGATCGCCGCCGACGGTTCAATGAACCACCACCACGCCGTTTGCGTGTATCCCGACGCCCATAAGTCTTGCAAAATACTTCCCCATGTCACCGCGTTTGGATCGCCAAAGCCCAGAAAGCTGGCAGACGCTTCAGTCACGATTGCCCAAGCAATATTGAATGACGTGTAAAGAAGCAGTAGCGGCAGAATGTTGGGCGCGATGTGACGATAAATAATACGTAAGTCGCTTGCTCCTCGCGCTCTTGCGAACATCACAAACTGGCGCTGCTTGACCGCCATAGTCTGAGCGCGAATCACACGTGCGGATGTCCGCCAGACGATCAGCACAATTGCCAAGATCACGAAGCTGATGGAGCGTCCAAACAACGAGATCAAAACGATGATGAAGGGCAAGAAGGGCATGCCATACGCAACATCCGTTATCCGCATTAAAATGTTGTCAACGCGGCCCCCGTAGTAGCCTGCGATTAATCCGATGTTGGCCCCTACCAGGATGGAAACAAGACCGCTTGCAACGCCAATGATCATTGTCGTTCGTGTCGCCAAAATCATCTGGGAAAGAAGGTCGCGCGCAAGGTTCGTCGTGCCAAGAGGAAATTCTGCGCTTGGCGGTTGTAAGACAGCCATCCGACCGTTGGCCATTTTCAGCGACTCGTATGGATCCTGCGAAATCAACCAAGGTCCGAAGATTGCCACAAGCGTTGCGACTACTATCACGATTGCGCCGAACGCACCTAGTCTGTCGGCGAAGATAACCCGAAAGTTTTGGCCGATCTCGCGCTTAAGAAGCGTGGCGGATCGCATGGCGCGACCGGCGCCGGTTGGGGCGGCGGTTTCCGTGATTTTGATACTCATCCCCGTGCTCCAAGGGCACAACTAGAAACTGCCATACGCCGCACATGTGCCTCGTCGACCTGAACACCAAGACCGTCACGGTTAGGAAAATAGACGGTGCCGTTTCGCACGAACGAAGAAAAGTCCGTCGGGTCTTCCACAAGCCGCAGCGTTGACATAAATGCGTGCCCAACGTCTACTAGATTGCTGATGGTTACCGCGTGTTGCAACGAGGCTGACTGTGTTATCCCAAATTCCAACATGGAATTCATGTAGCAGCGGATTCCAAACGCTGCAGCGACAGCCGCGATCCTTTGGGCACGGAGGGGACCGCCATTTTTGCTGCTTTTAATACTGAAAATACTAGCTGCTCCCAACTTCGCGATCTTCGCTGCGTGGGCGACGTCGACCACGGACTCGTCGGCCGAAATTGAAAACGCCGTACCGCCAGCGAGCAACGCCATACCTTCCAAGTCGTCTTTCTGTATCGGCTGCTCAACAAACGCGAGGTTAGAACCGCGGACCCCATCAAGAAATTCACGGGCCTCTCGGAGGCTCCATCCTTGATTCGCATCCGCAATGAACTTGACTCGACTTCCATAGCGCGCTTCCAGCGCTGCCACGCGCTTCACTTCATCCGCTACCGGTGATGCCCCCATCTTCAACATAAAGCTGGAAAACCCTTGAACAGACTTTTCCTCGATGACACGAATATCGTCGTCGGCTGTTCCGTTGCTGAGCGGCCATAGAACCGGCAGCGACTCATGTATGACCCCGCCCAGGAGCGTTGCTACGGGTGCGCGTAGACGCTTACCCAAGATATCCAGCAACGCCATAGTGACCGCGCCCTTCGCACTAAGATGTCTCGGAACCAAGGAATCGAGTGTTAAATCAATGCGACCAGGTTCAGGGTTGGTCTGCCCGAGCACATGCGGAACGAGCGTATCGTGAAGGACGCGCACCGCGTCACCTGGGGATTCCCCCGTAAAAGTCACGTTGGGGTCTGCTTCGCCCCAACCAACGACGCCATCGCCATCGGTGAATTTGAGAAGGATGGCACGCGTCGTCGCGTGAGTCCCTTCCGCTAATTTATAGGGGACGACAAACTGTGTTTCAATTTCAAAAATTTCAGCTGCGACTATCGGAGCCATTACGGTCATATTGGACCCCGTCTTAACACTTACTGTATCAATCATCATGTTGTTCCAAATCGAATGCGTGGATCAAGGAGGCTGTATGAGAGGTCTGTGATGAGGTTCATCGCGATGACTACCACTGCCATCAAGAAGAACGCTGCTTGCGCGACAGGATAGTCGTGTTGAAGCGCGGCATCGACCATCGCCTTTCCCATCCCCGGCCAAGAGAAAACAGTTTCAATCACAATTTGCCCACCAATCGCAAAGCCCAGGATGAGCGATGAGACGGTGACCACTGCTAACAATGCATTTCTCGCCGCGTGGTTGAACAAGACTCGCGACGGTTTCAGGCCTTTTGCTCGGGAGAACTCTACGAAATCAGATCCCAAAACTTCCAACATCGAATCCCGCATAACCAGCATCGGTGTCGCTAGGTAAATTGCAGTAATCGTGACCGTGGGTAAAATCAAATGCTTTAAGAAATCGACTGACGTAATCATCGCCCATGTACTACCCAGATCAGTACCCGCCGCGACCATTCCCGCCGATGGAAAAAGCTCCAACTTATAACTGAAACCAATTAGCAGAAGGATCCCAATAACGAATGGAGGTGCCGCCTGAAAGACCAAGCCCACAACCGTCGCGACGTGGTCAAGTGCTCCTCCTCGCCGCGAGGCCATCAGAATTCCCAGCACGGTACCGATGACGACGGCCAAAATGAGACCGGCACTCATCAGAAGAAGTGTATTCAGTAACCAGTGGCCCAGCAGACCCGATACCGCCTGCCCCGTGGTAAAGGACTGCCCCCATTCAAGGGTGACCATGTTTTTCAGGTACAAGAAAAACTGTTGCCACATTGGTAGATCTAGTCCAAAGGCGTGCTTGAGTCGGGCCTGTGCAGCCTGATCTAGTGCCGGGCTGATGACCTGTGCGGTTGGATCGCCAGGCATCATCCGGAAGAGGACGAACAGGATGACAGCCACACCCAAAAGAGTGAGCAGTGACGACATCAGCCGACGCGCTATATACGCGGTCATGTGTTAGCCTTAATCTCAAAGGGATGGTAAAAGACGCGAGAGACGCAGTTCATACGCTTTGCAGTCAGGCGCGGGGGAACAGTAACTTCCCCTGCGTGTCCCATTTGTATCCGGCCTTCGAAAGAAGATCGCGTGCCATTTTGATGTTCTCCGGGGGAACCTTAACCGTTGGGCTATGCCAGAGGTCATTTGTTGGCGAAATCATTGACGCTCCCGGGTCCGCGTAACCGAGCAGTACCAACTGCGAAATCATCTGCCGTGGCATCACGAAATTGAGTGCTTGGCGAAAGGCGGGGTCGTCGAATGGTTTGATACGGTTGTTGTAGGACAGGTGATAGAGTCCATGACTGGGATAACCTTTTGCGACAACGTTCTTCACTGCCTTCAACCGATCGACGAGCGCAGGAGTGAGAACATAGCGCGTACGGTCGCACTCGCCGTTTGAGATGGCGGTAGCGAGCCCATCCTGGCTGCCATATACGATCCGGATAATTCCCGCGCACTTGGGTGGACTGAAGTGATCTCGGTTAGCGCTAACCTTCAACTCCGATCCCCGCCGCCAGTAGTCAAGTTTGAACGGTCCGCTACCAATTGGGCTTTCGTTTGCATACCTAAGCGGATCACCCGCCGCTGCAATGCCCTCCCATACGTGCTTTGGAATTATGGACATTGTTGCGAGCACATTCGAGACGAACGGTGCAGACGGGGAGTCGAATCGGACGCGTACAGTGTTGGGGCCTGGCACCTCCACTGCAACGACGTTATTTAGTGCAGAAAGAAAGAACGGGGCCTTCCACTTTTTGTGAAAATCAAAACTAAATTTCACGTCGTCAACCGTGACCGGTTTCCCGTCATGCCAACGCATTCCTGACCGTACTGTGAGATCGATAGTCTTATCATCAACCAGCTTCATTGCAGTGGCTGCCCATGGTACCGGCTTGCCGTCCGGGCCAAGGCGGAGCAGCCGATCGTAGATCATAGAGAGCTCGGCAAACTCGACCGTGTCAATAACAGCGATTGGGTTCAGGTGTTTGACGTCTGTGTTCGAGCCAGTCCGAGAATAGCCGTCGCCCGTGACCTGCATATTTACGTCAGACCAGAAACCACCAATGCCCTCACCCAGTTGTGGCACAAGTCCGGTAAGCTTGTCCGAACGGTGGGCCATGGTCATCTGGGGATAGACAAGCACAGTCCCGGGTTGATCAGCGAAGATCACACTCTGTGCGTCGAGCACAGGCTTACGGCGATCATCAAGCTTCATTAGGTGAGCCTGCGCACTCGCTAGAGCATCGACTTGTGCACTCTTGTAGCCCATCCAATTGAAGCCCCCACGCTTGTATTCGTCAGAGTCATGCAATCCGCGAATAAAAAAGTCTGGGTCAATTCGAATATTTGTCCCTGGGAAAAAGACAAGGAACATTTCGTAGTCGTGCTCCATGACGACTTTTTGGATACCTTGGTTGTAGTCCGCGGGATTCGCTTCAACCTCCCATCCTAACGACTTGCAAGATTGCGCAATCAGTCGAGCAATCTCTGGTCGCGCCGGATCAAATTGCGCGGTACACGTCAATATTGACCTCTTCGGGACTGGCGCACCTTGCGATTGCGCTCGGCCAAGGCCGCTTGCAGCGACAGCTGTAATTGCTGCAGCGCCCTTCACGAAATCCCGACGGTCCATGCTTATCTCCCCTTTCTGAATGTCATGTGACGAGTCTATGAACGACAATTTTTGGTGTCCACGGCGGTTCGGGTATGATTATCTGTCCATAACTAAAAGTTATAGACCGAGAGAACACCGAGACAAACATGAAACTTCGACTTATCGAGGCGTATAAAGCAATGATCGAGTTTGGCACTGTCACGGCAGCCGCCCATTCGCTCAAAATTTCACAACCGGCGATGACGAAGCTCATCGCCCAGCTGCAAAGCGAACTTGACCTGGTGTTGTTCGAGCAGCGAGGAGGCCGTCTGGTACCTACTGCTGAGGCACGAGCGCTAGAAGGCTCGATGGAGCGCGCATGGCATGGAGTAATCGAGTTGACGGAGGCAGCCAGGGAAGTAAGGCATATGCGTCGGGGTCACCTATCAGTGGTTGCATCGCCGACGTTCGCCCAAACCATAATGGCGGAGTTCGTCGCTCAGTTTTCCAAGGGTTCAAACAGACTGACCGTTACGCTGCACTCGCAGTCGTCTCCTAGGGTGATTGACTGGACAGCTGACGGGCAAGCGGACATCGGCGTGTCGATGATTTTGGCGCCACGATCTGGTGTCCAGGTCGAACGGCTGGGGAGTCTCGCGGGCGTCTGTGTGTTGCCGATAGGCCATGAGCTAGCTTCAAAAGATCTAATCGAGCCCGATGATCTCCGTAATCAGCCGTTTATTTCTCTCGCTGAAATCGATGGATCACGCTCTCGAGTCGAAGCAGCGTTCGAGGGTCGAGCCATAGACCGGGACATTTCGTTAACAACACCGCAATCCGCGGTGGCTTTGGCACTGGTCACGCACGGCGCAGGGGTGGCAATAATCGATGAGGCGACTGCGTCTATCGCAGACCAAGCGAAGGTAGTGATTCGGCCTTTTTCACATGCGGTAGAGTTCGATGTTTATCTGTACCACCCAGCCAATAAAGTACCTTCGCAAGTCCAAGAGCGATTCGTCAGGCAATTCCGAACTTGGTTCAAAGGACGTTCGTGGGCCCAGACGACTTTCGACAGACCCGTCACCAAATGATATTTTCAGTACTAGACGGCGTGATATGTGTCCAGCCGGCGCGCGTCGTAGATTGGAATACGCGCTTGCGCTGCGACGCGGAAAATCCGCGCCTCTAGTCGAGCATCTACCGCGTCGATAAGTCCCTCGTCCGTGAGTGTGGGCAGCATGAGATCGTATCAACGACCTGTTTCAGGCAGCAAAGCGCACGGCTCGCGGATACGCACGCTTTGAAACCATGCGCACCGTCTTGTTTCTCATCGCCGGAAAACTCAACTTCACCGCATTCAACAAACATGCCCGCTGAGCTACGTCACCCTCGGTTTTCAAAAGAGTCAAAACTGCTGACAATTTAGCGGCCTATTGTGCTGAGATAATCAGCCCATGCTTGCATGAGTTTTTGACGTTCAGGAAAAAACTCCGCGTGGTTATAGGCGCGTTTCACCATGTTCTTCTCGACGTGTGATAACTGACGCTCCACGGCCAGCGGGTTGAATCCGTTCTCGTGCGCCCAAGTACTGAAGGTGCCTCGGATGCCATGCGCTCGGACAAGTGTCTTTGTTGAATCCCGCCCGCTTCAGCAGGGAGTTGATCGTGGCGTTGGACATGGGCTTGGAGGCTTCTCTGACGTGTGGGAATAGCAGGTCGTCGGAACCGTGGGTAGTGTGCAGCGCTTGGACTTCCCGCAGGACTTCCATGGCCTGAAGACTGAGCGGCACCGAGTGTGAGCGCCGCATTTTCATTCGCTCACCGGCAATCGTCCATTCAGCCTTATCCAAATCAAACTCCTTCCACGTAGCACTCCGCAGCTCTGCCGTACGCACTGACGTTAGCATCAACAGACGCATTGCGAGCCGCGTCAGAGGCCTACCGTTCGTTGCCATCACGCCAAGTAGCTCCTTCAGAGCAGGCGCTTCCAGTGACCGATTGTGACGCACCGCTGGCAGCGTTACGGCGTCTGATAACTTCAGGGCCGCGACCGGGTTGATATTCGCCGTGCCGTTGATGACTGCACGACGAAACACACCATCGAGATGAAGCCGTACGCGCACGGCAATGTAGGGAGCGCCGCTCGCCTTCCGTTCAGCGTTAACGCCGCCTTTTCGTTTGGCAATTGATTGCAGCAACCGAAAGATATGGCCGGGAGTAACGTCGTTGGTCGGGGTGTCGCCGAGGGGCGTCTCCTTGATATAGCGAGTGAGAAGCCGCCCTGCCTGTTCGGCGTACTACGACGACCATTTACCCTTATTGTCCTCTAGCCATGCCTCACAGTTCGGCCACAGCGTGTTCTTGAAATGTTCGATGTTCTCATGCTGAATCTGCCTATCCCGCGCCTTTGGATGGATACCCTTTTCGACCAACTCCGCCGCATCGTTGCGAAGCTTGCATGCTTCAGTGGGTGTTACTTTAGGAAAGGCGCCAAGCGTATAGGTGCCGTCCTTGCCATCAAGTCGGTAATCGAACTTCCACCGCTTGCTCCCCGCGGCGGACACCAGCAGGTAAAGATTGAGAGACTTGGAGTCCCGGATTTTGTAGGGCTTGTCCTTGGGCTTGGCGTTCTGTAGGAGAGCGTGGGTCAGTTGCATGGTCCATTCCAGTGCGTATGGTTCTGAAATTTTACCCGCAAAACACCCTTTTTTTACCCGCACTTACGGCGGATGCTAACGGATGGAAACGGAAGGAAACGGACAACACTGCAGCTGTAAGGCTGGCACTTAGGTCGGTTTTACCAAGGATATCGAGCTAATCAAAGCCTTATAAATAAAGGGTTCTAGGCTAGCGGCGTCAATACTGGCAAGAAGGTCAGAAGGCGGTACCGATCCTGAACGAGTAACACCTTATAACCCTAATGCTATTTACCATTCTGAAATTGACGTGTGACTGAGATATCGAGACAAATGCGTACTGGATGGGCCATCAGACAGTTACCCGATTTTCGCAGCCACCTTATTCGCCTCAAGCCGTCGATCCGGATCTTGAAAATGATCTGGAATCCGAAATCGCGCGGCATATTAGCATGCGAAAACAAGCATTCCTTACTGGATAATTCCTAATTAGTGAAACACTTTCGAGTGATTTTTTGAAACAGCGCACAAATGTGAACAATCGGAAAACTTTTGGCGGCTCATTACCGCGCGGAAAATGAAAAACGGCCGCGAATGCGGCCGCTGTTGCGGAACTTGAAACACGCTTCGAGCGATCGAAGTCCACGCGGTGCAGGCGGCATCCGAGCCGTCAGACGCGCTTCATTTCGGCAATGGCATCAGGTCGACATCCGACTGGCGTTGGAGGTCCTGCACCTTGGTTTGCAAGGCACGCAGTTGCGCCTGTGCGGCATCCTGCTCCGCGCGCAGCGTACGGATCGCTTCCTGCTGTTCCGCCTGCCGGTCGGCCACCTGGCTTTGCTGCGCCCGTGCAACGTCGAGGTCAGCCTGCAGGCGATTCGCGCGCCCTTGTTGAACGGCGATCAACCGGTCCGCAAAGCTCTTTTCGGCCTCAAGCTTGGTCCGGCGGATCTCGCTATCTGCGAGTGCCGCGGTATTTTTGGCAAAGTCCGCATAGAGCGTTTCCGCACGCAAATCGACTTGAGTCTTGATCACGCGCCAGAATTTCTTTTGCTGGAACAGTGCAATATAAAACGTCATTTCATCCGGGTAAAACAACATGCTCGCACCATAGCTGCCGTTATACGTGGTGCGCAATTCCTTTACCTTTCCTTCGCGAATCATTTGCTGCAATTCCGCGACGTTGCCATTCACCGTTGCCTGGGGTTCATCGGCTGCACCGCTGGTCAGGAGACTACGACGCGCGCCTGAATCACCGAGTGCACCGGCTGCCGTGGCACTGCTTTGCATGGGCGCTGTGGGCCCGGCGGCACGCGCTGCGCCGCACAGGACGAACCATGCCAAGACCAGTGCCCCGCCTCTCGTTGTATTGCTGGAGTTCATGGAATTTCCGGGTTGAACGCAATTAAGAATGCGAAAGCACCGGAATTATGGCAGATAGAAAAGCCAAAGCGGAAAATGCATGAAGATGCTTTTTATGGCCCGGTCATTACCTGAAACACTCCACGGTTTTAAACGATTCGTGAAGCGATTCCCGCAGTGATTCATTGAGCCATTCCTGCCGTGTTCTACAGGTCGTGACGCAAGCGCTCGCGATCCTGAGCAAACGTCGGGATATGTGTATCGCCCGGTTCGCTGATGGGCGAGAAGATGCGCGAATCGACTTGCTGTGCGGGTACTGCGGAGAAGATTCCACGGTCCGCCTTGAAAGCGAACGGAGCGCCCGAGTAAATGCCCGGATCGATGGACGCAACCGCCATGCTCGGCGAGACCTGGAAGAAGCCGCCCAGCGCAATCAGGCTGGCGGTCATGAAAGACAAACGGGTATGCAAGGACATGAGGGAGACTCGCCGCAAAAAATGCCTGCGCGCGAACGACCGTTGAACCGCGTACTCGTGACAGGCGTGAACCAGAAGAGGAACTCGCGTGCACCCGATGACAGCGCCCGCGACAATCCAGGATGAGACCATCTCCGCGCCGCCTGAACCATGAGCGAGTTCCTAATTTCTCCTAGATCGGCTCGATCGTTTCAATCCTTCGCGAGTCAGTTGACCCAGCGCAAGACCATCGGCAACAAGACCGGCACCACGAACGCCGTGAACAATCCGTTCAAGCCCATGCCGAGGCCGGCAAACGCGCCCATTTCATCGCTGACCTGGAAAGCGCGCGCCGTACCAATGCCATGCGACGCCACGCCAAGCGCGAACCCTCGCACCTCGGGCTCTTCTATACGTAAAACGTTGAGAATCGTGCGCGCCGAGACCGCGCCGAACACGCCGGTGCAAATCACGAGTACCGCGGTCAACGACGGCAATCCGCCCAGCCGCTCGGCGATAGCCATGGCGATCGGCGTGGTCGCGGACTTCGGCGCGAGCGATATCACAGTCACGCGCGGCGCGCCGAATAACATCGCAATGGCCGTCGCGGAAAGGATCGCCGTCAGCGAGCCCGCGATCAATCCGCCAGCCAGCGGCAACGCAGCGCGGCGCAGCTTCGGCAGTTGCCGGTAGAGCGGCAGCGCGAGGGCAACAGTCGCCGGTCCGAGCAAAAAGTGGACGAACTGCGCGCCCTGAAAATACGTCTGATACGACGTGTGCGTGACACTTAGCACCGCGACGATCAGCGCCACCGCAATCAGCACGGGGTTCGCGAGCGGGTTGAACTTCGCGCGGGCATAGATGCCTTGCGCGATCAGGTACGCGAACAGAGTCATCGTCAGGCCGAGCAGCGGCGTTGCGGCGAGATAGACCCACAGGGCGCCGAGTTCTGTCATCGCGTGGTCCTCAAAACTCAGACGATGTATTCACACGCGCCCGTCTCACCTGGCGCCGCATCAGCGCCCGCGTGACGAGCGCGGTGACCGCAATCGCCAGCGTCGTGCTCACCACCAGCGCGACCACGATCGCGAGACCTTCGCCGCGCACCTTGCCGGCGGCGACCATGATTCCTACGCCAGCCGGCACGAACAGCAAGGACAAGTGGCGGAGCAATTCGAGGGCGGCAGGTTCGATCGAATCGACGGCGGACGGCCTCATCAGCAGATAGCCAAACAGCAGTAACAATCCGATGACAGGCCCGGGAACGGGCACATGCAAGCCCATCGAAAGGCCCTCTCCGAAGCACTGGAACAACAGCAAGGCAGTAAGCGCGCGCAGCATGACGTGGTGTTTGACGGGCGAAAACGATGAAGCCAGATGATGCCACGCGTCGTGTCGCGTGCCTCGCGTTCCGACAAAACGCGACCGGGCGCGAAAAGTGCGGATGCGATCAGGTTAAGGCGGGGTTCACGCGGCGCAGGCTCGAATCAGGCTCTCGAATCAAGCTTCAAGCCAAGCGCTCAAATTCCGTTCCCGATTGATTTAATCGACGACTTCATAAAAATTTGCAAACCCGGCATCGCCCGTCATCTCGGTGACAGTCCGTTTTTACGCGACTCACGAGCCGGGCGGCAGCACTCGAGATACTCATGACCGCAATGACAGTTCAAGCCATTCCATCCAGCCAGACCGACCCCGATCCGACCACCGTAACGACCGGCGTGCCCGGCCTTGACGACATACTCGGCGGCGGCCTGGTCAAGGGCGGGTTGTATCTGATCGAAGGCATGGCGGGCGCGGGCAAGACCATCCTGTCTGCGCAGATCGGTTTTCATCGTGTCACCGAGGGCGACACGGTGCTGTACGTCACGCTGATCGCCGAATCGCATTCGAAGCTGCTGGCGCACCTGAAAGGGCTGTCGTTCTACAACGCCGACGCTATCTCGGACAAAATGCTGTTCGTCTCCGGCTACCACGAACTGATGCGCAACGGCCTGAACGGCTTCCTTGCACTGATCGCCTCGACCATCAAGGCAAACCGGCCGCGTTTCATGGTGATCGACGGCTTTCGCAGCGCCCGTGAATTCAGTTCCACCGAGCTCGAGCTATCGCAGTTCATCCATGAATTGAGCGCTTTCGTGACCGCCGCGGGCTGCACGACGCTGATCCTCGCGCCGCTGTCGGGCAACGAACCGCATCCTGAACACACGCTTGTCGACGGCCTCGTCGAACTCAACCGCTTCGCCACCGGCATGCGGCGCGCGCGGGAAATCGAAGTGCACAAACTGCGCGGCCGCGATCATCTGCTGGGACGCCACTTCTTCAAGATCACCACCGACGGCCTCGTCACCTTCCCGCGCCTGGAAGCGCGCTCGCTGCTGCTCGAGGGTACGCCGGACCTGAAATCGAAACTGTCGTTCGGCCTGCCCGACTTCGACGCCATGCTCGGCGGCGGCGTAGTGAAAGGCTCGACCACTACGCTGATCGGGCCGTCGGGGATCGGCAAGACGCTGCTGTCGCTGAAATTCCTCGACGCCGGCGTGGCCGATGGCGAGCGCTGCGTGTATTTCGGCTTTTACGAATCGCCGGAGCGGCTAGTCGCCAAGGCGGAATCCGTGTCCATCCATCTCGCCGATGCGGTCGCCGACGGCCGCCTGATCGTCGAATGGCGCCCGGCGGTGGAACTTGCCATCGACGAACTCGCAGCCGAGCTGATTTCCGTGGTGAAGCGCGCGGGCGCGTCGCGGCTGGTGGTCGACGGGATTGAAGGGTTCCACGACTCGGCAAACCGCGTGGAGCGTTTCGGGCTGTTCCTGAACGCGCTGACGCACCGGTTGCGCCAGGAAAGCGTCACGACGCTGCTCACCGAAGAGCTGCCGCTTTATGCCGACATGGCGCATGGAGGCTCGATACGCGCATCGGCGATGACCGAGAACATCGTGTTGATGCGGTACGTGGAAACGACCACGTCGCTGTACCGGATCGTGTCTGTCGTCAAACAACGCGAAAGCGCCCACGATCCGTCGATCCGCCGCTTCGTCATCGATGAAAACGGCTTGCATCTGACGGACGGTTTTGTCGGCACGAGCACGCTGTTATCGGCGCGCGGCACGATCCCGCCCACGCTGTCCGCGCAGGACGCCGGCACGCGAACATGAAAAAAATCCTCGTCGTCGACGATGAATTCGACCTCCTGACCACCTGGCGGCTTGTGCTCCAGATGGAAGGATACGAGGTTGGTACGGCGTCAAACGGCTTGCTGGCGCTCGAGTCGGTGCGCGCGAATTTGCCCGACCTGATCGTGACGGACTGGATGATGCCCACCATGGACGGCGTCGCGCTGTGCCACGCGCTCGCCGCCGACGACACCCTCGCGCAGATTCCCGTCGTGCTCTCGAGCGCCGCTGCACGCACGCCGGCGGTCACGCACCCGCACCTCGAATTTCATCGCAAACCGCTTTCCATCGATCAATTCATCGAGATCGTCACGCGCCTGATCGGACCGGCCTGAAGCGCGGCTCGCACGACTTGGGCATGAACCCTGCTGAATCAATCGCTCCGGTACGCCGGATTCTTCGATAACCGATTCAACTAGAACGGGAGGCACCATGGTGCAGGATCAGGTAGAAGGCGCGGCGCAAACCGTCGTGGGCAAGGTGCAGGATGCGGTCGGCGGTTTGACCGGCGACACGTCGATGCAGGCTGAAGGCAAGGTGCGTCAGACACTCGGCACGATCCAGCGCAATTACGGCGAGACCATCGACAACATGCGCGAGGCGGTCATTGCACAGCCGGTCAACGGCGTGCTTGTGGCAGCTGCGGTTGGTTTTGTGCTCGGCGCGATCTGGGCACGGCAACGATAGTTTCGTCAGAAGGGTTGGGGCGGGACACGACTGGCCGCACTGCGAAGTGCGGCCAGTTTTTTGCGCACCGTGTTATGCCGGTTCCCGGGCAAACCCAATGGGGCCCCGATGGCTCGACATCGGATTAGTCAGGCAACAGACGACCCCTCGTCGCGGTGACCCTAACGCGCAGAACGTGAATCCGCATTCCGCTGATTCTGCCGCCTCACCCAATCTGCCAGCAGATTCGGCACACGCGGCAGCGCGTGCGGCCAGTGCACAGCTTCCTTCGCCAGTTGCGAAAAGGCTCCGTGCGAACTGAACTGATCCAGCGCCAGGCGCATGATTACCCGGCGCGCGATTGGCCACACATCGACATCCGGCGCGATCCGCCGCACCATCTCCTCGATGCTCTGTACCGAGCGCGCCAGCAGCGCCGCGCGGGAGGCGATGCCTGCGTGGTTATCGCCGAAAGCATGCTCCAGCGGCCCTTTGCCCAACGCGGTGAAGAGATCGGCGGCTGTCCGGTGCCGCTGGGCATCGCCGGCAAAACGCTCTGCTTCCCGCCGATACGTCGCTTCCACGCGCACCGCATGCTGCGCCTCGTGTTCACCGGGGCGGCCGTGCTGCATATGTTCGCGCGCAGCCGCCTTGTGATCGCCACGCAACAACGCGTCCGACCCGGCGACCAGGAAACTGCGCTCGTGGGAAGCGAAAAAAGTGAGCGGCGAATCGCCATCGAGCACCAGCGCCCCAAGCGTGTCCGGCTCGATGCTGACCGCTGCGCCCGCCGCTTCCAGGCCGGCGTGGAACACGCCCTCGCCCAGCGCGACCTCGAAAAAAACCTCGATCCACGTCGCGATCAAGCCGGCCGGGTCCAGGCCGTGGGCGCGCAGTGCTTCAGTGTCCGAGAGCGGCACGCTGCGCACGGCGCGCGTAACGAGCACCGTATCGCTGCAAAAATCCCAGAACACCTCCGGCACGACGACGCGTGAGTCCTTGTTCACCTCGCGCAGCCGGTAGCGGAGATAACTTTGATCGGCGGCGCGCTGGCGCAGATCGAGCATCCCGTGGATCGACTCTGTCACACGCGCGATGAGCGCGCCGACGTTCTGCTCGCGGACCTCGCGTGAAAACCGTGCCGCCAGACGCGCCGCCGAGCTGGCCACGTCGAGGTCCTGCATGAGTTCGGCTCGTGTATCGGGGCGGATCAGCGTCACGCGCGCGGCCACGGGCGCTGCACTCACACCGACGCGCGGATTCACATCCAGCACGATCAGCGCACGATGCGTCTGCTCCGCGATGCCGCAACGCTCAGGTTCGGCGTCCACATCGATCAACGCCACCGCCCGTCCAGGCGGTAACGCGGTTTCCAGCGCCCGGCGCAGCGGCGCGTCTTTCAGCGCCGTCTTGAGCGTGTCCAGTTCGGCGAGCGCGACACGCACCGCCGTCTCCGATAACCCCGGATGCTCGATCAGCAAACCCGACGCCATGGTCAGCACGCCGGACAGGTTCTGCAACACCGGCACACGCTGGGAGAGACTGGTCGCGCTGTGAGCCCGCGCGCCCGCTGCGAACGAGCGCAGGACGCGATGGATCGGGGCATCGGCTGCGGACTTGACGCGGCTTTCCCGCACGAAAAGTCTCGCGAGACGCCAGATTGCACGCATACGCTGCGTCATCGGTTCACCCGGCACGTACTTGAATAGCTGATTTTTCCGCTCCTTTGCGAGGGTGGATCGAGTGGAACATGGGCGACCCGCGATGGTTGAACCCTCAAGAGAACGATCGTTGCGCAATTCAGGTTGGTCATGCAAGTGTTTGGAGAGCTCTCATGGATAACACTCAGGCCGCCGGGTGGCAGACCCGCTTTGGAACGCAACCAGATTGCGTCGAACATACGTCGAATGCCTGGTGTCGGTCGTCGGGTGGGTTGCCAATGGCCATTCTCTGTAAGCAAACCGTATGACGTTGTTTAGTTTTTTTAATAAAACGACCAGACTATCAAGTGATTATTTAAATGCATTTAATTTGCATATTTCTTAATAACGACATTGTTTCGCATTCCGGATTTTAACCACGAATTCGTTCACGAGTTTCGTAAGGCCAAAGGTGGGTACATGGAATGGGTCACGCCGGGTTTCACAGATATGCGTTTCAGCTTTGGAATCGCGATGTATGTCGCCGCACGCTAAGTTCGCGAAGGCCGCCTCGCGCGGCCTTTTTTCAGCCGACGGCGGCTCGCTTGACGCCAGTGCTCGAAAGCCTTGCTCTGCCTGGGCGACCCAAGCAAGATTCCTCCAGGTACGTCAAAATCTGCAACGAACCGCTGCTGCTTTGATTCCTCTAGTCATCCGCCGTCACTTCGCTAAAGTGATTGGGAGAAACAAGCCGGTTGGATTAATCGTGTTCCGTTTTGCAGAATTTGCACGGTAACGGGAAAAGAAGTGCGCATGACAGAAAGATGACGTCATTGGTTTTATCAAACCCTGACGCCCGAACACTTTCCGCCGATAAGCCAACGCGCAATTGAAGCTGAAACAAATTCGAAATCAATTTCGCTGGGAAAAACGTCCTGACTGACTGAATCGGAAAATTTATCAAATTTCAATGCCAGACACCTATTTCGATATGAATAATTTACTGTAATTAATTGAACGCGCGTAATCGTCTCAATTCGAACATCATTGTTGCTTCTTCCGTCTACCTGAACGCGATAACGTCAAACCCTGCAGCGAGTCTTTGAGACAATTTCGTTCTGAGTTGGCACGTTTTGTGCAGGAAATGCCGTATGAATCTTCCGATTATGTCGTCCTTTTGTCTACCCATTGCTATGGCATCTACTCCCGTCATCGAAACACACCTGAATGCGTTCCATGAGGTGCTTGCAGAATGCACCGACCTCAAAAGCCGCGTCGAAACCGAGCGCGTGGCAGTGTCGGCGATCACTGCCGCGCTGGTCAATGCGAGTGAGACGCTCGTCAGGCGCGGATACATGACGCCGCAAAAAGTGGAGGGGCTGACCATATCGATGGAGGAGAACGCGCTCGATCTGAAAGCCGCGCTCGACGAGGTCGACGCCTCCCTTCGCACGGCCATCGGCCCTGTCGAGAAGTTCGCCGAAGTGACGGAGCGCATGAGGATTGCCCAGGGAAAATCGTCTCCGGATCACGGAAAGTCCATAGCCGGTCAAACCGGATGGACCGAACCCACAACGTTCGATTCGATGGTGGCCCAACACTCCGCCCTGTGCGAGCATATGCTGGAAAGCGTTCGCGATCTGGCCGACAAAACCAAATACAGGCTCGACGATTTGCGGGAAAAGATCGATCGGCTGCAGTCGTCGTTCGGGGAAATCACGGCGGCGATGGCATCCTGACGCGCTGCACCGTGCCGTTCACGACCGTGAATGTGGCGACGTCGCTACGTTACATCGGCAGGCGGAGGCTTATGGCGGGTCGCGGAGGGCGAGATTGACCTGCGTCGGAGGGAACGGGCGTCCGGGCGTTTTGTGTCGGCAACAAAACCGCAAAGGCCAGCCGAGGACAGCGCTGCTCGATCCCACTAAGTCGCCCACTAAGCCGATGAGTGCCGACCCCGTCGCGGCTTAGCTCCGCCCGCAAAATGCTCCGCGTAAATGGAGGATTCCGCATTGCACCGTGGCGTGCTATCGTTTTCATGCCGGAATCAGAACGTCCGGCACACGTCAATCATCTTCGTGAGCTCCGCCATGAACGATGTACGCCACAATCTCAGCCCGACCGACCGCGTGGAATTGCTCTGCTGGCTCACCTGCGGGAGTCTGGGCGCCTATTATCTGAACGGCTCCTGGCCCACGGCGGCTTTTCACGTGCAAGCGGCTCACAAGTGGCTGGACAGGCACAAGCGCCAGGCCGAATGGCTCGCCATCGCGAAGCTGTCGGCCATTGCGGCCGACCTCGCCCAGCGGCACTCGGAACTCGTGGATGCCGACTGGGCTCGCGATGCCGTAGAAGAAATTCTCGACAGCGACGACCTCAACTATCAATCGGAACTCGTGCTACGCGTGCTCGATGAATGCAAGCGGGCGCTCGCCGATAAGCGGCCGGCCGACTGATCGCATGAACCAAGGGGCCCGTCGTTCATCGGAAGTTACTGCTTGAACGAAAGGCCCCTGCGGCTTCAGAACTTCGTGCGCATGCCGATCCGGATTGCCGTCGACGACTCCCCCGAGCCGACATACACCCCATTAGAAAACACCGGTGCCGAACCGCCACCGAGGAACACCGGCGCCGCGCCACCCGATACCCGCAGGTAAGTCGCACTCGTGTAGGCGTCCGTGCGTTTGGACAGTGCGTAGTCGAGCAGCAACGTCCCGTTCTGAAACTTCTCCTCGCCGAGCTTGCTGTACCAGTAGCCGCCCATCAAGGTCGTCGCCGGGGTCATCTGGAAGACTTCGTTGATCTCGTAGGTAGGCATCGAGCCGTTGTCCCTGGCAATGCGAAAGTGGGTATCGGTGAAAAGCAGGCGCGTGAGACTGCGTCCATACCGGTAACTCGCGCCCGCACCGATCGTGCTGACGCTCGTGGCCACCACCGGCGCACCCGACAAGTTCGGAAACAGCGTGGTGCCCGCCTGGCTCGGGCCGTTGAGACCGAGATCGTGGGTGTCGGTGTAAGCGACGCCCGCCTGGAACGGACCGCCGTCGTATCGCGCGCCGAACGCGATCACGCGTCCGGTGCCCGCCGAAACGGATTGCGAAGGGAACGCATAGAGCGCGCCGAAGGAGAAACCATAATAGGTCGGCGACTTGTACTTGACCGCGTTGTTGATGTGCAAGGTGCCGGCCAGATGGTCGAAATCGCCGGGATGCCACGAGTATTGCCCGGCGTACTGGCCCATCGCGAACTGCGTGAGGTTGTCCCAGAAGAAGTCGTATTGCTTGCCGAGCGTGAGCGTTCCGTGGGTGGTGTCAGTGAGACCTACCCACGCCTGCCGGCTGAAGAGCACGCCGGACTGGACCATCGTGCCGTTGTATAAATTAAAACCGTTCTCGAGCTGGAAAATAGCCTTGGCGCCGCCACCGAGATCTTCACTGCCGAGAAAGCCCCACCGATTCGACTGAATCGAGCCGTCATTCGCCACGAAGGTCCCGTGTCCATTCAGATTGCTGAAGTACGTGATGCCGGCGTCGATGATGCCGTACAGCGTGACACTGCTCTGCGCGTACGCGCATTGGGTAGCCATCGCCGATATTGCGACTGCCGCGGCGCTGCAAATCCATCTCTTCTTCATTGCGTTGTCTCCGTTGAGTTTTTTTAGGCAAAGCGATTCCCCGCCCCTTCGTCGAGGGGATGTCGGGCGTCGAATAACGACTGCTAGAGGATCTCGGGTTGGTTCAAGTGCGAAGGCTCAGCGTGTCGAACGGAGCAAAACGCGGGATCGGCGTGGCCGTGAATGCGGGCTTAGGTGCCGGTTGTCTCCGTCTCTTGTTTTTTTGGTCGAGACAGTATCGCCCGGCAAACAGTTTTGATTTATTCTTTCAATTAACGTTATTGATTTGTGAATCAAATCAATAAGTCATCTTGATGACTTCAGCGGGTAGCGTGCGGCATCAATGAAAAACGCCCGCATAAGCGGGCGTTGGTTATTCGGCGATGCCGTTTGGACAGCGCTCAATAGGTCTCGAGATGCAGCCTTCCATCGCGTTTGAGCGTGCGCCATAACGAATCCCATTCAATGCCGTTCTGCTCGGCGATATCCCGCAGCGCCTGAAGCACCCCATCCTCCATCCCCTTCAGCCCGCACACATAGATAAACGTGTTGTCATCGCGCAGCATCTGCCCGACATCGGCCGCACGTTCGCGCATCGCGTCCTGTACGTAGCGCTTCGGCTGGCCCACGGTGCGTGAAAACGCCAGCGTGGTATCGATGAAATCTTTCGGCAGGTTCACGAGCGGCCCGAAGTAAGGCAACTCCTCTTTCGTGCGCGCGCCGAAAAACAGCATCAGCTTGCCGGTCGCGCCTTTCATACGCCGGCGGCGTCGATACTCGGTCATTGCGCGCATGGGCGCCGAACCGGTGCCCGTGCAGATCATGAGCAGGTGCGAGTTCGGATGGTTCGGCATCAGGAACGTGCTGCCGAACGGACCAATGACATTGACCGCGTCGCCCTTCTTCACGTCGCACAAATAGTTCGAGCAGACGCCGTCGGCTTCATTACCGCGATAATCCTGCGTGACGCGTTTGACCGTCAGCGACAGGTTGTTATAACCCTCGCGTTCGCCGTCGCGCGGGCTGGCTATTGAGTACTGACGCGCGTGATGTGTCTTGCCGTCTTTCGTCGTGCCCGGCGGCAAAATGCCGATCGACTGGCCTTCGACAACCGGAAACGGCGTCGTGCCGAAATCCAGCACGATGTGATGAATATCGCTTTCGGTAGCCTCGCCCGTGAGTCGGTAATTGCCTACGACCGTCGCCACCACTGGCAGCTTGTGCGTGTACAGATTCACGTAAGGCTTGGCCGCCGACCAGGGCGGCAACGTCGAGCCGCGCACCGTATCCACGTCGATGCCGTCCGACGTTTCGCCGGTGCTCTCGGCCTCGTCAGCATCCGCTTGCGGCAGGCTCTCCAGCGCCGCGCTTGCCGTCGTGTTCTGCGCCGGCAACTCGTCCCACGTGAACTGCTCTTCAATGCTGTACGCCTGCGACTTCAGCACCGTGCGCCAGTTGTCGATGGAACCGGTCGGGCACGGCGAGATGCACGCCATGCAGCCGTTGCAGACCTCGGCCTTGACGACATAGTTGTTAGAGTCGTGCGTGATGGCGTCGACCGGGCAGGTCTCTTCGCATGTGTTGCAGCGAATGCAGATTTCCGGGTCGATCAGATGCTGCTTGAGGACTTCTATCGGGGCTGGACCATTCATTGTTATCTCCACCTGCACCCGGGCCGCCGCAGCGTACTACAGCATGCCGCGACATCCCGGACGCACCTCCCGCATTACTTAGTTGAACCGCACGTATTCGAAATCGACCGGCTGGCGGTTGATGCCCATTGCCGGCGGCGCGATCCAGTTGGCGAACTTGCCCGGCTCGACCACGCGCCCCATCAGCGAGGCAACGTACGCGCGATCCTCCGGCGTCGGCAGCCATTTCGCCTCGTTCGCTTTCCATTCGTTCTCGTTGATCACGCGGCCATCCGGCGTCACGCGCACACCGGCGAAGGTGCCGATCTGCCGGTTGAACGCTTTGTGCGGCACGGTCAGGCGAACGTCGATACCCGCCTTTTCCAGCACTTTGTTCCAGCGGCCCACGCCTGCCACCGAGTCCTTGATGTAGTCGTCGCGCAGCACTTCGTTCATGGCGTTGAGCATGGGCACTTCGCGCTCGACTAGCTTGCCGTCTGCAACGTCCAGCAACTTGTAGTGCTGGCCATTCAACTGATGATCGTCGTCGCGTTTGGTCTCTTCGTAACGGCCCTTGAGTCCCGAGCTATAGAAGGTTGCTGCATTCGACGAATGATCCGCACCGAACAAATCGATGGTGACCGAGTAGTGAAAGTTCAGATAACGCTGGATGGTCCCAAGGTCGATCACGCCCGCGGCGCGCACCTTGTTGATGTCGTCGGTCTTCAGTTCGTTCATGACCTGAGCGCTGCGCTGGATCACGCGCGAGACGCCCGATTCGCCCACGAACATATGATGCGCTTCTTCCGTCAGCATGAACTTGGTCGTGCGCGCGAGCGGGTCGAAGCCGGATTCGGCGAGCGCGGACAACTGGAACTTGCCGTCGCGGTCCGTGAAGTACGTGAACATGAAAAACGCGAGCCAGTCGGGCGTGCGTTCGTTAAACGCACCGAGAATGCGCGGATTGTTGTCATCGCCTGAACGGCGATCCAGCAATGCTTCGGCTTCCTCACGACCGTCACGGCCGAAGTAGCGATGCAGCAGGTACACCATCGCCCACAAGTGACGTCCTTCTTCCACGTTGACCTGGAACAGGTTGCGCAGGTCGTACATCGACGGTGCCGTCAGCCCCAGATGCCGTTGCTGTTCGACCGATGCCGGTTCCGTATCGCCCTGCGTCACGATAATGCGCCGCAAGTTCGCACGGTGTTCGCCCGGCACGTCCTGCCATGCCGCTTCGCCCTTGTGCTCGCCAAAACTGATCTGGCGGTCCGCCATGCCCGGTGCGAGAAAAATGCCCCAGCGATAGTCCGGCATCTTCACGTGATCAAAGTGCGCCCAGCCGCCGGCATCCACGCTCACCGCCGTGCGCAGATACACATCGTAGTTCGGCGAGCCTTCGGGACCCATGTCGCCCCACCACGACAGGAAGTTCGGTTGCCATTGTTCGAGCGCGCGCTGCAGCGTGCGGTCGTCGGCGAGGTTGACGTTGTTCGGGATCTTTTCGCTGTAGTTGATCGTGGACATGGTTATTTCCTTAAGCCGTGACGTTGATGAGCGCTTGAATGGTCGAGACCGGGACGTAAAACGCGTCAGACGCGGTTGAGGTCGAACTGCGCCTTGCTGCCCTTGCCGTAGACCTTGAGGGCACCCTTCTCGCCCACGGCGTTCGGCCGGTTGAAGATCCAGTTCTGCCACGCGGACAAACGTCCGAAGATGCGCGTTTCCATCGTCTCGACGCCGTTGAAGCGCAGGTTGGCTTCCAGGCCCGTGAGCGCGTCCGGCGACATGGCCGCACGTTCTTCTATGGCGATGCGGATCTCGTCGGCCCAATCGATGTCATCCGGTGACGCGGTAACCAGTCCAAGACGCTCGGCCTCAACCGGCTTGACCTGCTGCCCGATTTGCTGACGTGCAGCGTTCATCGGCCCGGTTTCATCGTAGAAACGGCGGCCAAGACGTGACTGGCCGGTGATCATTGGATAAAGGCCGAAGTTGGCCTCGGAGAGCGTCAATGCCGGCTCTTCGTCCTCGTTGCTCGGCAACGCGGCCATGTAGCTGCGGTCGCAGGCGAACGCGAGTTCTGCAAAGGTGCCGGCAAAACACGAGCCCGGTTCGATCAGCGCAAACAGCGTGCGCGACGAGACATCGATACGCGCCAGCGTGCGACGCAACATGCCGATGGTTTCGCGCACGAACCAGTGATTGCGATGCTCAAGGAGCGTAGC
Organism: Caballeronia sp. SEWSISQ10-4 2; assembly: GCF_030464885.1. Lineage (GTDB taxonomy): Bacteria > Pseudomonadota > Gammaproteobacteria > Burkholderiales > Burkholderiaceae > Caballeronia. Next base: position 162,713 of record NZ_JALPRJ010000004.1, on the reverse strand, counting down.
GTCGGCGGCAAGCAGCGTGCGTGCATCGCCTTCGGTCTTGAAGATCCACGTGCCGATATCGAGTTCATTCGTACGCATGCACAGGATGGCGTCATCGAGTTCGCGGGCAAACTGAAGCGGCCACCAGTTGGCGCCGGCTGCAACGATGGCGTTGATGTCGGATTGCGGATTCGCCGACGGCGCCTTGGCCGTGAACGTTGCGGTGCGACGGGCGCGGTCGATGCTGACATCGACGGTTGCGTAGCCCAGACCATCTTCGCGATCGGACCGTTCAATACGCGTCAGCACAACGCCTTGTGCATCTGCCGGCCGGTCGCTTTGCGCAGCCAGTTCCAGCGCGCGTGCATGCACCGTCTCCTTGAATACGTTCGGCTTGACGACTTCATCGACGAGGCGCCACTGCTTCGCACGCTCGCCACGCACGCCTTCGACGATGGTGCAGAAGATATCCGCGCGATCGTGACGGACCTTGCGTTTGTCGGTCACACGCGTGAGACCGCCGGTGCCCGGCAGCACGCCAAGCAGTGGCACTTCGGGCAACGCAACGGATGACGAACGGTCGTCCACCAGATAGATTTCGTCGCACGCGAGCGCCATTTCATAGCCGCCGCCGGCGCACGCACCATTTACCGCTGCGAGAAATTTAATGCCGGAATGACGCGACGTATCTTCGATACCGTTGCGCGTCTCGTTAGTGAACTTGCAGAAGTTGACCTTCCACGCATGCGATGAAAGGCCGAGCATGAAGATGTTGGCGCCCGAGCAGAACACCCGGTCCTTGAGGCTCGTTACCACTACCGTGCGCACTTCCGGGTGTTCGAAACGCACCCGCTGGAGAGCATCGTGCAATTCGATATCGACGCCCAGATCATACGAATTGAGTTTCAGTTTGTAGCCGTCGCGAATGCCGCCGTCTTCGGCAATATTGATGCCGAGCGTCGCGACCGCACCGTCGAAGGTCAACGACCAGTGTTTGTAGCGGGCAGGCTCCGTACGGTAATCGACGCGCTGGCTGGCGGACGCCGCCGCGCGCTGGGCCGCCGGGACTGCGCCACTGACGCCTACCTGCTCCGCTGATTGAGCAACTGACATTGATGTCTCCTTCGTACACTGGATATGATGTGTGTACAATAGTGCATCTAATAAGTCACTGCAAGCACTTTAATGCGCTTATCGGGTTAATGCGGAGTCTACGCGGCCGTTATTCGGACGCAAGTCGCGCGGCCAGCCTGTCTCGCAGCGATAAATAGCATTCCGCCAGCGATTTTCCGCTGGTATCGAAGGTCATGTCGGCGCGGCCGTACAGCTCGCTGCGCCCGGCCAGGATGCGCTTCAGGTCATCCATCGATTCCTTGTTGCCCGACATCGGCCGCAAGTCGCCTTGGGCGACCACCCGGCGCATATGGTCCTCGGGAGTCGCCTGGAGCCACACGGTAAAGCAGTGCGTCAGCAATGCGTTCAAGGTGGTCGCCTCAGACACCAGCCCGCCCGGCGACGCAATCACCGCACGCGGATGCTCCTGGATCACCGCTTCCAGCGCCCGATGTTCATATCGACGGTAAGCCGTTGCTCCATATAGCGCGTGAATCTCCGACGGCGGGCAGCCGGCCAGTTGCGCGATGACCCGGTTGATCTCGACAAACGGCACTTTCAGTTCATCGGCAAGCATGCGGCCGAGCGTCGACTTACCCGCGCCGCGCAAGCCGATCAAGGCAATCCGTTCCAGCCGGTGCGGATCCTGCGGCGCCGTGGCCAGCATCTCTTCCAACGCGACCCGTGCGCGCTTTAGCGTGTCGTGATCGCGGCCGTTCAGCAATTCCCGGATGCGCAGCCAGTCGGGTGTCAACGTGGTTTCGTCACCCACGATCTCTGCCAGGGTGCAGTTTAATGCCTTCGTCAGTTGCCGGAGAAACAGCACCGAGGCATTGCCAACGCCCGATTCGAGGTTCGCCAGATATCGCTCAGATACGTCGGCCTCTTTCGCGAGGGCTTTTCTCGTCAGTCCGCGACGCGCGCGCAGCAAACGAACGCGCTCGCCCATCCCGACAAGGAACGGATCGCGGCTCTCGCGCTCTTTTTCGATGTCCGCGCCCTGATCTCCGCCCTCAATTGGCTGCAAAACGGCGGTTTGCTTCATATCTATGAATCCTTGCAGGATATTTTATGTATTATAGTGCTTGACATGCACTGTATCGCAAGCTAAGTTTAATGCACTCAGCACGAGAAAGTTGGCCTGCCTTTGCGAATGCGGCAAGGTGCGTCCGGCGTCCAACAGCGCTTTAGCGCGACGGAGATACGCATGTCCCCCAATGATTTTCGAGGCTTTATTGCGCGCGTGACGGAAAGGATCGCGTCCCGGCCACTCGATGCAAACCTCGAAGCGTGGTTGAACGCCGAATACCCGGCAGGCAGCGCGGGGTATACCGAACTCGCCGACGCATGCCGCACCGGCGTGGAAGACGGCTGGCTCGCCGATCGAGAGGCAGGCGGCATCCGCTACGGGCGCATCGTCAAGGCCCTCGCCGATACCCACGGTTTCTCTGTCGACGTTGTGCGGATGAGCGACATCGCCGGCCCGCATCACGTGCATCCGAACGGCGAAATCGACCTGATCGTGCCGCTGACCGAAGGGGCCACATTCGACGGCCATCCCGCCGGCTGGTGCGTGTACGGACCCGGCAGCGCGCATCGGCCGACCGTGGCGGGCGGCAGCGCGCTCGTGCTTTATCTGTTGCCCGAAGGCGCCATCGAATTCACGAAGCACGCGGCAAGCGCCACTTGAGCGAACGCACGTCAACTCTTTGCATGACCAACAAGGGCATTTGAATGGCCGAATTATTGAACAACTATATTGCCGGCGAACGAGTCGCTGGTCGTGGAGACGGTACAACGCTCACTGATCCGGTCACGGGCGAAGCCCTGGTGCGCGTCTCGAGCGAGGGCGTCGATCTGCACGCCGCATTCGACTATGCGCGAACACATGGCGGTGCGGCACTGCGTGCCTTGACGTACGCCGCTCGCGCCGCCCAGCTTTCGGAAATTGCCAAACTGCTGCAAGCACACCGCGACGACTACTACGCCATTTCGCTCGCGAACTCCGGAACGACGAAAAACGATTCGGCGGTCGATATCGACGGCGGCATTTTCACGCTTTCTTATTACGCAAAACTGGGCGCCACGCTTGGTGATGTGCATGCGTTGCGCGACGGTTCGGCGGTAAGCCTGAGCAAGGACCAGACTTTCAAGTCTCAGCATGTGCTGACGCCCAAGCGTGGTGTTGCGCTTTTTATCAACGCGTTCAACTTTCCGTCGTGGGGCTTGTGGGAGAAGGCCGCGCCTGCGCTGTTGTCGGGCGTGCCGGTGATCGTCAAGCCGGCAACCTCGACGGCGTGGCTCACGCAACGCATGGTGGCCGATGTCGTCGATGCGGGCATCTTGCCGGCCGGCGCGATATCGGTGATCTGCGGCAGTTCGGCGGGCTTGCTCGATCAGATCGATGCATACGATGTGGTCTCGTTCACCGGCTCGGCGGAAACAGCCGCGAAGCTGCGCGCTCATCGCGCATTCGTCACTCGCGGCGCCCGGCTCAACGTGGAAGCCGACAGTCTCAACAGCGCCATCCTAGCCGCCGATGCCGCGCCAGGCACCGCCGCGTTCGACCTGTTCATCAAGGAAGTCGTGGGCGAGATGACCGTGAAGTCGGGCCAGAAATGCACGGCCATCCGCCGCGCGTTCGTGCCGAAAGAATATCTGGGCGCCGCGGCCGACGCGCTCGTCGCGAAGCTCTCGGCCGTGACCGTGGGCAACCCGCGCAACGAGTCCGTGCGCATGGGCTCGCTCGTGAGCCGCGAACAATACGACGCGGTTCGCGCGGGCATCGCCTCTTTGCGTGAAGAGGCGCGCCTGGCGTTCGACGGCTCGCAGGTTCAGCTCGTCGATGCAGATCCGGCCATCGCCGCATGCGTCGCGCCGCATCTGTTTGTGATCGACGATGCAAGCAGCGCCGTGCGTGTTCACGAGGTCGAAGTGTTCGGTCCCGTCGCGACACTTTGCGGTTACAAAGTCGCGACGGCCGATTCCCGTCTCGAAGAATCCCAGGCCGTCGAACTCGCGCGGCGTGGTCAGGGTTCGCTCGTCGCTTCGGTGTATTCGAATGACGACGTGCGCCTTGCCCGCATCGCGCTGGAACTCGCCGATACACACGGCCGCGTCCATGCCATTTCTCCCTCGGTGGCTCAGAGTCAGACAGGCCACGGCAACGTCATGCCGATGTCGCTGCATGGCGGACCGGGACGCGCCGGCGGCGGCGAGGAACTCGGCGGACTTCGTGCATTGAATTTTTATCATCGCAGAGCGGCGGTCCAGGGACCAGCTGCTTCGATCGACGCGCTCACGGAGCCGACGGGCAAAGTCGAGATTTGAAGCAAAGCGGGTCGGCTGTTAAGGCTTCACCAGCCCGCGACGATCCGCGCGTCAAACAAAACCGAATGCATGGCGGACGGCACTATCCGTTGCGACCATGCATCACCCCATTAACAGGAAGGAGACATCATGGACGCCATCATTGCGCCGCCCGCTACCGCTGGAAAACCGGCCGCCAATGCGCCGCCAGTCAAATTCAACTTCGCGACGCATCTGTTTGCGTTGAACGAAACGCGGGCGCAGAAGGTTGCGTACATCGACGACGAGGGGACCACGACGTATGGCGAATTAGCGGAGCAGGCGCGCCGGTTCGCATCGGTGCTGAATACACTGGGCATTCATCCCGAGGAGCGCATCCTGCTGGTGATGCTCGACAGCGCGGACCTGCCCATCGCGTTTCTCGGGGCGTTATATGCGGGCGTCGTGCCGGTTGTCGCGAACACCCTGCTGACCCCGGCGGACTACGCCTACATGCTCGATCACAGCCGGGCGCGTGCGGTCATTGCATCGGGTCCGTTGCTGCCGGCCATCGCGCAAGCACTCGCCGATACGACCACCGAGGGCTGCGCGCTGATCGTCTCTCATGTGCAAGAGGACAAGCTGCCGGGAGAGCGCGTATTCAAGCGTCTGCTGGCCGATGCAGAACCGCATTCCACGCCGTTCGTGAGCAGCGCCGACGGCATCGCGTTCTGGCTGTATTCGTCAGGATCGACAGGCAAGCCCAAGGGCGCTGTCCATACGCACGCCAACTTGTACTGGACCGCGGAACTGTACGCGAAGCAGGTGCTTGGCATCCGTGAGGACGACGTCGTTTTTTCCGCGGCCAAGCTGTTCTTTGCGTATGGACTAGGCAACGCGCTGACCTTCCCGCTTTCGGTTGGCGCGACAGCCGTGCTCATGGCCGAGCGCCCCACCTCGGCCGCCGTCTTCGCGCGCCTCACGCAATACAAGCCGACCATTTTCTGCGGCGTGCCCACGCTCTACGCAAACATGCTGGCTTCACCCGACATACCGGCGCGCGCCGATCTTCGCTTGCGGATGTGCACGTCGGCGGGCGAAGCGTTGCCGCGCGAGATCGGCGAGCATTTTGCAGCGCACGTGGGCTGCGAGATTCTCGACGGTATCGGCTCGACGGAGATGCTGCACATCTTCCTGTCGAATCGTGCGGGCCACGTCGCATACGGAACAACGGGCACCGCCGTGCCCGGTTATGAAGTCGAACTACGCGACGAAAACGGCCAGCCGGTCCCGGATGGCGAGATCGGCGATCTGTATATCAGGGGCCCCAGCGCCGCGCTCATGTACTGGTGCAACCGCGAGAAGTCCCGCGCGACGTTTCTTGGCGACTGGCTCAGGAGCGGTGACAAATATCGCCGCCTGCCCGACGGGAACTACGTCTACGAAGGCCGCGGCGATGACATGCTGAAAGTGAGCGGCCAGTTCGTGTCGCCTGTTGAAGTCGAGATGGTGCTGATGCAGCACCATGACGTTCTCGAAGCGGCGGTCGTCGGCGTTACGCGCGATGGTCTCGTCAAAACGCGCGCGTTCGTGGTGGTTAAACCCGGCATGCCGGCGACAGAAGAACTCGCTGCCGAACTCAAGGAGTTCGTCAAAGCGAGGATGGCGCCTCACAAATACCCGCGCGAGATATTGTTCATTGATGATCTGCCGAAAACTGCGACTGGTAAGATCCAGCGGTTTAAATTGCGCGAACCGGCCCTCGATGCATGAAGGTCTCCCTCCATTGTCCGGCTGCGAGTTATGGACCGATTAGACCAGCACACCCCTGCGATCTCCGTGGCCGATTTGCCCGCAAAGGACGGTCGCGAGTCACTTCGTCTCGAGTATCAATGGTTGAATGCCGGCCGGACCGATGCACCCGTCGCCGTGTTTTTGCACGAAGGGCTTGGATCGATTGCCATGTGGAAGGACTGGCCGCAGAAGTTATGCGAACAACTGGGGTTCCGTGGCCTGGTCTATTCGCGGCCCGGTTATGGCGGTTCGACCCCGCGTGCAGCCGAGGTGAAATGGCCGGTCGATTTCATGCATCGCCAGGCTTATGACGTTCTGCCGGCCTTGCTCGATGCCATCGGGATAGACGACGCCGAACGTGCCCGCATGTGGGTCATCGGACATAGCGACGGTGGTTCTATCGCGCTGCTTTATGCGTCGGCATTTCCTCACGCGCTTGGTGGCGTGATCGCGATTGCGCCGCATGTGTTTGTTGAAGATGTGTCCGTCACGGCAATCGCCGAGGCGACGGTTTTGTATACGCGAGGCGACTTGCGGGACAAGCTCTCGCGTTATCACGCCGATGTCGATTCAGCCTTCTACGGATGGAACGATATCTGGCTGAACCCCGAGTTCAGGCAGTGGGATATCACGGGTCTTCTCTCTTCCATTCAGTGCCCGCTGCTCGCCGTCCAAGGTCATGACGACGAGTACGGAACGATGGCGCAGATCGACGCAATTGCATCGCACGTACCGTGTGCACAGTTGAGCAAGCTGCACGCTTGCGGGCATTCTCCCCACCGGCAATGCCCCGCAATGCTCGATGCCGCGATAGTGGCATTCGTCAAGAGTATCTGAAGATCCGCCTGTAGTAACGATGCGTAACGATGCAGGTTGGGCGCCACGCGCCCAACTGGGATGGCCGGATTCTCGCTACAATCGGTCACCCAATACACCCTTCGCATCCTTTCAAAACGCATGGCTGGTTCCTCGCTGCTCAAACCGAAGGTCTCGCCCAGCCTGCGTTGGCTCACCCTGTGGGGCCCGGGACTGCTCGTCATGCTCGCGGACTGTGACGCCGGGAACGTGGTGACGGCGGCGCAAAGCGGCGCGCAATGGGGCCCTCAACTCCTGCTGGTTCTCCTGGCGCTCATTCCCCTGCTTTACATGGTCCAAGAACTCACTGTCCGGCTGGGCATTTTTACCGGACAGGGGCACGGTGAGCTTGTTCGTTCGAACTTCGGTCCCTTATGGGCATGGATATCCGCAGGTGGCTTAGGCATTGCCGTGCTTGGTTCGCTGGTAACCGAATTCACGGGCGTCGCCGGCGTGGGAGAGATGTACGGCATCTCCCGGTCCGTCTCGTTGCCGCTCGCCGCCGCTTTCCTGGTTGCCATCGTGTTCACCGGTTCGCATAAGCGCGTGGACAAATTCGCCATCGTCATTGGTGCGTTCGAATTGTCTTTCTTCGTGGTCGCGTGGCGTGCCCACCCGGACATCCACGAGATGTTCCGGCAAATGGCCAGGCTTCCGCTGTCCAATCCACATTACGGATATCTCGTGGCAGCGCTGATTGGAGCGACCTTCAATCCCTGGATGATCTTCTATCAGCAGGCCGCGATCGCCGATAAAAAACTAGGCGCGCAGGACTATTCCGCCGCCCGGTTCGAAACCGCCGCCGGCGCTGTCCTCACGCAGTTGTTGACGGCCGCTGTACTTGTCGCGGTTGCGGCAACGATGTCGAGAGACGGTCAGCAACACGCTTTTCAAAGCGTGGGGGAAATCAGCAGCGTACTTGCAACGGCCGTGGGACCACGCGCCGGACGTTTCCTTTTCAGCGCGGGTGTTTTGGGAGCGTCTATGGTGGCTGCCATCGTCTGCTCGCTGTCACTAGCGTGGGGACTTGGTGAAGTCGCGGGATACAAGCGCTCGCTTGAAGACCCGCCTGGGAGCGCACCGTGGTTCTACGGCGTGTATGTTGCCTCGGTCGTCGGCAGCGCGACCGTCGTCTGGCTAGCGCCCAACCTCGTGTCGCTGAACGTGGCCGCACAGGTCGTCAATGCGCTGATGCTGCCGCTGGTAGTGGGCTTGCTCATCGCCCTCAGCGTCACCGCGCTGGCGCCACAGCACCGGCCGCGTGGCGTCTATCTATGGCTTGTTTCCGGCATTGCCGTGGTGGTGTGCGCAGCCGGCGTCCTGGGTGCAGGCTTGAGCTTTTTCTCCTGAGAAACTCCGGCGTGGTCTCGCGTTCACACAGTGTCGGTATCGAATACCGGATCAAGCACCCCGCAATACGTCAAAACGACCAACGGTATCTTTCACTCGCCTCCCCGGGTAAGCACTCGAAATATTTTTGAGCGCGCACGCATCCGTCTTGAGGTCGGCCTGCGTATCCAACCGTACGTGACATGACAGGTGCCGGATCAGCCCCGCTGCTCCGCGCCGCGCTTCGTCACGCGTTCGTGATTCACGTTTGCCTTGTCGCCCGCTGGCCGCTGCTTTTCTGTCTCTGGCTTTCAGCGGGCGCAGTCGCGATATTAGTTAGTTTACCGAATGGTTCAGGGAGAAATCATGTCAGAAGATTCAACGGTCATGGATGTGCTCGTGCGGCGTGCCGACAAGCTCGCAAAACGCAGGCAGTTCTTCAGAAGCGCAGGCGGCGTCGGTCTTGGGCTCATCGGCGGCACGATCCTGGGCGCATGCGGCGGCGGTTCGTCGAGTGCGTCGGCGCAAAGCGGTCCGACCGACCCGGAAATACTCAACTTCGCGCTCAACCTCGAATATCTCGAAGCGACCTTCTATGCGTATGCAACCACGGGTGCGGGCCTCTCGTCCAGCCTGATGAGCGGTGCAGGCACCCCGGGTACGGTCATTCCCGGCCATGCCGTGACCTTCACGGACCCGGTGGTCCAGGCGTACGCCAATGAGATCGCCAAGGACGAGCTTGAACATGTCACATTCCTGCGCACGGCGCTCGGTGCCTCGGCAGTGGCCATGCCGGCCCTCGATGTCGGATACCAGAACCCGAACGGTGCTTTCTCGAAAGCAGCGCAAGCGGCCGGCCTGGTTCCCGCGGGCACGGCCTTCGACCCTTATCTGAACGACGAGACCTTCCTGCTCGCTGCCTTCATCTTTGAAGACGTGGGCGTGACGGCCTACAAGGGCGCAGCGCCGCTGATCACGAACAAGACCTATCTGGAAGCGGCCGCGGGTATCCTGGCGGCCGAGGCGTATCACGCCGGTCTCGTGCGTACGGTGTTGTATGCAAAAGGTATTGCGAACCCGTCACTCGGTCTTATTGCGTCGGCTGGAGCCATCTCCAATGCACGCAACGCGCTCGACAACGTGGGCAACGACGACCAGGGCATTGCAGGAGCGACGGCAAGCATCTCCAACATCGTGCCGCTCGATGCCAACGGCATCGCGTTCAGCCGCAATTACGGGAATGTCCTGAACATCGTCTACCTGACGAATGCGGCGGTCACGCAGGGCGGCTTCTTCCCTGTGGGCGTCAACGGCACGCTGCACATGAGCGCCTGATCGAAGGCGGGGAAAGTTCTCGCACCACTGCTGCCGGATTCCACTGCTTGAGGTGGAGTCCGGCTCGGCTTGCGAATGGATGGACGGCTGAGCTTAAAAAAAACAAAAGCATAACTAACTTCTTCCAATCAACGTGGTACACCGCAACCGCTGTGCCATAAGTAAAGCACCCGAGCGAACAGCACCTTGGCGCTCTGGAAAAGTGCGCGCTGCCGCCGGCCTAAGGCGAACAGAATCCAGACAGTCTCAAGCGCATTCCTTAAAGCATCCGAAAGGCAAACAAAATACTTACGTTTATCTTCAGCCTTCAAAAAGCCGACGAGCACCTTTAGCGTGCAGATGCGTTGAGTAGATACCGGCCCAACTTCCAAGTACCGTGCCGAACCACTCGCTTTGCGCGTGCTCCTTCAATTAAAAACCTCCCTACATATAAATTTTCGAGCGCAAACGCATAAGTTTGGCCTCCGAGGTTGTGCCTGAAACACGCTTTGTAGTAGTGTCGGCCGTCCTGACAGAGCGGTCGAGATAAACCGGATAGTCGTGCCCGGACTGGCCGCGTGCACGCTATTGCTTAGCCGCACTCCTTAACGATTAAAGCTTACAGTTCGTGATTTATCGCGGCTCAATCAAATGCCGGTGCCTTCATATGTTTGCATCGGCGGATCAATGCATGGCGGCCACTCAAGGCTTGCGCCGCGAAGCGTACCGCCATGTTTTCAAGCGTAGCTGTTCGGAGAATATATGGACTTCGGATTCAACCTGAACCGCACGGCTAACGCGTCCGCCTGGCGGCTGTTGCCTAATCGATGGGACTTCGTCGCGTTCCCCCTGATCATCAGCTTGATCGCGATGGCGGCCATCGGTTTCCATCAAACCATGGCGCCCATTGCCACGCTCAAGACGCAAGTCATCTCGCTCGATCCGTCGAACCTGCCTGAATACGCGCTGCGCACGACCTTGCGAATGCTCGCGGCCATGTTTGCGTCCCTCGTTTTCACGTTGATATACGGCACGCTCGCGGCCAAGAGCCGCCGCGCGGCAAAGGTGCTCGTGCCGATCCTGGACATCCTTCAGTCGGTTCCGGTCCTTGGTTATATCTCGTTCACGGTCACCTTCTTTATTGCGTTATTTCCGACGCGCGTAGCGGGTGCCGAGTGCGCCGCGATCTTCGCGATCTTCACGAGCCAGGCGTGGAACATGACGTTCAGCTTCTATCAGTCGCTGCGGACCACGCCGCGCGACCTGGACGAAGTCGCGCGCAGCTTTCACCTCACCGCATGGCAGCGATTCTGGAAGCTGGAGGTGCCCTTCTCCATGCCGGGCCTCATCTGGAACATGATGATGTCCATGTCGGGCGGATGGTTCTTCGTAGTTGCATCCGAAGCCATCACCGTCGGCAACAATACGATCACGCTGCCGGGGATCGGTGCGTATCTCGCGCAGGCCATCACTGAGAAGAACATGGGTGCGATAGGCTGGGTCATTCTCACCATGACCATCGTGATCCTTGGCTACGACCAATTGCTGTTTCGTCCGCTCGTTGCGTGGGCCGACAAGTTCCGCATGGAAACTAGCAGCTCCGGCGTTGCCCCGGAGTCGTGGGTGCTCGGCCTGATTCGGCGCACGCATTTGATTCACCGTTTGCTCGTTCCGGCCGGCTGGGTCTTCGCCACCGCCGCGCGCATACCGCTGCGCCTGCCCTCGTTCGATCGCACGAATCTGCGTATCACGAAGCGCAGAACACCATCGCGCATCGGCGATATTGTCTGGAGCGTTATCGTCATCGCGGTCACGATCTATGTGGTCTGGCGCGTGGTCAGCTATGTGCGCACCGGCGTCACTCTCGATGAAGTCGGCCACGTGTTTTTCCTTGGCTTGATCACATTGCTGCGCGTGGTGGTGCTGATCGGGATCTCATCGCTTATCTGGGTTCCGCTCGGTGTGATGATCGGATTGCGTCCCGCGCTCGCAGAGAAGGTGCAGCCAGTCGCGCAATTCCTGGCGGCTTTTCCGGCGAACCTGCTATTCCCCATTTTCGTGATTGTGATTGTTCGCTTTCACCTGAACCCCGATATCTGGCTGTCGCCGCTCATTGTGCTCGGCACGCAGTGGTACATCCTGTTCAACGTCATCGCGGGCGCTACGGTTTATCCGAACGACTATCGCGAGGTGGCGACCAACTTCAGGATTCGCGGCTGGCAATGGTGGCGCCAGGCCATATTGCCCGGCATCTTCCCGTATTACGTAACGGGCGCGATCACTGCTTCCGGAGGCGCGTGGAACGCAAGTATCGTTGCCGAGTTCGTGCAGTGGGGCGATACCAAGGTATCAGCACACGGGCTCGGCTCGTACATCGCGCAAACCACCGCTGCAGGCGATTATCCGAAGATCATCCTGGGCATCGCCGTCATGTCGTTGTTCGTCACGCTGTTCAATCGCCTGCTGTGGCGCCCGATGTACACCTTTGCCGAAGCCAAGCTTCGAGTCGATTGAGGACCTGTCTCCATGCCAAACTCAGATTTCAATGTGGCTTCCCGAGTCGTGTCGACGACCTCGGCCTCCCGTACTTCGGAAGAGATCCTGAACATCCGGAACGTCTCCCGGGGCTTCAAGAAAACCCAGGGCGACCTGCTCGTGCTCGACGGCGTGAACCTCTCCCTGCGCCAGGGGGAGATCGTCGGGTTGCTTGGACGCTCGGGCTCGGGCAAATCGACGCTGCTGCGTATCATCGCGGGGTTGATCGAGCCCACGGACGGCGAGGTCACGTACAAAGGCAAGCCGCTTGAAGGTCCCGCCGACGGCGTGGCGATGGTGTTCCAGACCTTCGCGCTGTTCCCGTGGCTGACCGTGTTGCAGAACGTGGAAGCGGGACTGGAGGCACAGGGAGTGGGTGCAGCCCCTCGACGCGAACGTGCGCTTGCGGCCATCGACCTGATCGGCCTCGACGGGTTCGAGAACGCGTATCCGCGTGAGTTGTCGGGCGGGATGCGCCAGCGCGTGGGTTTTGCGCGTGCGCTGGTGGTCGACCCCACGCTGTTGCTGATGGACGAGCCCTTCTCCGCGCTCGACGTGCTGACTGCAGAAAACTTGCGTACCGACCTGCTCGATCTCTGGACGCACGGCAAGATGCCGATCAAGTCGGTGCTGATCGTGACGCATAACATTGAAGAAGCGGTATTCATGTGCGACCGGATCATGGTGTTGTCGTCGAACCCGGGCCGGGTGATCGCCGAGATCGAGGTGCCGTTCAAGCATCCTCGCAATCGTCTCGATCCGGCGTTCAGATCGCTCGTCGACGAGATCTACGCCAAGATGACGGCCCGGCGATCCGATGAAGCCACCAAGCAGACGCTCGAATTCGGCAGCCGTTTGCCGCATGTATCGACCAACCTGCTCGCCGGTCTGATTGAAACGCTCGCGGTGGCGCCCTACAACGGACGCGCGGATATGCCGGTCATTGCCCGGTCGCTGCATCTCGAAGTCGATGACCTGTTCCCGATCGCGGAAATGCTGCAGCACCTGGGGTTTGCGGAGCTGCGGGAAGGGGATATTTACCTGACGCCGGCGGCACACGTGTTCGCCGACCTGGGTACGCATGAACGCAAGATGATGTTCGCCGATCATCTGTTGAAGCACGTGCCGCTGGCTGCGCGTATCAAGAAGGTGTTGAACGAGCGTCCGGGACACCGGGCTCCCCGGGTGCGCTTCGAACAGGAGCTGGAGGATTTCCTCTCTGACGGCGCCGCCGAAGACACGCTCGACTCGGTGATCAACTGGGGGCGCTACGGGGAAGTCTTTTCCTACAACGACCAGACCGAACTGTTCAGCCTGGAAGACGTGGAGTCCTGATTGTTTGTTGGAGCTTATGGTGAGCGGCGCGACGTTATCGCTTGCCCGCGCCCTTTCCCAGGTGTTCGAAGAATCGAATAGCCCGGGGGTCGTCGGCATGCGCCGTGTTGATCCGGACCCAGGGCGACACCTCGCCGTTCGGGCGATAGTAGCTGCCCGGCGCAAGCGTAATGCCGAATTTCAACGCATGCTCGACCAGAACCATGGAGTCCTCGATACCGGGCACGCGGGTCCACACGAATTTGCCGCCGCTGGGTTCATCGAAGACTTCCCAGCCGTTTTCCTCAAGACGCAAAACTGCTGTTGAGAGCGTATCGCGAATCCGGCGACGCAGCCGCTCGAGATACTTGCGGTAGGTGCCGCGTTCGAGCAAGGCCGCCACGACGCATTCGCTAAAACGCGAACCGCCCAGGCTAGTCAGCACCTTCACATCGACAAGATCCTTGATCAGCTCGCGCTTGGCCGCCAGATAACCAATCCTCAGCGACGACGACAACGTCTTCGACAATCCCCCCACATAGATCACGTGATCGAGTTGATCCAGCGATGCAAGCCGTTGAGTCGGCGTAGCCTGGAAGTCTGCGTAGATGTCGTCTTCAACGATAGTGAAGTCATGCTGCTGCGCCAGTTGCAGTAACTTGAAGGCGACTTGTGGCGCGACGTTCGTAGCGGTCGGGTTGTGGAAGACGGTGTTGATGAAGAACAGTTTCGGTTTGATGGTTTTAAGCAGATGTTCGGCGACGTCGACATCCGGCCCATTGGCCAGCCGCGGAACGCCCACAATCCTGACCCCCTGCAGCTTGAGCAACCCGAACAGGTTGTAGTACCCCGGATCTTCTACAAACACGGTATCGCCCGGCTTGAGCATGAACCGGACAATCAGATCGAGCGCTTGGCTCGCGCCGTTGGTCACAACAATGTTCGACACGTCCGCTTCAATACCGACCATTCCCAGGCGTATCTGGATCTGATACCTGAGATTGGCGTCACCATGCGGCATTGCATAGTCGATCACGCTGCTTGGGTCCATCCGCATGACCTGGCGCATGGTCTGGGTGATGCCCTCGATATCCCGCCACACCTCAGGCACGAAACCGCTACTCAGCTTCAAGGCCTCGCCGGGATAATTGAACTGCAGCATGATCTGGTGCGACTCTTCTTCCGCGAGACGCGGGTCCGAGCCGCCCGAAGCGCCGCTCTCGCTGCCCATGTGATTCGCCACGTAGAAGCCCGAACCATGCTTCGGCACGATAAAACCCAGTGACGAAAGCCGGTCATACGCCTCGATGACCGGAAAGCGGCTGATCTGCTGAGTGGCCGCGAGCGCCCGGATGGACGGCAGTTTTACCCCGGCCAAAAGCTGCCGGGAGCGAATCAGGCTCGAGATGCCGGACACGAGCTGATCGGTCATGGGGACGCCGTTTTGCGGATCGATGACGAGGTTCATCGCGTAATCTCTTCGAAGTGTGCAGGTAAATTCACTGAACAGTGCGGCACAACTGTTCTCGACTGTACATTCCTAAGATTGAAGTTTAAATAAATAATGTAGTCAAGAGGCCGTCTCTCTGTGAGCGGCCATGATGGAGATGGGAGAACGCCATGCGTGAAATCCGGACCTTGGAGCAGGAACCTCATGATGCGCCAGCCTGCTGGCTTATCGATCGCCCTCACACTCTGACGGTTTGCCGGGGTACGGTGTGGCTGACTATTGAAGGCGAGTCTGAAGACTGGTGGCTGCGAGCCGGCGAAACGCTGGAGCTTGCGCCACGCACGAAGGTCTGGATCAGCGCATCCGAATCGAACAGCCGCTTTGTTTTGGCATCGACGCCGGTATTTTCGCCCACGCGACGGTTCGCTTTTTACTGGTTGCTGATCCGGTTCGGCCAGCGCAGATCGCGGGCGCTGTGAGCGCGTCGTGTAAACTTCCAGCATCCGACAGCAACGGGTAAGCAGCAAACGATTCGCTTAGCTGACCGGCAACGCAACCATTCAACGAGCCTCAATGAACGACCGACATTCCTTCTCCGCAGATTCCGGCACACCGGATACGTCCAGCGTTGCTTGCCCGACGGTCCTGCCGCTCTCTTCCATTCTTCCTGAAGAGCCTCTGCTGATGATGGGCGCCGGTCCCGTGCCAATTCCCGATGCCGTGGCGAGAGCCAACGGCGTCGTGATCAATCATCTTGGCTCGACGATGGCCGCGGTCATCGGCCAGGTCAAGACGATGGCGCGGTACGTGTTTCAGACCGAATCGAAATGGGTGATGGGCGTTGCGGGACCGGGATCGGCGGCCATGGAAATGGCCATCACGAATCTTGCCTGGAAAGGCTCGCGCGTCCTCTGCATCTGCAATGGGTTCTTCAGCGAGCGCATGGCGGAGATGGCGAGGCGAACCGGCGCTCAGGTGGACACGCTGAATGTGGTCGACGGCACCGCGGCGGATACGGAAAAAGTGGCGGAGGCTATCGACCGGTTACGCCCGGAGATTGTCACGATCGTGCATGGCGAGACGTCGAACACCGTCTGGAATCGCAGCCTCGAATCGATCTCTTCAATCGCCCGTGCCGCCGGTGCGCTGGTGATTGTCGATGCTGTCTGCACGCTGAGCACCATGCCGCTTCCCATGGATGCGTGGGGCATCGACGCCGTGATCACCGGGGGCCAGAAAGGACTGTCATCGATTCCCGGTGTTTCGCTGCTCGCGTTCTCCGAAACCGCCTGGCAACGGATCAAGACGCGCCCGGTGGCGCCTACACACTGGTGCCTCGACGCGTCGCTGGCAGCGAACTTCTGGCACAACGCGTCGTACCATTACACGGCGCCGGTGTCCGGTGTGCTCGCGCTCCATGAGGCGCTGCGACTGGTGTGCGCGGAGACCCTCGAGCGCCGGTTCACGCGTCATCTCAGGTGTTCGAATGCGCTGCAGGCAGGCATTGAGGCGCTCTCGCTCAAACTCTACGTTCCGAAACAGAGCCGGCTGAATTCGGTGGTCGGTATCGAGTTGGCGAAAGGTCTCAGCGGCACTGACGTATGCGCTCATATCTCGCGTCATCATCACGTCGAGATTGCGGGCTCCTTCGGTGCACCCATCGTACGGATCGGTCAGATGGGCGAACAATGCCGCGAGCATCATCTTTTTAGAACCATCCATGCCCTCGGCCGGACGATGGTCGACCTGGGCGTGCCGGTCGATCTTCCCGCCGGCGTGGCCGCGCTCGAGCGGTCGTTATCGGCGGCGTAACTTGAGGGCGTTTGGCGGCTGTCAGCCCGCAAGCACCCGCGAGCGTCGCCGGCTCAACCATTGCACTGTCAGCAGCCCGACCACCATCACGGTCAGGGACAGCATCGTGGTCATTGTGCCGAGCGCGTAGATCACGGGCGTCGTCACGGAAGTCGTGAGTCCCTGAAGCTCGAGCGGCAGCGTGTTCTGGTCGCCGATAGCCTGTGACGTGCGCGCGATTTCGTCCCACGACAGCGTAAAACCGAACATCCCGACGCCAATCACCGACGGCCCGATGATCGGCAACACGACATGGCGAAAGCTCTGCCATGGCGACGCACCCAGGTCGCGAGCCGCCTCTTCGTACGCAGGGTTGAAGCGATTGAATACCGCAAACATCACGAGTAACCCGAAGGGCAGCGTCCAGGTCAGATGTGCGCCGAGCGCCGAGGTATAGAGGCCCATCGACGTTGTATAGTTGTCGGCGAACGACTGATGACCCCACACACCTGCCAGGTACTTGACGCCGTTATCGAGCAACCGGAACGTCAGCCCGATACCCAGCGACACGATGATCGACGGCATGATCAGACTCGCGACGGACACGTAGAACACTGCGGTATCGCCGCGAAAGCGCTTGCGAAACGCTAGTCCCGCCGCAACCGAGAACAGCACCGTCAACACGGTGACAACTGCGGCGAGACGCACCGAGCGGCCGAACGCGGCCCAGATGTCGATGTCGCCAACGCCCTGCCGCAACACCGCGAACCAGTGTAACGATACCCCGCGCATGGGGAACGTGAGACCGCCTTCCGGTCCCTGGAACGACAAAATAAAGATGGTGATGACCGGCCCGTAGAGGAACAGCACGAACAGCGCGAACACGAGCGCGAGCCAATAGAAACTGGCTGGCCGGCGTTCGCGGTGTTTCAGACGAATCGCGGCCATGTCAAAGCTCCTTGCGGATATCGACTACACGCGTGAGGCCCCAGACGATCATCAGCACGACGGCCAGCAGGATGATCGCGTTGGCCGCGGCGGCGGGGAACTGAAGGTAGCCGGTCTGCACCTGGATGATCTTCCCGACCGATGCAATCTGCTGACCGCCCATGACGCCGACCGTCAGGAAATCACCCATGACGATGGTGATCACAAAGATAGAACCGATCACCATGCCCGTCTTCGACAACGGCAGCACCACTTCGCGGATCACCTGCCAGCCGCTCGCGCCTGCGTCGCGCGCCGCTTCGAGCAAGGACCGGTCGATGCGCATCATCGCGTTGAAGATCGGCACGATCATGAAGAACGTATAGAGGTGCACGAAGGCGAGCACAACCGAGAAATTCGAATAGAGCAGCCATTCGAGCGGCCGCTCGATCATATGCGCCGAGAGCAGTGCCTGGTTCACGAGCCCGTTGCGGCCGAGCAGCGGTATCCACGAGATCATGCGAATGACGTTCGAGGTCCAGAACGGGATAGTGCAGACGAGGAACAAGACCGTCTGCATGCCTGATGAACGGATATGAAACGACAAGAAGTACGCAATCGTGAAACCGAGCACCAACGTCACCGCCCAGACGATCGCGCAGAACTTGATCGTCGACCAGTAGGTCTTGAAGGTCACGCAGACATCGGTCATCGAGGAACAGCCGTCGAAGATCGCCGCATAATTCTTGAACGTGAACGCGGGGATGATCTGGTATTCGTTGAAGTCCCAGAAGCTGACGATCAACGTGATGACCAGCGGCACGATGAAGAACAGAACGAAAGTCAACGTGAGCGGCGTCGCCTGTAGCCATGCGGCCGCGCGCCGGTGCTTGACCGGTGCGTCCAGCGGTTGGATGGGAAGCTCGATCGATGCCATCGCGGATTACCTGTTGAAGAAACGGATGCGGCCGGCGTGCCTGATATGCCTCAGGCACGCTGCGCGTATCAAGCCGCGATGAACTCGTTCCATTTCTGGACCATGTAGATGTTCTCGTCCATCACAGCGTTCCAACAAGCGATGGCGCCCATGCGCTGGTTGTACGAACCGCCGTCGCGCACTGTGCCGACCTTTTCCAGCAACTGGCCATCGGGCGCCTTGATGTCCTGCGCGGCCGGCTTGCCTTCGATCCAGTAGTCCCACTCATACGGCTGCATATGGGTCTTGGCGGTCTCGAGCACACCCGCGTAATAACCCTGGCGCATGAGGTACGCGCCGGCCCAGCCGTCCTGGAACCAGTTGATGAATTCGTAGGCTGCATCGAGCTTGCGGCCCTGCAACGAACGCGGCAGCCCGAAGCCTGACGCCCACGAGCGATAACCTTCCTTGAGCGGCTGGAACTTGCAGGCAATGCCCATCGTGCGGACCTTGGTCACAGCAGGTGACCACATCGACTGGATCACGACCTCGCCGGACGCCATCAGGTTGACGCTTTCATTGAAGTCCTTCCAGAACGCACGGAACTGGCCCGCGCGCTTCGCCTCGATCAGGATCTTGATGGTCTGGTCGATCTCGGCCTTGGTCATGTTGCCCTTGTCTCCGTACTTGACATGACCCATCGCTTCGATCGCCATGGCCGAGTCCATGATGCCGATCGCGGGAATGTTCAGCAGTGCGGCCTTTCCCTTGAACTCGGGGTTCAGCAACTCGGACCAGCTGTTGATCGGACGCTTGATCAGGTCGGGACGGATGCCGAGCGTATCGGCGTTGTAGGTCGTCGGGATCAGCGTCATCCATTCGGTGGGTGTAGCCGAGAACTCTGTCGACCGGGCGCCTGTCAGGAACATGACCTTCTTCGGCGCCGTGCCCTGGTCGCCGATCTTCTTGCCGTCGACCTCGCCCCGGGTAAGCACCGGCGTGATCTTGTCGGCGAGCTTGATCTTCTTTGCGTCCATGCCGGCCAGCGTGCCAGCAGGAATCAGCTTCTTCAGCGAAAAGTACTCGGTGTCGACAATATCGAACGAATTCGGCTGCGTGATGATGCGCTTGGCGACGTCGTCGGTGGTCACCGGGATGTACTGGATCTGGATGCCGGTGTCTTCCTGGAATTTCTTGGCGATGTCCGAACTCTGGTTCACCGCCGTGCCCAGGTAGCGAAGCGTGATCTTTTCCTGCGCATGCACGTACGGAAACCCGGCAATACCTGCTGCGGCGACCGCGCCCTTGAGCAAGGTGCGGCGCGACATGCCCTTGCCCGCGCCGAGGCTGGATTCAGCGTCTGCGGCGCTCGCCGGCGTCTCGCTCGTGCTGGGATCGGACGGGTGTTCGTGACGCTCTGTCATTGCAATCTCCCTTGGTTGAAATCGTCGTTCAATGCGGCGGAAAGCGGTCTCTTATGCCGCAAATGCATGCGCGTCCTGCTCATTCCACCAGACCACGACACGCGCGTCGGGTCCCAGGCGCTGCGGATCGTATTCGTTATCGGGGAGCAGTGAAACCAGGTCGGGCGAACCGTCGAGCGGCGCGAGCGTCATGCGCAGATGCGTACCCTGGTACTCGGTTTCGCGAACCGTGCAAGGGATGCCGCCGATCCGGCTGAAGCCGGCTTCGCTGGCCGGCGCCTGAACCGGCGTGACGCCATGCGGCGCAATCCGGAGGTGATCGGCACGCACGGTAAACGCGCGGCCGTTCGCCTCGAGCACGTTGTGGCCACCCAGGAAACGCGCGACGAATTCCGTGCGCGGCCGATTGAAGACCTCGTGCGGCGAACCGCTTTGCTCAATGCGCCCGTGACTCATGACCACGACCATATCCGCGAGCGCCAGCGCTTCTTCCTGCGAGTGCGTGACGTGCACGAACGTGATGCCCAGTTCCTTCTGCCAGCGCTTGAGTTCGGCACGCATCTGCACGCGCAGGAACGGGTCGAGTGCGGACAGGGGCTCGTCAAGCAGCAGGCAACGCGGTTCGTTCAGCAGCGCACGGGCAAGCGCGACACGCTGTTGCTGGCCGCCCGATAGTTGCGACGGCTTGCGTTCGGCAAAGGCGCTCATCGCGACGAGTTCCAGCAGCTCGCCTGCCCGCTTGCGACGTGCGTCCTTCGCAACCCCGCGCATCTTCAGGCTGAACGCGACGTTATCGAGCGCGGACAAGTGCGGGAACAGCGCATAACTCTGGAAGACCATCGCGGTGCCGCGCATGGCAGGTTGCGCACGCGTGACGTTGCGCTGGCCGATGAGGATGTCGCCGTCGGTGATCGATTCGTGGCCGGCGATCATGCGCAGCGTCGATGTCTTGCCGCAGCCCGACGGTCCAAGCAGGCAGCAGTACTGTCCACCGGGAATCCGCAGGTCGATTGAATCGACAGCGAGCGCATCGCCGTATTGCTTCGATACGTGCACCAGTTCGATATCGGCGGCTTCGGTTTTAAGCACGGCTGAAGTGGACTGACTCATGCAGGGCGTTTCCTGAATTAGAACGGCAACGAGCGGCGACACGTGACGAACGGAAGGTCTTTGCATGCCTCGAATGCAAGACATATGCCAATTCGTTCGCATACTCTCAATTCGATTGCCAACCATCAACTCTGTTGAACGTAGACAATATGGCGTGTAAATTGCACACAATTCAAAATCGATCTGTTGGCAATCAAGCCGGATAATTCGCACGATTGAGGTGCGCCGCTGGTCCGCCGCGGGGCGCGATCTCCCAAAAAGGTTCACGCGCAATTTCATCTGCGCCGCATGTTCGTCACTCAAGGCTTTTGCACATGGACACCAACCGCCACGCTTGTGCATCGCAGGAATCCGGGTTCGGTCCGCTCGCCACGCATGGCCGCTTTCCGTATCGGCCGATCACCGACACCGATTCGTTTCGATGGCCCGGCGACACCGGCCTCGCCGTCTATCTCGGGTTCAACATCGAGCACTTCGCGTTCGGCGAAGGACTCGGCGCAGCGCTTGGTCCGGTCTCGCCGCAGCCCGACGTGCTCAACTACAGCTGGCGCGAATACGGCAACCGCGTGGGCGTGTGGCGCTGCCTCGAGCTCTTCGACCAGCTCGACATGCCGTCGGGCACGCTGATCAATACGGCACTCTATGACCACTGCCCGGAGGTCATAGACGCGTGTCTCGCGCGCGGCGACGAACTCATCGCACACGGCCATACGAATGCCCGACGCCAGAGCGACCTCGACGAAAACAACGAACGTGCCTTGCTGCTGCATTGCCGCGAACGCATTGCGGCACATGCTGGCACGCCACCTTCCGGCTGGCTCTCGCCGTGGATCTCCGAGTCACGTGTCACGCCCGACCTGCTCGCGGAAACCGGTTACGGCTATACCCTCAACTGGTGTCACGACGACCGCCCGGTGCGCATGGCGACACGCGCCGCCCCGTTATGGGCCATCCCCTATCCACAAGAACTCAACGACTTGCCGATGATGGTCGGCCGCCATCTCGACGCGTGCGCCTTCGCCGACATGATCATGGACCAGTTCGACGAAATGCTCGAACAGGCGAACCGAAGCCGCCATCCGCAGGCGCTCGTGATGGGCATCGCGCTGCATCCTTATCTCGTCGGACAGCCGTACCGGTTGCGGCATTTGCGGCGCGCGCTTCAGCACATCGCGGCCGCCCGTGCGAACGGCGACGTGTGGATGACCACACCCGGCGCGATCGCCCATCACATGGACGAGATGGAGCGACTGGGCCTCGCCGGCACGCCGAAACCAGCCCGCCTTCCAGTAGAAAAATGACCTCGAAACCCGCACTGAGGGTCGCTGCAAAACCCCTGAAAGAAGCCGTGCGCGACACGACCCAGGACGCCGATGCCCGCCTCTACCAGGCCATCTTCGACGGCGTGCTCAACCATCGCCTGACGCCCGGCACCAAACTTCCAGAGCCAGAGTTGTGCCAGTTGTTCGGCGTGGGCCGCGCGGTCGTGCGGCGCGTACTGGAGAAGCTTGCCTACGAAGGCATCGTTGCATTGCGGCCGAACAAGGGAGCGGTGATCGCCGAGCCGACGCCTGAGGAAACACGCGATATTTTCGAAGCACGCCGCTCGGTGGAACGCGTGCTGGTGGAACTGGCCGTGCAGCGCGCAAGCGCGGGCGACATCAAGGAACTCCGGCGCCAGCTAGCCGATGAACACGAAGCGATGCATCGCTTCGATCAGCCTTCGTGGGCCCGGCTTGCAAGCGACTTTCATCTGCGTATCGCGGCACTTGCAGGCAACTCGATCCTGCAACGCTACCTGACGGAACTCGTGTCGCGATGCTCGCTGATCGTGGGCGTGTACGAGCCGCCGGGCCATGCGCCCTGCGAACACGATGAACATGCGGCGATTGTCGACTGTATCGAGGCGCACGATTCCGCTGGCGCAATCAGCCGCATGGAAGCCCATCTTCGTGAACTGGAAGAACGCATTGAAATATCGCGCATGCAGGGTGAGAAAAGCCTTGGGGAATTGCTCGGCATGATCCGGACGTAAGCGCACTCACACAGGCCATCATGGAAATCGACTTCGAAGCCATCACCGAATATCAGCGATACAAACTCATGGCGAGCCTGATCGTGCCGCGCCCGATCGCGCTGGTCACGACCTTGAGCGCGAGCGGCACGATCAACGCCGCGCCGTTCTCGATGTTCAACATGCTGGGCGAGGAACCGCCCATCGTGATGATCAGCATCAACCGTCTCGACGATGGCTCGCTCAAGGACACCGCTGTGAATATTGCGCGCAGCCGCGAGTTCGTCGTGCATCTCAGCGACGAGGCGATGGCGGAAAAAATGCATCGCTGCGGAGAACGCCTCCCGCCCGATGTCAGCGAGCTCGAGAAGGTCGGGCTGACGCCGGTCGCAAGCTCCCGGGTCGCGCCGCCACGGATCGCTGAAGCGCCAGTGGCTTTCGAGTGCACGCTATGGGAGACGCTCGAGACCACCAGCCGGCAGATCTTTATCGGACGTGTCCACAGGCTGCATGCACGCGACGAGTTGATCGATACCGAAACGTGGCGCGTACGGCTTCAACACTATTTCCCGGTCGGACGGTTCGGCGCGAGCGACTACGTGACCACCCGCGAGCGCTTCACGCTCGGCTGACCGCTCCACGGAGCATCGATGAACAACAAGACACTGGCCACGTCCACCGAAGGCATGGTCACCAGTCCCCACGCGCTCGCGAGCGCCGCCGGACTAGAGGTGCTGCGCGCGGGTGGTAACGCGATTGAAGCGGCCATTGCCATCGGTGCGGCGTTGAGCGTGACGTATCCGCATTTCACCGGTCTCGGCGGCGATGCGTTCTGGGTCATCGGCGACCGGACGGGCATGCTGCGCACCTTGTCGGGCATCGGCCAGGCGGCGCAGAATCTGCCCGGATACTCCAGCGCCATTCCTCTGCGCGGCGCCGGCTCGACGCTGACCACCGCCGGCACCGTCGACACGTGGCATCAGGCGTATGCGATCAGCCAGGCATCGTGGGGCGGTCAACGCGCGTGGTCGTCGCTGTTCGATCGCGCTATCGAATATGCATCGGAGGGATTTCCGGTCACGCCATCGCAACACTTCTGGCAGCAGTTTCGCGCCGATGAATTGCACGCTTTCCCGGGCTTTTCGGCGGTGTTTGCTCCGGACGGCCACCTACCGGCGATTGGCGCGCGCTTCGTTCAACCGGCGCTTGCGCGCAGTCTCCAACGCATCGCGGCCTACGGCGCGCGCGAGTTCTACGAAGGTGAACTCGCGGAACGCATTGCACGCGGTTTGCAGCAGGCTGGCTCGCCGCTCACACAAGCCGACCTCGCTAAGACCCGCGCACGCGACGAAGCGCCGCTGCGCGTGGCGTATCGCGGCGGAGAACTGGTCAGCCTGCAACCGCCGACACAAGGCGTCACCACGCTGCAGATCATGGGCACGCTGGCTCGCTTCGATTTGTCGTCTATTGCCGAGGGCAGCACCGACTATTACCACTTGCTCGTGGAAGCAGTGAAATGCGCATTCGTGGACCGGGACCGCTTTGTCTCGGACCCGGAGTTCAATCGCGTTCCCGTCGACGACATGCTCTCGGCTGGAACGCTCGATGCCCACGCACGATCGATCAGCCTGCACAAAGCACGCGCCTGGCCGCACGTGTTTCGTCCCGGCGATACGGTATTTATCGGTGCAACGGATCGCGAAGGCCGTAGCGTCAGCCTGCTGCAGACGGTGTACTTCGACTGGGGCAGCGGTATCGTGGCCGGCGATACCGGGATTCTCTGGCACAACCGCGGTGCATCCTTCAGCGTCGATCCCGCGCATCACAATGCCTTGCAGCCGGGCAAGCGCCCGTTTCATACGCTCAATCCCGGCATGTACCTGAAGGATGGCCGGCCGCACTTGCTGTTCGGCACGCAGGGCGCAGACGGCCAGCCGCAGACGCTGGCGGCAGTCCTGACGCGCCTGATCGACTATGGGATGGACCCGTTGAGCGCGCTGGCTCGTCCGCGTTTCCTGCTCGGCAAGACCTTCTCTGATACCCGCGATGCGCTGAAGCTCGAGGAGGATGCCGGTGCCGAGGTATTCGCAACGCTGGCCATGCGGGGGCATGAGGTGAGCGCTATCGCAGCGCAGAGTCCGCTTGCCGGCCATCCAGGGGTGATTCGAATTGAATCGGATGGCGCGTTGTACGGGGCGCATGACCCACGTAGCGATGGTCAGGCAATGGGACTTTAAGGGCAAGTGGTTCTCGCAGTCGGCGAGCAGATGCGTGAGCGCGGCATTGCATTCGGACCGGAACTGACAGAAAGCGAGGCGTTGAACGAAACGTCCGCCGGAGGCGACAAGACGCGCAGACTGCTGTTCAAATGCTATGTAACGTCCATCGAGGATCAGTTCGAATTCGTGCAGAAGAGCTGGTGCAACAACGGCGCTTTCTCGCAAACCGAAAGCGGTATCGATCCGATCATTGGACAGTCCGCCGACGTCTTGAGATTTTTCGCCGGCTCGGCGCCCGTTTCAAATAAGACGGCGGACAAGCTGCAATTGGACCTGCGCAGCTTTGTCCAGCTCGAGGGCGGGGAATATTTCTTTGCGCCCAGTATCTCTGCGACGGCATCGCTGTAGCCGCAACGGTACTTCGATAACCCACGGCCGTGAGCGTTCCGCCCAACTTTTTGCAAGAGAGAAGAACGAGAAGCGCGCCGTGCGTTCGATCGTCGAAATGCGAGTCAAGCGCAACATTGCGCATAGCTGGTCACTCGCGCCCCGGCGTTTTCAACCATTCCACGAGCCTCGCACCAAGCCCCGCCAAGTCGACAACGCCCCAGGGGAAATGCGATATTCGCAGCCCCCCGGCGAGTCCCAATGCGTAAATGCCAGCACTCGTAGCCGGGAAATCTCCTTTTGCAAAGTGTCTACAAGCGAATCCGAAGTGGGCGGCATGGCAGTCCTTCCAGCGGAAAGGGCTGCCATGACTTCCAATCGTGCATAACCACATGCGCAGAACAGCTGCGCGACTTCGTCCTCGATACTTTCGTAAAAGGACGTCTCCGTTTCCGAAAACATCGAGTTTGCCAGCCTCGCATCGCTGAATTCCAATCTTCCAACGCCAGCAAGCGCTAACGCACGCGTCACATGCGCACGGTAATCAACGTCGTTGAGCTTGTTGATGCAAATTGTTTCGGACGAGTGCCGCTCGTACTCGATGAACGAATACAGCCACATGCCGAAAAACGCGAGATAGCTTTCTCGCGAACGCAGTGGATGGCTCCGGTAAAAGCCGACATCTCTGTAGACCGAACGTCCCCGGAACCGGCGGATGTTGGCAAGCACTCTGATTTTTCTCAGGACCACAGGTAACTGAAATGCATTGTAGGTCGCCTGGGTGGCTGCATCAAAATAGTCAGAGATTTTATAAGACCACCACTGCCCGCGAGGCTCTCTCCACAGATGAATGTGAATACCGCCGAATTCATGCTTGAGTGCTTCAACGCGCCCAGCGCTGCGGCAAAACTGCAGCAATGGTCGTCTTGGCGCGGCTTCGATCAACGTGTCGAAATATTTCTTTTGCGTATCGGGAAGTCGTGGTCCCGTGAAATATTCGTCGTAACTGAACGATCTTCTGAACAGACCTTTCAGACGATCGCGGATACAGTGAAATTCATAAAAATAGGGTGCAGTAAGTGTTGGATGCCGCAGCATGCAGCTGTCATAGTCAGGAGATTTTAGAAACTCGTCGGGGCAAGTATCCAGATCGATCAGTGCTTCGTTGCATGGCTCCTGATAGCAGTAAAATTGATCGGTACGACGAAATTTATCGAAGATATACGTGCTACCGGTTCGAAATAGTGAGTGCAGGAATATGGGGGATTTCGCTGACGTTGTCTTTTGCATAAGTAGTCTTGAGCCAAGCAATGGCAACAATAGTCGAGATGCTAATGTATGTAAAAGTCGTGCGGTCTTTTTTTAGTTTTTTCTGCAACACGCCGTAATGCTCCAGAGGCACCAGTCAAAGCCAAACGAGGAATAGCAGGGATCTAGCGAAGCCGAAGCAGTAAACAGCTGTAACACGATGCTGTTTTGACGCTATTTCCGAAAGCTCAGTGTTCAAGCTTGGTCAGGAGGATCGCTTCCGCACGCATCAATTGCGCCTTCGTAGTTCAAGCCCTCAACTAGTTGTCAGCAAACTGCTTCCGGTAACAAGGCGTAACCGTTGCGGGCTTCGCTGTAACGCGCCCGCCGAGGCATCCAACTACACTACTCGTCGACCCGGTACGGCGCTTTGAGCATGCTTGGCGCTGTGGATTCTCTGCACGTTGGGGTCGGCTAAGCAGTTGCTCGAATATGCCTCAGCATTGCACGCGCAAGTTCAAGCGCAGGTCGATATAAAGCCGGGCTCTAGCAGTGCGAGGAATGCCATGTTATGGAACAGCGCGGATGTTAAATGGACCTGCCGATCAATAGCACACCCCACATTCACCCCCACGCCTTCGCAGTGAGTGCGAGGGACCGAGCGGAATTGCTTCGGCAAACTCCCGGCATCGTGTGGTTCACCGGGCTGTCCGCGGCTGGAAAATCCACCATCGCGAGCGCCATGGAACTGGTGCTCCACAGAAACGGCAAACACTGTTTTCTGTTGGACGGGGATACGGTGCGTACCGGGCTATGTCGAGACCTCGGTTTCTCCAACGAACATCGGCACGAGAACATTAGACGGGTGAGCGAAGTCAGTCGACTGATGGCCGACGCCGGCCTGCTGGTGTTGGTCTGCTCCATCTCACCCTTTGCTGCCGATCGACAACTGGCACGAGCGATTGCCGGACCTCACCGGTTCATGGAAGTACACGTGCATGTTCCCGTCGCCGTTGCAGAAAGGCGTGATCCCAAGGGCCTTTATAAGCTGGCAAGACAGGGAGCAATCAAGGATTTCACAGGTATTGATTCCCCCTACGAAGAACCGGCAAGCCCCGACATTCGCATCAATACCACTCAATGCTCCGTAGCGGATGCGGTGGCCTTGATTGCTCATCGATTGGGCAGTACCTGAGAGACTCTTCATCGGGATGACCTGTCAAGTCGACGCTCATCGCGGGCATTGCTCCCACCTCCGGTAACCGACGGAAGTGTTAAAGCGCAAGCGAATTGCCGAGGAACCGCCGCGCTAGATTTTGCCGACGGGCTGCAGGTTGTCGACGCCCATCGCCTCCAGTACTAATTGCCTCGATTCCGCGTGGACCTGAGCGATCTCTTCGCGCTGCGCGTTCTTGCGATCACCACACAGGTGCGGACGAACGCAAAAAAATTTCTGACATCCGTATCTTTCCGCTTATGGCGTCTTCGATCGCTGTTTCAAAATTCCTCTTTCAAGTTCGTCTTCGGAACAGAGAGGACATAGTTAGCTGGAAGAAACCACCGCGGGAACAGAGCATTGCCGCAAATTGGCTGCCCGGTGCCTCCGATGGAAGAGACTCTCGGAATCAGACGAACTTTCAGCTCTATACGCTGGAACCTTCTCGAAGGCTGCGCAGGGGATGCTGAACATGCATGCTCGTTATGCGGAATCCCAACCGAGCAGGCGGTGCATGGAAAAATTCTGTCAGCACGCGAAGCGCCCGCTCGTGGCAAGCGGATGCGCGCTAACGATAGCTTGTGACGTTCGCCCCCACTGCGGCGAAGAAACAATCCTAAGGGGATGATTATGCCTGGAGATAGTCGTCGTAATGTAGGCGCAGCCAATCCGCGTGCGCTCGCCGAGCTTCGCGCGGGGCAGCGGATTGAATGGTCGAGCGAAAACACGCCCAAGATGCTCGAGAAATTTCTGGACGTACCATATAAGCAGTTGTTCGATCCAAAATTTGGCTCACCGATCTACGCAGGCGTGCCCCTCGATTTCAGTCATCAACGCTGTCCAGTTCAAGTCGATCCTCGCATCGATATCAAGGACCTCTTCGATCGGGTAACGAAGTCGGCCACGCTGGTCGAGAACGGACTCGTGAGCAGGAGCGTGCTGAATGAACCGACGACGAATGTCAGACTGTTCGCAGCCAGCATTGCCGATCAGATCGCAAAGGATCTCCATTCTCTCGACGAACATTGCGGCCGGCAGGCCAGTCCAGAGCAGACCCGCCGGGTAGCCGAACTCGCCGTCGCCGGCCGCGTGGCGGAAATGGGGCAAGCGACGCTTGTCGAGGCGGGCAAGCCGCTCGGTACCCTTAATCGCGAGTTTGTCATGCTCCTGCCGGCATGGCTGCGTCTGGTTTTAAGCGACCTCAACTTCGCTCTGCCAGGCGAGTATTTCGTCCGTGCGCCGACCGCCACGGCGCCGGTACAGGGTGCGCTTAGTGACTGCTGGCTAATCGCGGCGCTCGCCTCCGTCGCATGGACGCGGCCCGAGTTGATTGCCGCGCGCATCCGGCGAGAGAATGCGACCGGCGAGGCCGAGGGCGGCGATGACGAGGATTCTGGGCACACGGACTTCCGCTTCGACTTCACCGATGTGCTAACAATTCCGCTCGGATTCGTGACCTTGACCATTCCGTTCACATTTCCGATCTGGATCGGCGAACAGGTTCCACAGTCCGCCGGGTCCTACATCTATGCGCGGTCATCCGTTGCGAACGAACTCTGGCCGGCCGTGATTGAAAAGGCGGTTGCTGTCTGGCGCAGCGGCGGCAACGCGAGTTTCCCGCGAAGCGACGACTACGCGCATTTGAACGGCGGCGACGCGGCTTGGGCATGCCATATCCTGACCGGCGCGAGTGCGTGGTACCACTGGGCGGATGCTGACGACACCTGGTCAACAATCCAGTCGCATTGCTCCGGCGCACGCGCAACGAGCCCGCTGGTCGCATGGACTTGGGGCAGCAGCGACGACTCGCCCAATAAGGTTGACTACGCAGGTGCGAATCTCGTCGCAAACCATGCGTATTCGATCCTCGGCACTTGGGAAACCAACAAGCGCCAGTATGTCGTGCTACGCAATCCATGGGGCTATCACGAGGGTACGCTCAACGTTACGAATGGGACCTGGTCGACGCAGGAGGATTGGGGCACCGCCTCGCTAGTCCTGCCCGGCAGCGGTGTGTTCGCATTAGAGATTCATACTTTCCGGGAATACTTTATGGGCTTCGGTGGCGCGGGCTAGTCGATCGGAGAGGGTTCTGAGCAGCGTTGCTGACTGCATTCGGCTTGCACCGGCGAGGCGATAGGTGCAAGCGCAACTGGAGGTCATCGCGTTTTTGACTTCTACCTGCCACCGGGAAGTGCGGATGCTCGCAGGGCGACTCGGCAGTCGCAGTAACGCCGGGGGACCACTGGGGACAACTGGACGTCATTCAATCACAGTTGACGAACTTTGTAATGGAGACGGCAATGAGCACCGCGCAAATGAACGAGACAGCGACCGGCAGCACGTCTTACGTCGATAGGAAGAGCAAACGGCAACGGGCGCGGCTGTCGGCCGATCTGGAAAACTGCGAAAAAATGCTGGCTGATGCTGCGGACGCCAACGTCGTTCTCGACAGCGCAGATGTGGCGACAATCAGGAACGCGCGTGGCGTTCTGGACCAGGGCGCATGGGACTACGAATGGGAGCGTGCGTTCCTTGCGGCGATGGGACGCGTCGCCAGAACGATTTATTATCCGAGCGCCCAGGTCTTCAAGGACATGAGGAGCGCCGACGAATTACTCTCGCATGCGACTCTTGCCGGTCTTCAGCTATTGCCCGAGGATATCGCGGCACTCACGCAAGCGCGCCTTGCGCGAGCCGAAGCTCGATGGAGCGCTGAGATCGAAACAGCTTTCTATGCAGCGCTGAACAGAATCTCCAAGGGTGTTCTGCCTGTTGTAGCGGCGACCGCAGGCTCGAATGCCCATCACGGATCGCGCAGGGCTATCAAGATATATACGATCACGGCCATCTCCCTGACCATATTCGTGGTTGCCTTGTCGTGTTTGCTGTTCACGGTGAACCGGATCTCCGATGACGTTCTGAAGATTGTCGGCACCAACGATGCGTCGGCAATGATCCTGCACAATCAGTTGATGAGTCACGAGTCCAGCATTATAGAAACCCGCGAAAAGCAGGAACTCGAGCTTCGAAAGCTGCTCGGCTCCGCCTACCAGCAACGTAACCGATCGCAAGACGAAGAAGAATCCGTGATCGCGGCCAGGCAGCATGCGTCAAGCGATCTGCGGGCCCTGAGCAACTCACAACCCGCATTGCAGATAAAGGACTTGCTGCAGCAGTTCGCCACGAACAATCGGCAGCTATACAACGATGTCACCCGCACCCAGGGAATCGGCGACTGGCTTTTTCTGCCCGTCACGAACCCATACACCGAACCGGATTGCGGACATGTCGCTGCGCGCGCAGCGACAACCGCGGGCAACACGAAGAGCGATAGCTCGCAGCTGGCTCTCGACTGGACATGCTCCAAGAGCAAGATCCGCGCAAATCTCGAGATCAAGGTGCCCATCATGGAAGCGGATCACGTGACGAACGAAAGCAACGAAACACTCCGCGCTGAAGACGCCGTACAGGAGGGTTTCCAGAAGATCGCCGCCTACCAGGACATCCGCGCAATGGCGATGTATGGCCGCGAGATTGTTCTTTCCCTGGTCGGGGCAGTCACTGGCTTTGTGTTACCCGTGCTCTACGCCTGGCTTGGCGCGTGTGCGGCGATCCTCAGAAAGATAAGGATCGAGAGCGAAACGAGCACGTTTCATCCCGAGTACTCAACAGTCGCAAACAGGTCGCATATCACGTGCGCTGTTATCGTCGGCATCGCCATCGGCCTGTTCAGCGACCTCGTTCAGGGCGGAAAGAACATTTCTCCGCTAGCCGTGGCTTTCATCGCTGGATATGCCTCCGACAAGTTTTTCTATTTCGTGGATCGGCTCGTCGAGGTGATATTTCCGAGCCGTACACAAGCCAAGGCTTCCCCAGCCAAAGCAGTCATTGAGCCCGGGCGAGGTGCCATGGAAAGCAAGACAAGCTACGCAAGCTAGCTGCGTTGCGCGCCCCCGTCGTTATCGCGTTGTCTTGCGACGGGGGCTGCGTTCTGTCGCGAGCTATTGCCGCGCCGAGCATGGTTTCGACTCACCCGTCCTTCCCATAAACGCTCCGTCGTATTCGTCGTGCCGTTAAGGGGCCGCCGCCAGCCGCGACCTCGTGCGACGAGACCCGCGGCGTATCTACGACTTTCGATGTAGTCCATTCAGCCGATTTTCCTTCGCCCTCCTTCGCTCTACTTTGGAAGGTATCCGGACTGGTATCGCATCGCTCGCGAAAGGCCACATGGCCCAACCGCGCGGCAGCACCTTCCGGTCATTCCATCGAAGTCAGGAGGCGTCATGACTCAGTCCGCACAGCTCGACTCAGCCGCAGCACCCAGCCCGCGCGAGAACGCAAGCGAAGCATCGTGCGACGCCTGCGCCACGGCCGCCGCCGCGATCCGCCCGTTCTCGCCATCGCGCTCGCCCGTCCGCTCGACGATCGCGCGTCTCGCGCTAGCGCGCCATCGCGCCGCCGCATGCGCCTACCGGAGATCGCCATGGACGCACTGAGATATGCCGAGCCGGCCGGCCTAGTGGTCGACGCCGAGACGCTGCTCGATCTCTGGCATCGCCGTGCGAGTCTCTCCGAAACCGAGATGGGCCGGATCTCCGTGCTGGTGCGGCGCGCGCTTCACAGTTATTACCCGTCCGAGCTACGCTCGCTTCCGGAGGACAAGGAGGAGCTGATCTCGCAGTTCATCTTCTCTCGCGTGCTGCGGCTCGACCCGGACCACGCCGTATCGCACGCCTCTCCCGAAAGTGCGCCGTCGACCGCCTATGCGCTGTGCGCGTATTTCCGGCGTTATCTGATCGACTGCCTGCGCAGCGCGAGCCATCAGCACAACGTGTCGATCGAGATGGACGGCATGGCCGCCGAGCTTGACGCTCACACGCATGCAATCGACGATCCAATCGAATCGGTGCTCGCGGAGCATGGCCTGAACGAGGTCCGCGTGCGCCTCGCGGCCCGCACGTTCATCGACGCGCTCGACGATGCCGACCGCATCATTCTCGCAGGCAGCCTCGGATCACGTTGCGACCGCAAGGGCGGACTCAAGCGTGTCGCCGACGAATATCAGGTTCCGTCGTATCACTATCGCGCGCGCAAGCTCGGCGTGACGATGAGGAAAACAGCGACATCCGCAGACTTCACAGTCACGAAGATCGGCTGCTGGCTCATCGGCGTGCTTGGTGTCGCGATCGTCATGGAAAACCGGGACGCGATTCTCGTCCTGCTCAACCTGCTCGCGCTGGAGGCCAATGCGTGAGCGCCGCGTCACTGCGACCGCCCGGTGTGCCGGTTGCCTTCAATCGTCATCGTTTTGCAAAGGGAGATGTCCGGCGCCGACGTTTCGTTCCGCCAGGCGGCGGGCATACTCATCCGCGCTGAAGGTTTTGAAGCGTATCGGCTGGCTCGCCTTAGCGGCCGGGTTCAGTCTCTTTGCGAGTTTTCGCACGGCGTCGCGAAGGTTCGAGCCTGGCCGCTGAACCACCATTTGCCCGAGCCCCGTTCCCGTTTGCGGCAGAGGCATGCCCTTTGCAAGCATGCGCACCACCTGCGGCGCGGCGGCGCTCGTGCCTTCGAACGGAATCGCACTGCCGCTGCGCGTGCCGGCGGCGATGACCCCCGCGCGCACGATCGAGCGCTCCGACACCGCGCTCGCGTCGGGCCCCGCGCGCTGGGGCGCGGCGGACACGACGTCGATTCCCGTCGCCGAGTATGGCGCCGTGGCGCCATCGCTCTGGCGCCACCCGCCGATCACCGCCGGGCCCCTGCCGGTCGCGATCGAATTGATGGTGTTCTCACGGCGAATCCAGCTCGGCGTGTTGCCGTCGTAGTCCTGCTCGGCCGTGAAGCGGTCAAAGCGCGGGTAAGCGTCGTCGTCAAAGCGCGACTGGCGGCCACGCAACGGAAAGCCATCGGGCGTCTCGTTGCGCTGCACCCACGCATTGACGGTCAGCCCGGGGCTCGCGGTGTTCTTCAGCCAGATGATCCAGTTGCCGGGCGGCGCGACCTTGCGCTTGCCATCGCGCGTGACGGTCGGTGCGAGTGCGACCAGGATCATGCATGCGTCGCCTTTCGCGCCCCGTCCGAGATGCACCACCGTGCACAACGTGTCGCCGTCACGCGTCAATTTCGCAACGTTGTCGAGGCTGATCCACGGACTCGCCTCGCCGCCCGGCGGTTCGATCTTCACCTGCACCTGCGGATCACCTTGCTCCGTACCAAGCCATATCTCCACGAAACCCGGCGTCACGCAGTCGGGCGGCACGCGCCACCGCATGCTGTCTTCTTTTCCCGAATCGATGAAACGCGTGCGGTGGCACCGCGCCAGATTGCTGTTGCCGGCCGGAATGATGATCGAGCAAGCCCCTGTATCGATCAGTTCATCCATTGCGCACTCAAGCATGGAGCTACCGTCATGCGGCCCTGCGATATAGCCGTAACTCAGATTGACTAGCGCATGGCAGTCCGATCCGGCGATGTCGTGCGCACGCGCCACGATGTAGCGGATCGCGTCGAGCGCCTGCACTTCCAGCCATAGGCCGGAGGTGTCGCGCATGGTTCGCCCGGGAAGCCTGAACTGCACGCCGATCATGGGCCGTGCGAACTCCAGCTCCTGCCGCGGCCTCGGGGGCCGCAGCGGATGCACGCCGCAGGCGAGGTCCATCACCGCGGTCCCGTGCGCCCAGCGGCGCGCGACGGCGGTGTAGTTCGCCTGCCGGTACACCGCCTCTTCGTCGACGGTATCGCCGCGCCGCGCCGCATCCATCAGCGAATCGATGTCCGACTTCAGCAGTTCGCGGCCATAACCCAGGCCCGCGGTCGAGTTGGACGCATCATCCTGATTCCAGAAGCATTCGACTCGCGTTTTCCTGCCCTCACGATCTTCATGAAAGTGCTGATGCGCGAACGCAATGCCGTCGTCGCACACACCGATCACCACCTTGCCGAGGTCGCCGCGCGATTGCGCCGGCGCCAGCGGCGCCGGGTCGGGCACGATCTGATCGGTACGTGCCGGGCCGCCCGTGACGATCGGCAGGCCGAGAGTGAAGCGCTCGATCAAGCCGAACAGGTCTGTGTGCAGATGCACGAAGAATTCACGCGTCACGTGTGCCGTGCAAAAGCGCGTTTGTTCCAGACCCTCCGGCGGATGTCGATAAAGCGACGACATCCAGATCCACTCTTCCCAGCCGTTGGTCTTGATGAGGAGGCTCAGTTCCTGCGCCGTCTTGCCACTCTTCGCTAGCTCGATCGCAATCGGAAACCGCCCTTGCGGAACACCGCCCAGGTCCACCCATCCAGTCGCGTCCGCCCACACGAGATAGGGGTCGAAGCACGGCGCCGTCGCGGCCTGATCGACGACATCCGGCGCGAGCCAGCCGCGCGTGGTATCCACGTCCCATTGCGAGGTCATGCGTGCGCTCCCTCAATTGATCCTGCCCGCCGCCAGACTCTTTCCATTCCACTCGTTTTTCGCCTGATTCCACATCCACGCGAGAATCTTCGAGCCTTCGAGTGTCTCGAGAGGTGGATGCAGCACGATGTGCGGATATCCAGGCACCGTTGTACTGGTGGTCGGCGACGGGGAGCTTGGAAAGGCGAGCTCCGGTACGAGCGGCTCGTCGGCATCGAAATCGTGGTAGCCGATGAACTGATCCCCCTGGAAAGTGCGTGGCACGTAGTTGCCTCGCGCACCCGGTGCGACCTTGCAGCGGTGCACGAAATACTCGGCGAGCGTCGTGCCGAGCAGATGGCCCGCTGCGCTGTCCACTGGAAAGTGCACGCCCGCGATCGTGCGATTGATCGCCACCCTGCGAGCCTGATAAAGGAACTGGTTTTTCAGTGTCGTCGATTCCTTGGGGTGGGATCCCGATATGACCGGGGCCTCCATGCGCAGGTCGCGAAAGAATTCCCACATGACTCCCGCGATGATGTATGCCTGCGTCGAATGACCGCTTGGCAGCGTGCCGTGCCCCGGCGTGGCAATCATCGGCTGCACCTGCGGCGAGTAGTCGATCGAACGCGTGCAGGCGAGCGCATGCTTGAAGCGCATTTCCACCGCGATGGCGAAGCGCACCACGGTGTCGAGCAGCTCGAGCGTCTTCGGCGTGCGGCTTGGGCTCAGATTGACTATGGAGCCCCAGAACGCGGTTTGCGGTCCCATCTGGATCAGCGTCTCGTTCGCGCGCTCCGCGCGCAGGTCCGAATAGCGATCCATGAACGCGAGCTGCTTGACGAAGGTTTCCTCGCCGGGCCGGTACATCTCGGCGACCAGCTTCACCGGCTCGAAGGTCGGCTCATTCTGGTCCGGCTGCATGCTGGCCCCGCGGTGCCAGAGCGATACGCCGGCGGTGCCTCCCGGCGATCGCGTGAAGGCGAGATTGGAAATCAGCTCGAAGTCGTACACGGCCGCGCGCACCCATCCATCCCAGCGCCACAGCTGCCCGTTGTCGTCGATGTGGCCGCCGGACGGCGCCTCGTTCTCTTCGGGCTGAATCGCCAGCCGTTTGTCCGTCCATGGCCCGACGATGCCGTCGCGGTGAGAGATGAGCGACTCGGTCAGCAGTTCGCAGTCGCCCAGCACGTCGCCCGGAGGGCCGCCACCCGCCCCCGCGCCACCTGCGCCACCCGCGCCGCCTGCCCCCCCTGCTCCGCCTGCGCCTCCCGCTCCACCCAGTGCACTCATGTTGTTCCCCTCGTTAGTTCTGGCTCAATGTGCATCGAAGCAAGCTGAACCGCGATATAGGCGAAATACAGTGCGTCGACGCGACCGGCAGACGGCCTGACAACCGGTCGTCACTGGGCCGGCAAGCCGGCGCGTCCCAATGCTTCCGACCAGATCCTGCCCGTCGCATACGCGGCGCTCGGCGAGCGCTCCAGGTATTTGCGCACCGTCAGGTCTGGTTCGATCGCGAGCACTTCGCGGACTGTCGCGCGGGCGGCTTCCATCATCCCCAGTTCGGACTGTGCGATCGCGAGCGCACGCAGGGTCGATGTGTTGCTGCGCCCCCCGCGCAACGAGCGCTGTGCGAGTTCGATCGCGTGTTCGTATTGGCCCGCCGAGAGCGCCGCCGTCGCACCGAGCGAATCGTAGAAGTTGCGCAACGGATCGAGCGGCGACAACGCGAGCGCCTGTCCGGTGGAAGCGACCGCCTGCTCACCTTCGCCCTTGAACGCGTGCAGGGCGCCCTTTAGCAGCCACGCGAGCGAATCATTGGGATTGACGTGGAGCGCGCGCTCATAGCGCTCCTCGCCGGCATCGAGCTGCTTGAGCAGGTTTGTCTGAACAAAACCCTCGACCGCCAGCGCCATCGACGACTGCGAGTCGGCGTCGAGCGCGCGCCTCGCACAATCGAGCGCCCGCTGCGCCTCGCCTAGACGATCACTGGTCCAGCCACGGTTGAAGCGCAGCACATGCCATTTCGCGAGCCAGGCATGCGGCGTCGCCTGCCTGCGCGCGCGCTCGGCCAGCACTTCGAGCATCTGGCCCGCGCGCTCGAACTCTTCGCGCACGCCACGATGCATCAACGCGATCGCGCTCAGAAGGAGTGTCGAGCTTTCCAGCGTAGGCAGCGCCTGCGAGCGCGCGTGTTCCAGCTCGTGCGAGACGATCGTCATACCAATCGTCTGGATGATCTGCGCGACCATTTCGCTCTCGCCCGCGACAATCGCCCCGATGCTGTCGCTGAGCGTTTGCGCCCACACGACGCAGTGCAGCCTGGTATCGGCGAGTTCGGCCGAGAGCACGAGTTTGCCATCACGCGTGCTATAGCCGCCCGAGACCACATACTGGGCGTCGAGCAGCGCGCTGACCTCTTCTCCGCGCGCGTGACGCTCGCGCAGCGCGCTTGTCGACAGGCGCGAAATCACCAGCAATTGGGCCGAGCGAGATAGTGCGCCGATGATTTCATCGGCGAGGATTTCGCCCAGCACGTAGTGTTTCGCCTCGATGCAGCGCGCGGCGAACGGAATCACGGCGATCGACGGACGCAACTGCGACGCGAACGCGGTGCGCGACGCGACCAGCGGGCGCGGGCCGGGGCCGCCGAGACGATAGGCATGCACCGGCTGCGACAGATGCCTCAGATGGCACTCGCCCAGGTCTTCCATGTTGGTGTCGAACCCGGCGCCGAGCCGGTCGAGCATGCGCTCCGACAGCACGATCTCGCCGGGCCCCGCGAGGTTGTACAGACGCGCCGCGAGATTCACGCCGCAGCCGTAGACATCGCGTTCATCTGTGAATAACTCGGTCTCGTGCAGGCTCATGCGCAACAGGAGCGGATCGCCGCATGCGCCGCATGCGCCGCTCGTCGCCGTGAGCCGGCAGGTCCGTTGGATCTCGAGTGCGCAGCGCGCAGCGGGCAGCGCCTGCTCAAAGACAATCATCAGCCCGTCGCCCTCGGTGCGTATGAGCCTGCCGCAATATTCCGGAACGATGCGCATCTCGATCGCCATGCGCAGGCCGCGCCAGCGCGCGGCCGTGCCCTCCTCGTCGGTCTCGGCGAGACGGCACGACTCGACCAGATCGGCGAACAGAATCGTGCGCACCACTCTGTGCAGCTCGTTGACTGCGGCAAGGCTTTCCGCGTTCATTTTCTTCAATACCCGGATCGATTCCGCCGGCTGTCCGGTCGGGCGTTACGCTGATGACTTCGAGAAGACTGCAAATGCAGGTGTTGCGAGAGATGCTGATGCGCCGGCTATTTCTGATGGTTGGATTGTCTTCGCCGGCTGCGGGCGTTACCCCGCTGCATCCGATGCTTCGGTAACCGAAGCGAGCGAGGCGAGGGCCGCATCTCATAACGTACTAACTGATCGCGCGATTGGCAAGAAGCGTTTGCTGTGCGGGCGCGCGGACGGCGCTACGCTCGCCGCGCCTTGTCGGCTTCCATACGCCCCGCTAGCAGCTGAATTAGGTACATCGCGAATTCCGGCTCCTGATAGTAGAGGCGAATTGCGTCGGCGGCGGACACGGTGCGCAGCTCGCAGTCGGTCTGACAGATCACGGTCGAGGTGCGGCGGTGCTCCGGCGAAAAGAGCCCGATTTCGCCGAGAATCGCGCCCGCGCCCAGTTCGATACCGAGATCGCTCAGGCGCACGGTGCCCCGCACGACGTAGAACAGCTCGCCGCTCGAATCGCCTTTGTGAAACAGAATTTCGCCGGGGCGGAAATGCTGGCTCTCCATATTGGCGAGCAGGCGCCCGACAGAGAGGCGCCCATTGATCGCCTTGCTGAGCTGCTCGTCGCAAACCTTCTCCATACGCGCTGCGACGGCGCTTGCCTGGCCGCGGCTCGTCACGTTCATCGCCTTGTAGATCGTCGTCAGATGCGTTTTCACCGTCGCCTCCGAGACGTCGAGTTGATGCGCGATCATCTTGTTGGAGCGGCCGCGCGCGAGAAGCGCGAGCACTTCGATCTGCCGCGGGGTCAGGTGCAGGTGTGGGCCCGGTATCGGCGTACCGGCCTGCGCGGCGGTGTCGGCGGGCGTGGGAGGTTCGCTGAGGCTTGCCGCGAGCAGCGAGCGCGGCAGATAGATGCCGCCCGCGAGCGCGAGTTGCAGCGCACTGAAGAGCAGTTCGGACGACGCGGACTTTTCAACGCAGCCCGAGACGCCCGCCGCGATGAGTTCGTCGACGTGCTGCCGCCTCGCCTCGCTCAACAGCACGACGACCGGCGTCGTGCGCGTATGGCGGCGCGCCGCTTCGAGCTCGTTGCTCGCCTGGCGCAGGCAATCGCCGTCCATCACGACGCAGTCGGGCTTACGCTCGTCGGGCCAGTTGGAGGTCAGGCAGTTGCACGACCGCACTTCGACGTCCTGCGCGAACTCGCGAAGCAAGCGCTCGACCCCTTCGCGAAAGAGCCCCGCCGGTCCGGTGAGCAAAATATACATGCTGATCCTCTCGATCCCCGCCTGCACAAGATGCGCGTCGCACTCTGCGATGAGCGGATGAAGCGGCGTGCGGTCCACCGGCTCTCGCCATCCTATACCGGTGTCAAGCGCTTGACAGGGTTCGGGCGTCTGCAGGACGGCTCGATGCATTCACGCCACGTCGAATCATCGGATGAATCGTCAAACGGATTTTCACCGGATCCGCGTGTGACGACAACCCGGAACACAGTGCGAATTCGCATGACGCGATACGGCTTTACTTTTGTGAGCGCGAACTTTGCTGCCTATACTGATTCTGCACTCCAGGCTTCCCTCGCCAAAAATCTCCCTTGAATCGCCCGCGAATCGCTACCCATCGGTGACGAGATGCATGTTCAACACGCGCTGCGTTTTCATGCCCGGCTCCGGGCGGCGACTCTGTGGTTCGCCTTCGCCGCCTTCGGTGTGTCGCCGATGGCGCGCGCCGCCGGCGACCTGCCGGACAAGACCATCGTGTATTGCTCCGAGGCGAGCCCCGCCGGCTTCGACGTGGCGCAGTACACGACGAGCGTCGAGGCCAGTGCGGCCGCCTACACGGTTTACAACCGGCTCGTCGAGTTCAGGCGCGACGGCCCGGGGGTCGAGCCGGGTCTCGCCGAAAGCTGGGAGATTTCGCCCGACGGGCGCCAATACACGTTCCACCTGCGCCACGGCGTGAAGTTCCAGACCACCGCGTATTTCAAGCCGGCGCGCGCGTTCAACGCTGACGATGTCGTCTTCACCTACCAGCGCATGCTCGACCCGGAGCAGCCCTTTCGGAAGGCGTATCCCGTGCCGTTTCCGTATTTCCGCGATCTCGGGCTCGCGAAGAACATCACGCAGATCGAAGCGCCCGACCCGTATACCGTGCGCTTCACCCTGGCGAACGTCGATGCGCCGTTTCTACAGAAAGTGGCCATGCCGTTTGCATCGATTCTCTCGCGCGAATACGCCGACAACCTGCTCACGGGCGGCAACGCGCGCGACATCAATCAATTTCCGGTCGGTACCGGACCGTTCATCTTCCGTAGCTATACGAAGGATGCGGACATCCGCTTCGACGGCAATCCCGACTACTGGCAGCCGGGGATCGTGCAGGTGCGCAGGCTGGTCTTCGCGATCACCGTGGACCCGGCAGTGCGGCTGCAGAAGCTGCGCAGCGG
Organism: Caballeronia sp. SEWSISQ10-4 2; assembly: GCF_030464885.1. GTDB lineage: Bacteria > Pseudomonadota > Gammaproteobacteria > Burkholderiales > Burkholderiaceae > Caballeronia. The sequence goes on along the minus strand of NZ_JALPRJ010000004.1, from coordinate 121,424 downwards.
CGAGTGCCAGGTGATGAGCTATCCGCGCCCCGCCGACATCGCCGCAATCCGCGCCGATCCCAGCCTCCAGATGCCGAGCCAGGTCGGCTTCAACCTCGGCTATCTCGCGTACAACACGACGAAAAAGCCACTCGACACGCTCGCCGTGCGCCGTGCGCTCGACATGTCGATCAACAAGCGCGCGATCCTCGAATCGGTGTATCAGGGCGGCGGCCGGCTCGCGACCAATCCGATGCCACCGACCCAGTGGGCCTACGACACCCGCCTGAAGGACGCGCCCTACAATCCGGCCGTGGCAAAGGCATTGCTTGCCGAGGCGGGCTACCCCGAGGGCTTTGCGCTCGACCTGTGGGCCATGCCCGTGCAACGGCCCTACAACCCGAACGCGCGGCTGATGGCCGAAATGATCCAGGCGGACTGGGCGAAGATCGGCGTCAAAGCGCGCATCGTCACCTTCGAGTGGGGAGAGTACATTCGCCGCGCGCGGGCGGGCGAGCACGATGCGCTGCTGATTGGCTGGACCGGCGACTACGGCGATCCCGACGACTGGCTCGGCGTGCTGCTCGGCTGTGATGCCGTCCAGGGCAGCAACTTCGCGAAGTGGTGCTACAAACCCTTCGACGATCTCATCAAGCAAGCTCGCGCGACGACCGACGTCGCCGCGCGCACGGCCGAATACATGGAGGCACAGGAGATTTTCAAGGATCAGGTGCCCTTCACGCCGATCGCGCATTCGACCGTCTACCAGCCGCTGTCGCGCGACGTCGCCGGCTTCAGGATCGATCCGTTCGGTCCGACGCGATTCTGGGGCGTCGGCCTGAAGTAGACGGCCCGGTTTTCGCCCGCATTAAACATCACTTCTCCCCTGTTTTTCTCGTGACGCCACGTGGCGGAGCATGGCATCGGATATATCTCGCCACGCTGCGCGTGCGCTTCAAAATGTCACTACGCCGGTCGTCCTTCCTATTGAACGGCGCGCTTACGGCAGCGTGCACCGTTCCGGTCGATCGCACCGATGCACTCGGTTCGCAGCCGGTCCTACGTCAATGACGGAGCATGAAATGAAAATCTCCGATGAGCGCTGCCTGCGCTCCCAAGTCGAAAAGTGGCTTGCGCCGGGAGCCGAAGAGACGGTGCGCGTGATCCTTTTCAGCCGAACGCGGCTAGAAAAGCGGCGCTATGTCTGCATCGAGGCGTCGCACCCCGCCGGCTCGCGCGCCCTCTTCTTCTTCCGGCACGAGCACGGCTGCTGGCGCGTCTTTCCGCAGCGACCGCAATATCCGAGCATGACCGCCGAGCACATCAGCGCGTGAATGGGCGGCCAACTGACATAAACAAAGGGATTCAAAGCGCAAGGATGTCGCGCGAGCCGGAGCCTTTGTCGTGCTCGCATGCGGACAAGCGGCAAGCCGGCACGCCGCACCGGTCAGCGCGCGAACATGCTTCATGCCTCTGTCATCCCCGTCTCCGGCCAGCGCAGCGCGAATTGTTTTGCGTAGAAGTCGTCGCCCTCGCTCTCGCAGAGCACCTTCCAGATCTCGTTGAGCGTCGCATGCGGGTCGGAGTTCAGAAACGCCGTTCTGATGAGAACGTGATTGCGCAGGGCGACTCCCGCGCTGCCGTTGGAAAGATGCGCCGACGCCTTGGCGATGCCATCCTCGAACGCCGCCTGTTTGTCGCGAATCGTCTCCGCACTGTCGAGCGAATAGGCGCCTTCGGGATACTTGGGCTTGCCCATGTCGAGCGCGCCATACATCAGGCCATAACAGTAGGCCATGGTCGAGTACGCGCGCACCGACGCCTCGAGTGCCCGCCACACCTCGATCGCCATCGCAACCGGCATGGCCACCGCGTTGATCGGCTCGACGAAGACCAGCATCGTTTCCGCATCGGCGACGATGGCCGCGGCTTCGAGCAGCGTCGAAATAAAGTGCGCTCCCGTTTCGAGGTCTTTTTCCGAGACGGGACTCTTCTCCACGACCGGTGGACTCGAGCCCAACGGCTTCCCTGTGTCGGGATCGAGGGCAACCCCGTTGACGTCCGTCAGCGTGCGCGTGCCGTCGGGCGAAACATTAAGCACGCGATTGTCCGGATAGGCGGTCATCGACGAGCCGTCGGGATAGTCGACCCGTGTGGTGCCGTCGGGGAAAAAACGGGTCGTCGTGGACCCGTCTTCGTTGTTGGTAGTCGTCGAAAGGTCGGTATCGCTGGCGGCGTAGTTCATCGCATCTCCTTCGAAAAGCATGGCCGAGACCACGTCCAGGGTCTCGTAGGAAGTCGCGGGCGCCGGCGCGCCGGGTGCGCATCGATGCCCGCTTTCGTACTGATCGGCGGCGCGTGTCGTCACGCCGCGTCCAGCGCTGGCAGCAGCGGCGGAATCTGGCATATCCAGGCCACGACCTGCATGCCGGGACGAGAAAACTTCTGGTTGTTCCAGCTTCCGCCGGCGACACAGAATGGCCCAAGGCTGAGTGCGTTAGCCGCAAGCGCCTTCTGGTCTTCTTCCGTCCACGAGGCCTCGATGCTCAGATTGCGGATCACGACCATCCCGACCGTGATCAAGGTGATGAAGCCGGACGGCCCATTCAACGAGCCGCTCGCCACCTGTCCACGCCGGTAGCCCGGTATCGCCCAGCCCGGCGGCACCGAAAGGAACACTTCATCCCACCACGGACGGTCAAAATTCACGAGACAGTAGTCGAAGTCGATGTGAAAACCGACACTCTTCACGGGCTGCTCGGAAGTCGCCGCCTGAAGCGCCTCACGGTCGATGACCGCTGGCGGCAGGACCCGAAACTGAAGCTCGTTGGCGGCCACGACGTGCGACAGCGGCTCGACGGTAGCCACGGTTGCCACCGGCTGCATGAGTGCCCTGCTCTGGAAGCTCGCCAAGACACCGGAATTGACGAGCAACGGTCGCGCGGGAGGTGGCGAGGCGGCCACGGTTGGTGCTGCGAGCAGCGACGCCCGCGTCAGGAACGCGCCGACCGCGGGCGCCTGGGTCTGACTGACAACCCGAAACGTGAATGTGGGATGCTGGACTGCCGAGGGGGTGGGACTCGGCACAGGGTTTCCTGATGGCTGATCGCCCGATTGCTGGTGATACGTCGCCCAGCAGTCGGCATTCGGCAGGAACCAGTTGGCGGGAGACATGCCGGTCGCATAGTAGACATCGTGCGAGCCCGTCGCGTCGATGCTGTTGCCAGCGTCGGTCGCTCCGGAGACTTCCAGCATCTTGTTTCCGTCTAGTTTGGCGAGCGCGTCGGCCTTGCGGGTCTCGAACGAATTCTTCTCCTGCTCCGTTCCCTGAAGGCAGATGCTGCCGCGCAGCGCATCGGCGTACCAGTTGGACAGTTTGCCGCCAGTTCTTGTGAGATACCAGCCCTCCGCAAGCGCGTCGGACACCGGCAGCTGATCCGCGAGCTGCGCGGCACGCTGATGCGAAAACAGCTGCTGCTGGTTGGGGTTGTCATTAAAACCGAAATCAGCAGCGGCGAGCGGCGTGCCGCCCTTGTCAAAGAACATGGCGATGCCGCCGGGCGCGTCACCCGTCGCGCCGCCGAGCTGCTTCTGCAGGAAATCGTGGAGCTCGGCGGCCAGCTGGTCGATGGTAGTCATGCGGCCACCTTCTTCACTGCGAGTGCTGGATCGTCGACAGGAGGACATGCTGGCAGTACCTCGCTGAGCCACGCGACAATTTGCGCACCGCGGATCGTCAACGCGCCCGCCTCGAAGTGGGCTTTGTAGTCGTTTGAGAAACTGTTGCCGGCCTCGTCCTGATACTGTCCGCCATACCCGCTTTCGCTATGCGACGCGCCGGCGTCGAGACAGATTGGCCCGAATACCGGCACTTCGACCTTTCCGCTCGCGGAGCTCGAATGCTGCTGGTTGCTGCCTTCGCTCTTCTGAAAGTAGTTGCTGAGCGTCGCCCCGTCGTTGTTCCATTCCTGCGTATAGATCCTGACATTGCGGATCACGAGGAAGTGCGTGGGTATCATCGGCAGCAATGGGTCGTTCTTGAGCACTTGACCCGTGATGGATCCGTCGCTGATGCAATTGGCCTTCTCGCCCTTCAGATACCAGTTCTTGAGCTGGAATAGATCAGTGATCAGCCAGGGCCGCACGATCTCGCAAAGACCATATTCGAGGTCGATCGAAAGGTTCTTGGCGTCATTGTGAAAAGAGCCATAAGTGGCCGAACTACCAGAGGATTCGCTCTGATTGCTCGAATCCTGTTCGCTATAGGAGCCGTTGAAGCCGAAGCCCATGATGCTCGCGCCCACGTCGCCGCTCGACGATTCCGAACTGCCCCGCCAGCTACCCGAATTGACCTGGTACTGGTTCGATGCGTAGTGCGAGTTGTAGTCGCTTTGCGTGAGCGTTAGCTGGGTCCAGCCGATGTTGTCGACGTCGAACGCTGCCCAGTCGGACGGCAGCACATAAGAATACGGCTCCTTCACGCCCGGGACGTTCGGAACCGGAATGCTCCAGGCATCCATCAGCTTGCGTGCGTCGGCAATCGCGCCCTGCTCGAGCGGGACGCCCAGCGATTCCACCGTCGCGAGCGCGGCCTCGACATCGTTCGCACCTTGCGCCTTCCACTGATCGTAGGCCTGGCGAACGGCGGTGTCGTAGGGATCGAGCAGCATCGGCGCTGAGTCTGCCTGCGCCGGGTCCGCAAGCAGGCGGTTGCTGTTCACAACGTAGTTGGCCTTGGCCACGGCGTAAGCCGTCTGGTTTCTCTTGTAGGTGTTGTAGAGCGGCGTCGGCGTGTTGTCCGCCGACCAAAGCACCTTGGTGGCCGCGTCGATGCGCTGCTGGTCCGCCGCGGAACGGGGCGGCGCCGGCGGGGCTTCCATCGCGTCGAGTATTTCCTTGTATGCGAACGAGAGATGTCTTCCGCCGCCGCTATAGGTCTCGAGCGTGCCGTTATCGGTCACGATGAGCATCGTATTGACGAGCTGCTCGGTGTTATACGTCGCCTGCATCGCACGCTTGACGTTCTGAGCCACCGCAGCCGCAGCCGTTGCCGCCGTGGCGACGGCCGCGGGATCAGTGCCGGCCGGGGGTTGTTGCGCACCCGTGCCCTGGGTCGGCGATCCGCCGATCGGACTCCATGCTCTACCGAAGTCGGTCGCGGAGATCATCTGGCCGACACGCAACTGGGAGTACACGAATCCCACGGTCGCCTTGTCATCGGTCCTCGTAGGGCGGCTCTGCTTGATGTAGGAAATTATTTCAGACAACAGATCGACGGCTAAAGCGCGAGGCTCATTATCGGGCGTGCTCATGACAGGTCCTTTCAGGTTCAGCGGTTGCAGGCTTGAAATCGGGACGAAGTTCCCCCGGGCTGGCGCCCGGACAGCTTTCCAATCGGCGGTCGCATTGCCGCACGATCCCTCGTGCGGCAATGCGACCACTTAGCATCGTCAGCGTCCGTGCGGTGTGCCGGTCTGCTGCGATCAGCCGCCGGTGAAGACCGGCCCCTGTGCGCCGGGAGAAAACGGCGGAAACAGTTCATCGAGTGCTGTGCCGCCCATTGGCGATGGCGCCTGCGGCGGCACGGCGCCAGGCTTCGTCGCTGGCGCGCGCGGTGCGGCGGCGCTGTCCGGCGTCGTGACCGGGGGGCTCGACTGCGCCAGCAATTCCGTCTTTCTGGCGGACCCCGCGGACGTTCCAAAGTAATAGCCGATGATGCTGATCCACGCCGTGCCGAGTGAACCGAGAGTCACGTTGACGAGATTGCGGTTGGTTTCCGGCAGGGCGTACAGCGCCATCAGAACGAAGATGCCGAAGAAGCCGATCGTTACCGCCATCGCAAGGACCTTGGGCACCCAGTCCCGCGTGGCGATACCCATCGCCCTAGCGTCCTTGCGGTCTTCCGCATTCACACGAGCCAGTTCGATCTCATGGGTCAACTGGGCTTGCGCCGCCGTCACCGCGAGTTGCTGAAGCTGAACCGCGTTCGCGCTCTCCGCCTGCCGCACCTTGTCGAGTGCGCTCGGATCCTGAAGCGCCGTCTCGATCGCTTGGGGATCGTTCGGCGTTCCGAGTACGTGCGACAGGAGCGTGGCGGCAGCGGTCACCCCCAGTCCGACCGGGCCGCCGATGAGTCCGGCGAGAAGCGGCGCCGTCCCGCCTATCGTTGATGCTACCTTGGTCCAGTCCATCAGATTGCTCCCAGTAAGAGATTCTTGGCCATCCTGTCGGTCCATCCGCGGCTGAAGCTGGGCCAGGCATGCAGACCCTTCAGGTAGCGCAGGCGAAAGGCCGCAAACCGCATCACGAACTTGAGCGGATCGGCATTCTTCACCGCATCGACCGTCTGCTGGCCAAACTTGCCGTCCGGTTCCGCGTCAGACGCCTTCTGCATCCAGAGCACGACAAGGCCGCCGTTGTAGTTGGCGTCGAAGATCTGAAACGCCACGCGCGGATCGAATTCATCTAGGCGCAGCGGGTCCCAGTATTTCGTCTTGGCAATCTCCTTTGCCGTGGCGAGAGGCAGGTCCTTCATCGGTCCGGCATATCCATACGTACGGGCGACGCGTGCGGTCACGCCCCACATGGTTTCCCCACCCGGATCGGCCGGGTTGAAGGAATAGCCCCCTTCGCTTCCGATCAGGGACTTAAATGCATCGTCGAAGCTGCTCATCGCTCTTCTCCATCGTGATCCGGTGTGTTTGGGAACACGGTCTGCAGGACGGGGCCGTGTCGAAGCTAGAACGAAGCAGCGTTGCGCTTTTTGAAAGATCCGCATCCGACCGTCGACATGGCGGCGGCCGAGGGCCCGTTTCCGAGGTGAGCCAACTAAATCTGCCCTAAGGTCCGCGTTTGTTCACGTCAAACGAGGACGGATGTTTTTATGCGCGCTTACGCGAATCCGCGTAAGCGCAATTTTTTGTAGGGCATTGCGTTGAAGGCATCGTCGTAAATGCGCTTTAGGGAAGGTCTTATGCGGACGCCTCCCGGATTGGAAACAGAGTTGCGATGTTGGCTGGCAGGTAAAAGCAACACGCTTATGTCCGGCCCGTTTGCGCGGGCCGGTATGCGCCTGCGGGCCCTGATGGAATTTGCTGGCGACGTCCTCATCTGAACATCGAACACAATGGTTCATCTTCCCTAGTCAGGCTTGCGCAGCAAGTGAAAGTGCGTGGGCGAATTGACCGACGAACTCTTCCATCGTCTTCTCGCCGTAGTCCACGGTCAACGCTCGTCCCGCGAGTACTACATCAACATTAGTTATCCCAATCAATCCAAGGATCTGTCGTAGATAGCCGCTTGCGACGTTAAAGGACTCATATTTCGTGCCGGGAGCGAAGTCGCTTCCGGACGTCACAATGACGGTTGCTTTCTTGTCGGTCAACAAGCCTTCATAGTCCATGGTAAACGTGATGCCAACGCGAACAACCTGGTCGATATAGGCCTTCAGGATGGCCGGAATAGAGAAGTTGTACATCGGTGTGCCGATGACGATCTGGTCCGCCGACTTCAATTCCGCGATGAGATCGTCAGAAACCTTGATCGCCGCCGCCAGTTCCGGTGTGTGCTGTTCTGGCGGAGTGAAAGCTCCGCCGATCCACGGTAGATCAACAAATGGAAGGTGTGTCTTGATCAGATCGCGAATGATGACAGAGCCGCCGGGATGCTCAAGCTTCCATTTTTCGATGAACTCCCCAGTCAGTTTGCGGGAGGTGGAATAGTCGAGACGAGGGCTAACCTCGATTGCGAGAAGTGTTGGCATGTTGGACCTGTCGAAACGATTGCGGATGTGGTGTGAGAGACAGAGGTTAGGAAAAACCGATGAATATCCCTCCCAGCGAAGCCCGCATTCCTGCTGGCTAGATATGGTGAAGCGCCTCGCTCTATCAGTGGACAAGCACTGTCGTCGCCGCGCGAACGAGCGAGAGGGTTGCAGATCGTGATCAGATCATGTAGTGCCTCACTTAAATGTGTGTAATTTACACAGTGACATTTAGAGATAAAAAAACTACCAGACTAAGGGCATAGTAAATTTACCAAGCCGCGCAACTTCGGCAGCTATATCGGCAATCGTCACCCCTGCAAGCTCGTTTTCAAGCGCCGTACGTGCCCTATTCAGGGCAGGCCCCATCGCAGCCTGGATGTTCCCGCCCACAACGCAAGTTGCGCAGGGCGGCGTCCGATGCAGCGTGAAAAGTTCGGTATCTTCCACCGCCTCATATACGTCTAGCAACCTGATCTGCGCCGCGGGTTTTGCAAGCATGGCACCCCCGCCAGCCCCGAGTTGGGATGTTGTCAACCCAGCTTCGATCAGGCGCGAAAGTAGCCCTCGAATAACGACGGCGTTGGTATTGGCGCTGTATGCCAAGTCCTCGGAGCGCATGGGCTTGTGGTCGCTCACCGCAAGTGCGGCAAGGGTGTGGATGGCCACGGCAAAACGTGTACTCGTAGGCATTTTGATTCTCACCATGTGTAATTGCAATGGTTACATATAAAACAGACTCAGTCAACCTCTTTGCGACTATCGATAATAGTAGTGCTGCGCCCTTAGGCGGTAACAGTGCATCTCCCGGGTCGGCCTTGTAGAGAATGGTCATGTCGCTGCCCTGGCTTTTCTAATTTTTGATGGCTCAGGCACTTGAATACCCGCGAGACCGGGATCAATCCGATCAATACCCCGCGGCCCACCGGTTCAACTCTGCCGCGGATTGCTTGCCGTCGAAGCTCTCCATGACGCGCACTCCGATGAGTGGACCGAACTTGAACATCTGTCCGTCGCAGTTCGTGATCACCACGGTGCGTCCCTGTGCTTCCACGCGAAAGCGCCCACTCGCGTCCATCACGTAGTAACCAACCTGCATGCGAACCGGCTTGTATCGGTCGGCCTGCCGAAGAAACGGGGAAAAGTGGCTAATGACCTCATGCCCTTCGGATGGCTGAGCTTGGAATCCATCGCTGGGTCGCCCGCGCCTCCTGTGACTGCCAGAGCCGAACTTCAATCCCGTTCCTTGCGTGGGCGAGATTGCGTAGTTATCGCCGGGGCCGAGATCGGTGAGGCAGGGGCTGTTGCGCCAGGCGTCGAGGTATTCTTCTGGCGGCTCCACGTAGCAGACAGCCTGCCGGAAGGTGGGCATCCCTGCATAGCCGGGTAGGAGTTCGGGAAGCCACGCACCGGCGGCAACGACCACGAGATCGCCTGACACAGCCGACCCATCCTCCAATACGACCTCGCCACGCGCTGGATCAACCCGCACCGCTTTGCTATGAATTCGATTCTCGATGCCCCTGTCCGAGACCCAGCGGGCCAGGTCATCAACGATGCGACTGGCAAAAAGCGCACCTCCTGCTCGCGACAGGAGCCCCCAACTGGTTACGGGCAAGCTCAATTGAGGACATGTCTGTTCAACGGCTTCCCGATCGAGCACTTCGTGCGGGATGCCTAGCTTGCGAAACGTCGACAGGCTCCGGTCCGTGTAGTCTTCGGCCGCCAGAGAAATACCCATCGTTCCGGTGTTGGAGAAATGCCGGACGCCAAGATCGTCCCACAGACGATCCCACGCATCGAATGCGTCACCCACCATCCGGGTATAGCCTTCTGCGTCGCCGTATTGGTAGCGGATCATTCGATGCTGATCGTAGGACGCGGCGCTCGGGTTGGCGATAGTGCCTTGCTCAAGAAGGGTGACCGCATGCCCGTTCAGCAATGCAGCACGGGACACAGAAAGACCCACGATTCCAGCTCCCACAACGACAACATGGCCCATAAGGAAAGCGCTCCAAGGATGTATTCAATCAACCGCTTCTCAAGTTTCGAGCGATCACGCGACGACGACGTTGCGACACACGCTACGCGCCGCGCCCTGGTCTTCACACTCGTCGGCGATGGGGCCGAAACCAAAAAACCGCTCTACTCGTAGTCCGATGCATAGACAGTTTCGGTTCGAGCCACGATCGCATCACGAGCAAGACCGCAAAGTTGACAACCAGATAAAGCAAGCCGGCCAACGTGAAGACTTCAATAACCGCGAACGTCTCGCTCATCAAGCGTTTGGCCAGGCCGGTAATCTCGAGAACCGTAACGGTCGATGCGAGACTGGACTCCTTGACGATAACAGTGATCTCGTTCGTATATGCCGGGAGCGCCAGGCGAAATGCGATCGGAAATCTGATGCGCCGGAAGCATAGCCAGTTCGACATTCCGCATGCACGAGCAGCCTCTATCTCACCGGCAGGAATCCCCATCAGGCCACCCCTGAGAATCTCCGACGTATAGGCTGCCGTATTCAGCGTAATGGCGAGCGTCGCGCAGTTGAATCCATCGCTGAAGAACCACCAGAGGGCTGTCTGGTCCCTGAGAAACTGCAGCTGTCCCAGTCCAAAATAGATGATGAAAATCTGCACTAGCAGTGGGGTGCCTCGAAACACCATGCTATAGAGCACGGCAAATGCCGCGAGGCTGCGGTTCGACGATAGTCTGGCGAGTGCAAAGCCAAGGCCAAGTGGAAACCCGATAACGATCGCCACGAGACCTATTTCGAGCGTCGTCACCAGTCCCTTGAGAAGCAGAGGGATTGCGCGTTGAATAAGTTCGAGGTCCATGCTTACACCACCCTCACGCCGCGATTCAAGTTGCGCTCGACCAGACCGAAGGCGACCTGGCTAAATAGGGTGATCACGAAGAACACGATTGCTGCGATGACGAAGAAGATCAGCGGTTGCCGGGTTGTGCCTGCGCCGATGTAAGCAACGCGAATGAGTTCTGCCAGTCCTGTCACCGAAACGAGCGATGTATCCTTGATCGTCGCCTGCCAGACGTTGCTGATACCGGGCAATGCGTAGCGGAACATCTGGGGACCAATGATTCGTGTGTAGAGCTTGCGCGTTTGCATCCCGACGGCCCGGGCTGCCTCGATCTGTCCCGGATGAATAGCATCGAGCGCACCGCGGAATACCTCTGCCGCATATGCTGCGGCGATGGCTCCCACCGAAACCACCCCGACGATGAACGAGTAAGCGCTTTGAAACGCATCGGCATAGCCAAAGAACGTGCCGACTCTCGCTACGAACTCGACCGATCCGAAGAAGATCAGGTACACCACTAACAGCCCCGGAACGCTTCGAACGATCACCGTATATACATCGACCACTTGCGACGCGACGGGAACACGAGCCCACTTCACCGCGGCCAGGAGGAGTCCGAGCAGCATCCCAAGACCCATCCCGAGCACCCCCACTGCAACGGTGACAGCACTCCCGCGAAGAATGGACAAGCCCCATCCGTCCTCCCATAGCAGGCGTGAAAGGGCGATATCCATGATGGCTCCAGAGATAAGTTACTTGCAGGTGAGCGAGTAGTCGTCGCTGAACTACTTCTCGCTCATGGCTTTCATTTGACCGCTCTTGATGATGTCGCAGAGTGCAATGTCGATCTTCTTGGTCAGGTCCTGATTGTCCTTGCGAATGCCGACGCCCATGCCATGACCCAGTGTGGTCGGGTCGTCAGTGGCTACGACCTTGACCGGAACCTGTTCGAAATTCGCCCCTTCCGGTTTTTTCAGGTAGTCGGTCCAAGACGAGCCGTCATCGAACGCGGCATCGAACCGCCTTGCGCTCAAGTCACTCTCGAGTTGGGTCAAAGAATCGTAGCTCTTGATCGTTGCATCAGGAATGTTCTTCGCAATAAATCGTGAGTAGGTCGTCCCTGTGACGACGCCAATGGATTTCCCCTTCAGCGCCGCGAGAAGCGGAGGCAGTGAAGTGATCTTCGCAAGCGGCGACCCCTTGGGCACGATGAAATATTGTGGCGCCGAGGCGTAGGGGATCGAGTAGCCGATTTTCTTTTTTCGCTCCTCGGTAATTCCCAGACCAGAGATGATGATGTCGAACCGCTTCGCATCGAGTGCCGGGATCAATGTATCGAAACCCTGGACCACAAATTTGCAGGTGACATTTAGCTTTGTGCAAATCGATCGCGCAACGTCCGCGTCAAACCCCGTTACGTTACCGCTGGCGTCGGCCATGCTGTACGGAGGCGCGTCGCCCTCGGTCCCGACGGTCAGGGTTCCTTGCGCGGCCATACCGGAGGTGGAAATGGAGGCGAACAACAGGCCCAACAGACAACTTAAGAGTTTCCCTTTCGACATGTCCATTCTCCAGATTGTTCGGGCGGCCACGATTGGTCGCCCTTGGTTGCATCAAACGAAAACTGATTGCCTGCGATGAGCCTGCGACGAAATCAGAACTGTTGTCGCAGGAACTTCCTTGTCTGGTCCGATACCGGCTGATTAAACAGCTGGTCGGGCGCTCCCTCTTCCTCCACACGTCCCTGATGCAGGAACACGACCTTGTCCGATACCTCGCGAGCGAAACGCATTTCGTGCGTAACGAGAAGCATCGTGCGGCCCTCCTCGACCAAACCTCGGATGACGCGTAGTACCTCGCCAACGAGCTCCGGATCGAGTGCGGACGTCGGTTCATCGAAGAGCATGACTTTCGGTTGCATGGCAAGCGTGCGAGCGATGGCGGCCCGCTGTTGCTGGCCGCCCGAAAGCCGGCTGGGATAGTGGTTCAGCTTGTCGGAAAGTCCGACCTTTTCCAGCAGGTGCAACGCGTGGTCGATTGCCTCCTTCCGTGGCTTTTGAAGCACGTGAATCGGAGCCTCGATCACGTTTTGCAACACGGTGAAATGCGACCACAGGTTGAAGCTCTGAAACACCATGCCCGCGGTTCGGCGAATGCGCTCGATCTGGTGCCGGTCCGCAGGCCCATTTCGCCCGTGGCTTCCCGATCGCATCCTGACCACCTCGCCGCAGATCTCGATTTCGCCAGCATCGGGCGTCTCGAGCAGATTGATACAGCGCAATGCCGTACTCTTTCCCGATCCCGACGCCCCGATGATCGAGATGACGTCTCCCTGATTTGCCGTCAGGTCGATACCCTTCAGTACAGGGACGTCCCCATAGCTCTTAGTCAGCCCGCGGACGGCGACGGCACGGCCTACGCCCGACGCGGCCTGCCCGATAGGACAGAAGCTTTCTGGACTACTTCCAACGCCGGGATAGTGTGCGACCCGTTTAAGAACCGATCCAGCGACAGCGTCTGAAGCGAACATCTCGTCTGACATGAAAATACTCCAGGAAGAGACGGTAGACTGCTATAGGTTCAGAACCGCAAGCCGTCGCGGACCAGTTCGTCGGTCACTTGTTTGATGGCGGCGGCCGTAATCTCCATCATTTCGTCAACTTCACTCTCCGTCATGATCAGCGGCGGCGCGAAGCCGAGGATGTCTCCATGAGGCATTGCTCGCGCGATCAGTTGCCGGTCGCGGGCAGCCTTGGATATCCGTGCCCCAACTTTCAAAGCAGGATCAAACCGCTGCTTCTTGTCGCGATCGGCTACGAACTCGATGGCCGCGAGCATGCCCACGCCCCGCACCTCGCCAACTATCGGAAGGTGAGCGAAGCGCTCGTGCATGCGTGCCTGAAGATAGGCGCCTGTCGAGGCGGCTTTTTCGACGAGGTTTTCCCGCTCGACAATGTCGAGAACCGCATTAGCCGTTGCAGCACCGATCGGATGGCCTGAGTACGTGTAACCGTGCGAGAACGCACCAACCCGTTCTGCGCCATCCTCCATCACCGCATAAATTTTCTCGCTTACGATCGAGGCCGACAGGGGGAAGTACGCCGAGGTCAATCCCTTCGCGACGGTAACGAGATCAGGCACGATCCCGTACATGTCGCAGCCGAAGGGCGTTCCGATACGGCCGAATCCGCAAATCACCTCGTCGGCAATGAGCAGGATGTCGTACTTGCGTAGCACCGCTTGAATTGCGGGCCAGTAACCCTTCGGCGGTGGTGTAATACCGCCGGTACCCAACACGGGCTCGGCGATGAAAGCAGCTACGGTATCGGGGTCCTCCGCGAGAATCAGTGCTTCGAGTTCCTGTGCACGCCGCAAGGAAAAGGCTTCCTCGGTTTCGTCTGGCACAGCCCCCCAGTAATGGTGCGGAACACCGGTATGCAAGATTCCAGGGAACGGCAAGTCCATGTGGTCGTGATAGAAGCTCATTCCCGTCATGGACCCGGATACCACCGTGCAGCCGTGATAACCACGGTCTCGCGAAATGATTTTTTTCTTCCTCGGCCGGCCTAGCAGATTGTTGTAGTACCAAACCAGCTTGGCCTGAGTCTCGTTGGCATCTGAACCGGAAAGTCCGTAAAAGACCTTACTCATGTTTCCCGGCGCCATCGTCACCAGTCGGCTCGATAGCTTCGCCAGCTCCTCTGTCGTGTGCGCGGCGTAGCTGTGGTAGTACGCAAGCTTGTGCGCTTGCCGTGCAATGGCGTCCGCGACCTCGGTGCGCCCATAGCCCACGTTGACGCAATATAAGCCGCCGAATCCGTCGATGAATTCCCGCCCGGTCGAGTCCTTGATCTTCACACCCTTGGCGGTTTCGATGATGGTCGGGTCACCCAGCGTACCGTTGGCAAAGTCCTTGAGGTTTGTGAAAGGATGCAAGACGTTCGCGCGGTCCAGCTCGGCTATGCTGCTACTGAATGTCATTTCTAATTCTCCGATGATCTACCCGGCCAGATTGCCGAAGCAGACGTATTTGAGTTCCATGTAGTCATCGACACCGTGGCGCGATTCTTCCCTTCCGAGGCCGGATTGCTTCCACCCGCCAAACGGAATCGGAGCGCCGCCGAAGGACGCGGTGTTCACCCCGACCATGCCGTATTCGAGGCGATCGTTAAGCCGCATTGCGTGGTTCAGATCCTGTGCGTAGACGTAAGCGGCAAGCCCCATTTCGCTGTCGTTCGCCCGAGCGAGAAACTCGGCTTCGTCGTCGAAGCAAAGGATCGCGGCGACCAGGCCGAAGGTCTCCTCATGCGCGATCAACATTTCTTCAGTCACATCCACAAGCACCGTTGAAGAAATTGAGGTAGTCGACAGAATTCACATGAGTTAGATTAGCTGGGCAATAATGCGGAAAGCAGCGACAAAATTCCTCTTGACGCAGGATTCAGGTGTATTAAACGGGAATACGCAGTAAAACTGCGTTGGCAATAATGGCGAACATTGACCAAATTGACGCGCGCATTCTTAACGCCGTGCAAGCGAACAACCGCCTCACATCGGATGAGCTCGCTGCAGAGGTGAATCTGTCTTCAACGGCCGTGCAACGTCGATTGAAGAGGCTCCGTGCGGAAGGAGTGATTAAAGCGGACGTTTCCGTCATCGAGCCGAAAGCGGTCGGCCGTCACATCTCGATGTTTGTGCTGGTGTCCCTTGAGCGAGAGCGCGCGGACATCGTGGACCGCTTCAAGGAATCGATACGTTCAACGCCTGAAGTGATGAACGGGTACTACGTAACGGGAGAGTCGGATTTCGCGTTGGTCGTTACCGCGAAAGACATGGAGGACTACGAGAAATTCACCCGCCGATTTTTCTATGAAAACCCGGACATCAAGGGTTTCAAAACGATGGTCATCATGGACCGGGTAAAGGTCGGATTTTCTATCCCGGTGAGCGTAGCCGACGACCCCGCGTAGAGCAAAAACCGACCGATCAGTAGCCCGCTGTGCGGCAGCGGACGGCGGCCCGATAGCTGATTTCCACCGAAAGCGGACATCCGTCATGGACGACCTATGGCTTGCGACCTGCGCTCTTTTTTTGATCGTAAATCAATGCGCCAGTTTCGACTGGGATGAACGGCGCCTGAAAACGGTCGATCAGAAAGTCGATAAATGCTCTGGCGCGTGCTGCCTGATTTCGCTGGCTGGGATAGTAGACAAACAGGTCGGCTGACGGCAGTACTATGTTGGGCAAAACTAATTTGAGCCGCCCGCTTTGAACGTACTTAGCCAGATCCCATTCAGAACGGATCAATATCCCATGCCCGTCGAGCGCCCATCGCAGCACGATATCTCCATCATTGCTTGAAAGAGCGCCTTTGACCTTCAACGCTTCGGTGTGGTCCCCCTGCATATACCGCCACACGCCATAGGCATCATCGTTCTGGCGATGAATGATGCAGCGGTGACGAACAAGGTCTTCCACACGCTCCGGTGTTCCGAAACGCTCAAGGTATTTCGGTGAGGCGCAAAGAAAACGACGATTGCTCATGATGCGCCGGACGCTAAGCCGGCTGTCGGGAAGCGTTCCAAAACGGATCGCCATATCAAACGCTTCCTCAACCAGATCGATGGGCCGGTCGGTCACTTCAAACTGGATCTCCACATTGGGAAAGCGCTTTGCGAATTCAGACACAAGCGGCGCGATGGTTGTGCGCCCGAAGCCGAGCGTTGCATTGATGCGTAACAGACCATGAGGATCCGACCGCGCTCCCGATATCTCGTCTTCCATCTGCCGTACCTGTCCGACGATTTGCGTTGCATAGCGCAAATAAGTCTCACCCTCTGGCGTCAGGCTGACATTCCGCGTCGTCCTGTTGACGAGCCGCGCCCCTAGTCTTTGCTCTATGACTCCCAGGCGTTTGGTCGCGGCCGGTGGTGTGAGGTCAAGCGCCCGCGCCGCGCCCGACAGGCTCTTCAGTTTGGCGAGGAGGATGAAAAATTCGAAATCGGACGTCGAGTCAGTTGTCACCTCAGTTGTTCACCTAAAGTAAAAAATGAAATGAATTTAAGAGAATTTTAACGCCTCTTTTCGCAGATAAGCTAGGTTCCATTGCAGACAGATGCATGCAATACGTAACCCAAAACTCAGGAGACACAGCCATGAGAATTGTCGAAATCCGCGAAAAGACCATCCCGATCAGCTCACCGATCCGCAATGCCTATATCGACTTCAGCAAGATGACGCTGAGTCTCGTCGCCGTTGTAACCGATGTGATCCGTGATGGAAAACCGGTGGTCGGATACGGCTTCAATTCCAACGGCCGATACGGCCAAGGCAAGCTGATGCGCGAGCGTTTTATTCCGCGTCTGCTCGAAGCCGACCCCGCCACGCTCGTCGACGATGCAGGCGACAACATCGATCCGCACAAGATCTGGGCGACGATGTTCACCAACGAGAAGCCCGGCGGCCACGGTGAGCGCTCGGTCGCTATCGGGACTATCGACATGGCCGTGTGGGACGCCGTGGCGAAGATCGAAGGCAAGCCGCTGTTTCAGTTGCTGGCCGACCGCTATGGCAATGGTCAGCCGGATCGCAGGATCTTCGTGTACGCAGCAGGTGGTTATTACTATCCGGGCCAGGATCACGAAAAGCTCAAGGACGAGATGCGCAGCTATATCGACCGGGGATACACCGTCGTGAAGAAGAAGATCGGGGGGGCGTCGCTCGATGAAGACCTGCGCCGCATCGATTCGATCCTGAGCGTTCTCGGCGATGGCCAGAAGCTTGCAGTCGACGCGAACGGCAGGTTCGATCTCGACACCGCCATTCAATATGCGAAGGCGCTGTCGCAATACGACCTGTTCTGGTACGAGGAACCGGGCGATCCGCTCGACTACGAATTGCAGGCGACCCTGCGCAACTACTACGACAAGCCGATGGCAACCGGCGAAGACCTGTTCTCGATGCAGGACGCCCGCAACCTGATCCGCTATGGCGGCATGCGCGCCGACCGCGACTGGTTGCAGTTCGATTGCGCGCTGAGCTACGGCCTCGTCGAATACCTGCGTACGCTCGACATGCTGCGGGAACACGGCTGGTCACCAAAGCGCTGCATTCCGCACGGCGGGCATCAGATGTCGTTGAACATTGCGGCTGGCCTTGGGCTGGGTGGCAACGAATCCTATCCGGACCTGTTCCAGCCTTTCGGCGGCTTCCCAGACGGTGTCAAGGTCGAAAACGGTTATATCACCATGCCCGACTTGCCCGGCATCGGCTTTGAAGGAAAGGCAGATCTCTTTGCCGAGATGCGAAAGCTGTCCGCATAAGCCGTCAACCGGCAAAAGCGCCGACACAAAGCGTCGACGCAGCGTTCACAAAAAAACAAAAGAACGCACGCGAAATCCGGCCGTGCCCACCGCAGCGGTTAACTCCGCTGCGGGCGTTCGTCCAGATTTTATTAAAAGTGCCACGCATAGGAGACAGGCATGCTGGTTTCAAAGATTAGGAAATCTCTTTCCAAGCTCTACGTACAGGTTTTGATCGGCATTGTCGCGGGCGTCCTCGTCGGGCATTTCTACCCTGACATCGGCTCACAACTAAAACCGCTGGGAGACCTGTTCATCAAATTGATCAGGATGCTGCTTGCTCCGATCATTTTCGCATCCGTCGTCGTCGGTATTGCCCGCATGAATGACCTTCATGAGGCGGGTCGAGTGGGCGTGAAGGCGGTCCTGTATTTCGAAGTCGCATCAACGATTGCCCTTGCGGTCGGCATGGTGATCGTGAACGTCATCAGGCCGGGCAGTGGCATGAACATTGATCCCGCGCAAATCGACAGTTCGGCCATTGCCACCTACACCCACGCGGCGCAACAGCACGGGATGCTTGATTTCTTCATGAGCATAGTTCCCAACAGCATTGTCGGAGCGTTCGCGAATGGCGAGATTCTGCCAATCATCTTCTTTTCGCTTCTGCTCGCAATCTCTCTCGCCAAGCTTGGCCCCCGCACCGCGCCGTTCGTAGACATGCTCGACATGTTTCTTCAAGGCATGTTTGGCGTGGTTCGAATCGTCATGTATGTCGCACCTATCGGCGCCTTCGGCGGCATGGCATTCACAGTCGCCAAATATGGGATCGGCACGCTGGCATCGTTCGGCCAGTTGATGCTGTGCCTTTACCTGACCTCGATTTTCTTTGTAGTCGTGGTGCTTGGTCTCGTCATGCGGATGTGCGGACTGTCATTGTGGAAGTATCTCCGCTACATCAAGGACGAAATCTTCATTACGCTCGGCACGGCTTCGACTGAAGCGGTGCTCCCGCAGATGCTTATCAAAATGGAGAGGCTGGGGTGTTCACGATCCGTCGTCGGGATGGTATTGCCTACGGGCTATACCTTCAATGCCGATGGGACCGCGATCTACCTGACAATGGCCGCCTTGTTCATTGCGCAAGCGATGAATATCCATCTGACGATCTGGGACCAGTTGCTGCTACTCGGAGTGATGTTGCTGACGTCCAAGGGGTCTGCAGGTGTCGCCGGAGCGGGGTTCGTGGCGCTGGCTGCGACGCTGGCCACCATGCACAAAATCCCTGTGTCCGGACTGGTGCTTTTGCTGGGCGTTGACCGCTTCCTCAACGAGGCGCGCGCAGTCACCAACCTGATCGGCAACGGCGTGGCAACCATCGTCGTGGCCCGATGGGAGGGAGCGCTTGATATGAACAAGGCCCGCGCGATGCTCAACCGTACCGACACGAGCATCGATGCGTTGCAGTCTACCGACGAGGCGCCAACAGATCGCACGCCTCCGAAAGACGCCATTATTCGGCCCCACACTCGTTGAGTCGTCCAGCCCAACCGTATCCCGAGCACCCATCGCCGAAAAGCGGACAAACGTATCGCCCGCGGCGATCTACAATCCGCGGGGGGGTGGGCGACACTTGGCACAGGTTAGAGATAAAGCCCTATGCAGCAAGGATTTCAGCGACTTCCTTGTGCTCTTAAGTCACCGCTGGGAGCGGTGCTTGGTGGGCCGGGTGGGATTCGAACCCACTATCGGTCGATTATGAGTCGACAGCTTATACCAATTAAGCTTCCGGCCCTTTTGCAGGAAAACGCCCTGCCGCGAATGAAGGAAAGGCGCCGGGCGACGCTTCCGGCATGCATCGAATTCGATTCGACTGCACTCGCGAAGGTTTGCGAGTTTGCCTTGAAACGGCCTATAAAACAAGCGCGGCGGACCATCTCAGTCCGCCGCGCTTTAGTGCTTCAGTCACGACCAAACATCAGTTCCCTTCCAGGAACGACTTCAGCTTGTCTGAACGGCTCGGATGGCGAAGCTTGCGCAGAGCCTTCGCCTCGATCTGGCGAATCCGCTCACGCGTCACGTCAAACTGCTTGCCCACTTCCTCGAGCGTGTGATCCGTGCTCATCTCAATACCGAAGCGCATCCGCAACACCTTCGCCTCACGCGGTGTCAGCGAGTCGAGCACGTCCTTCACCACGTCGCGCATGCTGGCGTGCAGCGCGGCGTCGGCCGGAGCCACCGTGTTCGTGTCTTCGATAAAGTCGCCAAGATGTGAATCGTCGTCGTCACCGATAGGCGTTTCCATGGAGATCGGCTCCTTCGCGATCTTCATGATCTTGCGGATCTTGTCTTCCGGCATTTCCATCTTTTCAGCGAGCGTTGCCGGATCCGGCTCGAGGCCGGTTTCCTGCAGGATCTGCCGCGAAATACGGTTCATCTTGTTGATCGTTTCGATCATGTGAACCGGAATCCGGATGGTGCGTGCCTGGTCGGCAATCGATCGCGTGATGGCCTGGCGAATCCACCATGTGGCATACGTCGAAAACTTATAACCGCGACGATATTCGAACTTGTCCACCGCCTTCATCAAACCGATGTTGCCTTCCTGGATCAGATCCAGGAACTGCAAGCCACGGTTCGTGTACTTCTTGGCGATCGAAATCACGAGACGCAAGTTCGCTTCCGTCATTTCGCGCTTAGCCTGACGCGCCTTCAGTTCGCCGGCCGCCATCTGGCGGTTGGTTTCCTTCAGGTCTTTGAGCGGCAACACAACCCGCGCCTGCAAGTCGAGCAGACGCTGCTGCTGTTCGCGAATCGCAGGAATGTTCCGCGCCAGGACCACGCTGTAGCCGTGATTCTCGGCCACGACTTTCTCCGACCACTCGAGATCCGTTTCGCTGCCCGGGAAACGCGCGATGAATTCGGCACGCGGCATACCGCATTTATCAACAACGGTATGCAGAATCTGACGTTCAACCTGACGCACTTCGTCCACCTGCGCGCGCAACGTGTCACACAGACGCTCGACGGTCCGCGCGGTGAAGCGAATAGTCATCAGTTCGCTCTGAATGGCTTCCTGCGCCTTCAGATAGGCCTTCGACTTGTAGCCTTCCTTCTCGTACGCGCGGCGCATCTTGTCGAACCATTCGCTGATCAGCGAGAACTTCTCGAGCGACGCACGCTTGAGCGCTTCGAGCTGAGCGGCGTTGGCATTGGCCTGAGCGGTGGTTTCGTCGACTTCTTCCTCGTCCTCGCTCGCCTCTTCCTCTTCTTCCTCTTCGCTTTCGATAGCCTCCGCTTCCTGCTCGGAGAAACCGTCGGCGTCGGCAGCGTTCGGGTCGATCAGGCCATCGACCAGTTCGTCCACGCGGGTTTCTTCGTTCTGCACACGCTCGGCCATCGCAAGAATGTCCGCGATGGTCGTCGGGCAGGCGGAAATGGCCATGACCATGTGCTTGAGGCCGTCTTCGATCCGCTTCGCGATCTCGATTTCGCCTTCGCGCGTCAGCAGTTCGACCGTGCCCATTTCACGCATGTACATGCGGACCGGATCGGTCGTGCGGCCGAATTCGGAATCGACAGTGGAAAGCGCGACTTCGGCTTCCTCTTCGACTTCATCGTCCGACGAAGCTGCCGGTGCGTTGTCGTTGAGCAGCAGCGTTTCAGCGTCCGGCGCTTGCTCGTAGACCGCCACGCCCATGTCGTTGAACGTGCTGATGATCCCTTCGATAGCTTCCGTTTCCGTGAAGTTGTCGGGCAGGTGGTCGTTGATTTCAGCGTAGGTAAGGAAACCGCGTTCCTTGCCGAGCTTGATCAGCGCGCGCAGCTTCGCGCGCCGCTCTTCAAGCTCTTCAACCGTACCGGGCGCGGTCGAGGCGAACGCGTCTTTCAACAGCGCTTTTTCCTTCGCGCGGCGGTCGCGTGCCTTGACCTTCTCGACCTTGGCCGGGGGAGCGGCTACGGCATCCGCAGCGGTGGCCGCGGCCGGGTCGGCCTGCACGTTTTGCGTTGCGTCGTCATCGACGGGTACTTCGTTCAGCTTTTTCGTCATGGAGTTCGCCGTACCGGCATTAGTCTCGACTCGCGGCTGCTGGACGACAGCCGATGGAACCGTGGATACAGAATATGCGCGCGCTGCCTTGTCCTGCGAACCCTGGGCAGTGCGCCGCCCCGAGTCCTGCGCCGGCCCCCGCTTCACGACGCGTACGCGAGCCAGCTTCGACCCCTGCTTCGTGTTGCGTTTCCGGCCCGCATTAGCAGCCGCTTCCGTTGCACTCGCTTGCTTGCCGGCCGAAATTCCGGCCTTGCCAATCCTGCCAGTCTCGCCCGCCATCAGGCCGACCTGAACCTTCGACTGACCCGGGGTCTTCTTGCCTGCCGGCCTCACGACTTTCGCCGTCCTGGCAGACCCCGCACTCACTGCCGAAGCAACCGAGTTTTTTTTCTTCGCACCCGATGGCGGAGAGGGAACGGCGATCGCCCTGGTTTTGGATACTCCGGGGGAAGGAACTGACCGGCTGTGGGCCACCGCCCGTTTCGGCTCATTCGAGCCGCGTACCGTCGCTTTCTTCCCGCTAGTAGTCTTAACCATGCGTGCCTCACCTCTCTCGCAAATGAGCACAAATGTCAAAAAAACAACTTGCTGAAAACCTTTAATTGTAGCATGCGTGTCTTAAATGTCCCGGCTCACCCCACGCAAGGCCTTAATTTGAGCAGCTTTAGCCGATAAATCCGAAAATTCGGCAATTTCTTCCGCAGTCAAGCTCGATTGCTGCGCCAGTTGATCCAGCCGATTCCTATAGCTGTCGTGACGCAGCTTGACAACCGTGGCATGCAACTCTTCCGCGAGCAGCTTTTTCTGCTCCTGCACGCGTTCGTTGGCGCTTTCGTCCGCTGGATCGCGCATCAACAGATCCCGTACATTTTCATCATAGGCGAGAATTTCCTGGAAGATATCCTCGTAAGTCGGGGCATTTGCGGCGTTGCGCAAGAGATCCGACAACATCTGGAATTCCGCCGTCTCGCCCAGTTCCCGCGCGTGCCCGATCACCTCGCTGAACAACTCGCCATGCTCGGTCATGGTCACGAGCGTCTGCTCGCTTTCGTGGTCGAGCGTTGCGTAAATGGCCGGATACATCACGAGATTGCGCAACGCGCGCTGCTCGTGGCCTTTTACGCGACGACGCTCGCTCTTCGGCAACGCGGCGCGTGCGACGGCCGCCGCACGCGAATCGATGTCACACAATGCCGCGATTTCACCAAACGGTGTATTCAGCCGATCGGCCAGCATGTGCAGGATCTGCACGCGCAGCGCGTTGGCCGGCAACGCCTGGAGCAACGGCTTGGCGTCGAAGAGCGCCTTGGCCCGGCCTTCCGGCTGGTCCAGTTCCTTGTCGTTCAGGACTTCGTTCAGCAGGAATTGCGACAGCGGCATCGCGTGATCGACCTGCTCGCCGAAACCGTCCGTGCCGAATTCACGCACGTAGCTGTCTGGATCATGTTCCTTTGGCAAGAACAGGAAGCGGATCGTGCGGTTGTCGGCGGCGTGCGGCAGGCACGCGTCCAGCGCACGGCGCGCAGCGCGGCGGCCGGCAGAATCGCCATCGAAACTGAATACGACGGTATCCGTCTGACGAAACAGCTTTTGAACGTGGATCGGCGTGCAAGCCGTGCCGAGCGTGGCGACCGCGTTCGCAAAACCCAGTTGCGCCAGCGCGACAACGTCCATGTAGCCTTCGACGACCAGCGCATACCCAAGTTCACGAATGGCCAGCCGGGCTTCGAAGAGTCCATATAACTCGCTGCCCTTGCTGAACAACGGCGTTTCCGGCGAATTCAGGTACTTCGGTTCCCCGCCGTCGAGCACGCGCCCGCCAAAGCCGATCACGTTGCCCTTCACGTTGCGGATGGGGAACATGACCCGTTCGCGAAAGCGGTCGTATCGACGGGATTGGCCCTGGTTGTCGCTTTTCTCGCTGACGATCACAAGCCCTGCTTCCACCAGGTTGTCGTTCTTGTAATCGGGGAACGCCGCTTCCAGACTCTGCCAGCCGTCCGGCGCATAACCGAGCCCGAAGCGCAACGCGATTTCACCTGTGAGCCCGCGTTTTTTCAGGTATTCGATAGCGTTAGGCGCCCCGCGCAATTGCTTGCGATAGAACTCGCAAGCGGCCTGCATCACTTCGGTCAACGCGGCGCTGACGGCCTTGCTCGGTGCGGGCGCGTAACCCTCGCCGCCCGATCCACCGCCGCCGCGCATGGACGGTTCCTGCGGCACAGTCAAGCCGCACGACTGGGCGAGTTCCTTGACTGCTTCCGGGAATGTGAGCCCGGTGTGCTCCATGAGGAAACTGATCGCCGTGCCGTGCGCGCCGCAGCCGAAGCAGTGATAGAACTGCTTTGTCGGGCTGACCGTGAACGACGGGCTCTTCTCGTTATGGAACGGGCACAAGCCCATGAAGTTCGCGCCGCCCTTCTTCAACTGGACGAACCGGCCCACCACGTCGACGATATCGACGCGGTTCAGCAAGTCCTGAAGAAACGAATGCGGAATCACTAAATTGAGTTTTCTTGTCTGGCTTTTACAAGGGAGCTTATTTGGCGAGCGCGGCTTTTACCAGGCCCGACACTGCCGTCATGTCCGCCCGGCCCGCCAGCTTCGGTTTCAGCACGCCCATCACCTTGCCCATGTCCTGCGGCCCGGCGGCGCCGGTTGCCGCCACCGCCGCCTGGATCTCGGCGTTGATGGCTTCATCCGACAATTGCTCGGGCATGTAGGCCGCCAGCACGCCCAGCTCGGCCTGTTCCTTCGCCACGAGATCGTCGCGTCCCGCCGTCTGGAACTGGCTGATCGAATCCTTGCGCTGCTTGATCATTTTGTCGATGACCGCCGTGATGGCCGCGTCGTCCAGCGTCACACGCTCGTCGACTTCGCGCTGCTTGATCGCCGCGAGCAGCAGCCGGATGGTGCCGAGGCGCTCGGTTTCACGTGCGCGCATCGCGGTTTTCATGTCGTCGGTGATCTGGTCTTTGAGGCTCATCGCTTGGGAACTCTGCTGGTGCTGTGTTGAGAGAATGCGAACATCTGGCCGTTCAAGGCGCTAAAGCAAAAACCCGCTTGGGACGTTTCCTCAAGCGGGATCATGAACAGGGGTGATTCGGGACCTTTTGAAGCCGGCAGGCACGATGCCAAGTGCTTGCTCGCGGCAGGGATCGACCTCTTTTTTGCATGGATCACCGCCCGGTTGTCACTCATTTGCGCTTGCGCCGATTGCCGCTACGAACGAAACAGTATAGCAGGTCGAAAACAGGATTTCCCAGGGGAAAGCGCGCACCGCGGATACCGGCTGTTATCGGTGAAAGCCATACTGGTCATGCCTTTGCAGTTCTAGGTGCGGGCCAGTTCAGCCGCTGCTTTGCCCGCCGCGACGCCCGATGCCCACGCCCACTGGAAGTTGTATCCACCGAGCCAGCCGGTGACATCGACTGCTTCGCCGATGAAATACAAACCCGCGACGCGCGAGCTCATCATGGTCGTGGATGAAAGCTCGCGGGTGTCCACGCCGCCGCGCGTGACCTCGGCCTTCCGGTACCCTTCCGTGCCGTTCGGCGTTAGCGTCCAGCGCGACAACGATTCGCCGATCTGGCGCAGGGTTTTATCGGGGAGATCGGCTAACCTTGCGTCCGCGGGGACGCGCTGCACGTCGAGCCAGGTTTGCGCGAGGCGGACAGGCACACGTTCGGCGAGAAACGTGCCGACTTGTTTGCGGGTTTCCCGCTTGGCCGCCACCAGCTCGCTGGTGGCATCGACGCCGGGCAACAAGTCAATGCAAATTGGCTCCGATGGATTCCAGTAGCTGGAAATCTGCAGCACACCCGGACCCGACAAACCGCGATGCGTCAGCAACAAATCCTCAGCGAACTCCCCCCGGCCGCGACCCGCGCCCGCGCTGAGTTCCACTGGCACGGATAACCCGGACAACGCCGCGAACGGCTCCCAGTCGACCGGAGCGAAGGTCAACGGTACCAGGGCGGGACGGGTATCGATGAGCTTGTGGCCGAATTGCTTGGCCAGCCGATACGCAAAATCCGTCGCGCCGATTTTCGGGATCGACAAGCCGCCCGTTGCTACGACGAGCGCGGCGCTCGAGATCGTACCGGCGGTGCTGTCGAGGAAAAAACGGGTTCCGTCGTGGCGGACCGTGTCGACGGTGACTGGCCGTCGCCAGGTCACGTCGCCCGCGTCGCATTCGCTTTTCAGGAGCTGGATGATCGACTCGCTGGAGTCATCGCAGAAAAGCTGGCCTTTGTGTTTCTCGTGCCACGCGACGCGATGACGCTTGAGCAGCGCGAGAAAATCCTGCGGCGTATAGCGAGCGAGCGCGGAACGGCAAAAGTGCGGATTCGCCGACAAAAAGTTCGCCGGTCCAGCATTGATGTTCGTGAAGTTGCAGCGGCCGCCGCCCGAGATGCGGATTTTTTCCGCGAGCCGTTCCGCGTGGTCGATCAGCACCACGCGCCGGCCGTTTTGCGCGGCCACGGCGGCGCACATCATGCCGGCCGCGCCCGCGCCGATGACTGCGATATCGTAGGTTTCCATGGCGCGCATTGTAACGGGTGGCTTGCTCGCGTTCCGGGGTTAGGCGGGTTCGGCTGGCAGCCAACGTGAGTCTCGCGTTGCGGCTTCCGGGCGCAGCGGTCCGTCCTTGGCCCACATTGGCCGCTGCCAAACCGCCCAAGAACAACGCCTCTGGGCGAACGAACCCGAACCCGCCCACTGTTATACTTATCCGTTACTCTAAACACCTCCGCCCCATGCTTGTTCTAGGCATCGAAAGCTCCTGCGACGAAACCGGCCTTGCACTCTACGACACCGAGCGCGGCCTGCTTTCGCACGCACTGCATTCGCAAATCGCGATGCATCGGGAATACGGCGGCGTAGTGCCGGAACTGGCCTCCCGCGACCATATCCGCCGGGCGCTGCCGCTGCTCGAACAAGTGATGGCGGAAGCCGGGACAGCGCCAACGGACATCGACGCTATCGCTTTCACCCAAGGCCCTGGCCTCGCCGGTGCACTGCTGGTGGGCGCAAGCATTGCGAACGCGCTTGCCATGGCGTGGGATCTGCCGACCGTCGGGATTCATCATCTGGAAGGGCATCTGCTGTCGCCGCTACTGGTGAGCGAGCCTCCGCCGTTTCCGTTCGTCGCGTTGCTGGTGTCGGGCGGCCATACGCAATTGATGCGTGTCACAGACGTGGGCGAGTACGAAACGCTCGGCGAGACGCTGGACGACGCCGCCGGCGAAGCCTTCGATAAAACCGCAAAACTCCTCGGTCTCGGCTATCCGGGCGGCCCGGAAGTCTCGCGGCTCGCCGAATTCGGTACGCCCGGCGCAGTTAAACTGCCGCGCCCGATGCTGCATTCCGGCGACCTGGATTTCAGTTTCAGCGGGTTAAAAACCGCGGTACTCACTCACAGCCGCAAGCTGGGCACGAACGTCTGCGAGCAATCGAAAGCAGATCTGGCGCGTGGTTTTGTGGATGCAGCAGTCGATGTCCTGACTACAAAGTCCATCGCAGCGTTGAAGCAAACGGGACTGAAGCGGCTGGTCGTGGCGGGTGGCGTGGGAGCGAACCGGCAGTTGCGTGAGGCACTGTCCGCCGCCGCGAAAAAGCGCCACTTCGAAGTGCATTACCCCGATTTATCGCTATGTACCGATAACGGCGCAATGATCGCGCTCGCGGGTGCTTTGAGGCTGGCGCGCTGGCCCGATCAGGCCGTGCGGGACTACGCGTTCACGGTGAAACCACGCTGGGATCTGACTTCCCTGGCGGCCGCGTAAGTTTCCAAAGCGGCGCGTTCTTCAGACTACCAAGGCTTACGAAACCCGCTTGTCATGCTCGATCACGGCGTAGGCGCTGTGATTGTGGATCGACTCGAAATTCTCGGCTTCCAGCACATACGACACAATCCGTTCGTCCGCATTCAGGCGCGTGGCCACATCGCGGACCAGGTCTTCAACGAATTTCGGGTTCTCGTAAGCACGCTCGGTCACGAACTTCTCGTCGGGCCGCTTCAGCAAGCCCCACAACTCGCACGACGCCTCTTCTTCTGCAATCCGGATCAAATCTTCAATCGCGACATCACCCTTGAACTCGGCGGCGATCGTCACATGCGATCGCTGGTTGTGCGCGCCGTACTGCGAGATCTGCTTCGAGCACGGGCATAAACTCGTCACCGGCACGAGCACTTTCAGCGAGATCCGCGTCTCGCCGCCACATTCGCCGCCACGCATTTCGCCAGTCAGCGTGACCTCGTAATCCATCAGGCTCTGCACGCCCGACACCGGTGCTGTCTTCATGACGAAGTACGGAAACGACACCTCGATACGCCCGGAATGCGCTTCAAGCTTTGCCAGCATCGCGACGAGCATGGTGCGAAAAGCGGCCTGATCGAGCGGCGCGCGATGCTCGTCGAGTAACGCGACGAACCGCGACATGTGCGTGCCTTTTTGATCGGCGGGAAGATGAACGTCGAGATTCCAGAGACCGACACCCGGCTGCAATTCGCCGCTGGAGGTCCGGATGGTAAGCGGATATCGGACCGCTTTTACGCCCACGCGCTGGATCGAGATCTGCCGGACGTCGAGCGAACTCTGAACGTCGGGCATCGCAAAGGCGGGATTCATCTGATTCATTCTTTTTCCTTGCCCGTCGCGCGAATTTTGCCGCGCACGGATGAGACCCGGCGGGCGTCCCCGACGCCCGCCTTCACCACACGTCCTTCGATCAGGCGACGCGTTTTGTCAGCTTGCCCGCATCGCTTTCGACAGCATTATTGAGAAAGCGCTCGCGAATCGACTTGGCGATACCCTCGCCATCCAGCCCGCACGATGCAAGCAGCTTGACCGGGTCCCCGTGATCGATGAACAGGTCAGGCAAGCCGAGTTGCAGCACAGGCTTGATGACCGCGCTCGCCAACAGGCTTTCCACGCACGCCGAGCCCGCACCGCCCATGATCGCGCCTTCTTCCACGGTCACGAGCGCGTCGTGGGTGGCGGCGAGTTCACGCAGCAGATCGGCATCGACCGGTTTCACGAAGCGCATGTTCGCGACGGTGGCGTCGATTTCCTCGGCCGCCGCCAGCGCGGGGGCAACCATCGTGCCGAACGCAAGGATCGCGATGCGCTTGCCTGAACCCGCTTTCTGCGACGATTCGCGCCGGATCTCGCCCTTGCCGAGCGGAATCGCCGTCATCTTCTTGACGATTTTCACGCCCGTGCCCGCACCGCGCGGATAACGCACGGCGGACGGATTCGGCTGCTGCAAAGCCGTGTAAAGCATCTGACGGCACTCATCTTCGTCTGAAGCCGCCATCACCGTCATATTCGGGATGCAGCGCAGGAACGCGAGATCGTAATTACCAGCGTGCGTCGCGCCATCCGCGCCAACCAGACCGGCGCGGTCGATGGCGAATACCACCGGCAGGTTCTGCAACGCGACGTCGTGAATCAGCTGGTCGTAGGCGCGCTGCAAGAACGTGGAATAAATTGCGACAACCGGACGCATGCCGTCGGCGGCGAGACCGCCCGCGAACGTCACGGCGTGTTGTTCCGCAATGCCCACGTCGAAATAGCGGTCCGGGAAACGCTTTTCAAACTCCACCATGCCCGAGCCCTCACGCATGGCCGGCGTGATGCCGACCACCCGAGAATCCTGCTCGGCAGCGTCGCACAGCCATTCGCCGAATACTTGCGTGTAGGTCTTCTTCGATGGCGCCGTCGACGGCTTGATGCCTTCCGCCGGATTGAACTTGCCGGGGCCGTGATAGAGGACCGGATCGGCTTCGGCGAGCTTGTAACCCTGCCCCTTCTTCGTCACCACATGCAGGAACTGCGGGCCACGCAATTCCTTGATGTTCTGCAGCGTCGGGATCAGCGATTCGAGATCGTGACCATCGATCGGTCCGATGTAGTTAAAACCGAATTCCTCGAACAGCGTGGCCGGCACGATCATGCCCTTCGCATGCTCCTCGAGCTTGCGAGCGAGATCGAGCATGGGAGGAGCCACGCGCAGCACCCGTTCGACGCCGGCACGCGCCGCCGCATAGAAACGCCCCGACATCAACCGCGCGAGATGGCGATTCAGCGCGCCGACCGGCGGCGAGATCGACATGTCGTTGTCGTTCAGGATCACGAGCAATGGCACGTCGTCGGCCACGCCCGCGTTGTTCATGGCTTCGAAGGCCATGCCGGCGGTCATCGCGCCGTCGCCGATCACGGCGATCGAATAACGGTTGTCACCCTGCAATTTGCTGGCGATCGCCATGCCGAGCGCCGCCGAAATGGAGGTGCTGGAATGCGCGGTGCCGAAGGTGTCGTATTTCGATTCGCTACGGCGCGGGAAGCCGGAAATGCCGCCTGCCTGGCGCAGCGTCTTCATCTGATCGCGGCGACCCGTTAGGATCTTGTGCGGATAAGTCTGATGACCGACGTCCCACACGATGCGGTCGTGCGGGGTATCGAAGACGTAATGGAGCGCGATCGTCAGTTCGACCGTCCCGAGATTCGACGACAAATGCCCGCCCGTCTGCGACACGCTGTCGAGCACATAGGCACGCAGCTCTTCGGCCAGCGGTTTTAGTTGGTGGCGGTCCAGGGCGCGCAAGGCGGCCGGATCGTCGATGGTTTTCAGCAAGTCGTACATCGTCGTCCCATTTTAGGAAAACTGGCGGAAGCCGTTCGGTTTTTGCCCGGTGTTGCTTAACGCAGCATGCATAAGGCACGCCCGCCGGTCCCGCGTTTTATCGTATGTTTCAGTGCACCCGGTTTACAACCAGGTCGGCTAATTCCCCGAGCCGACCGGCCCGCGGGCCAAAAGGCGCGAGCGCGGCGTGCGCGTCGCGGCCCAGTTGCGCCGCCAGTTCGCGCGATGCATCGAGTCCGATGATCGACACGTAGGTCGGCTTGTCGTCCTTCGCGTCCTTGCCAGCCGTTTTGCCCAGCGTGGCCGAGTCGGCTGTGACGTCGAGAATGTCGTCCACTACCTGGAACGCGAGACCGACAGCCGCAGCGTAGGCGTCCAGCGCGCTCATGGCGGCCGCATCCGGCGCTTCGCCACAGAGTGCACCCATTCGCACGGACGCGCGCAGCAACGCGCCGGTTTTCTTGCGGTGCATGGTTTCCAGTTCCGGGCGAGAGAGCTTACGGCCCACGCTCTCCAGATCGATCGCCTGGCCGCCCGCCATGCCGACCGAACCGCTTGCCAACGCCAGTTCGCGCGTGAGCGCCGCCTGCTGCGCCACGCTCAAACCGTTGTCCACCGTCAGCGCAACGAAAGCCTGGGACTGCAATGCGTCACCGACTAATAATGCCGTCGCTTCGTCATATTGCACGTGTACCGTTGGTTTTCCGCGACGCAAGGCGTCGTCGTCCATGGCCGGCATGTCGTCATGCACCAGCGAATACACGTGAATCATCTCGAGCGCCGCGCTCGCCGCCTCGAGCTGTTGCGAGCCCGCGCCGGTCAGCTCACCGGCCGCGTGACACAACAGCGGGCGAACCCGCTTGCCGCCGCCGAGCACCGCGTAGCGCATGGCTTCGTGCAGTTTGGCGGGCGCGACGTCCGTACCCGGCAAATAATGCTCCAGCGCCGTTTCCACGCGGTCGAGACTCGCGCGCATCCATTGATCGAAAGTCATAAGTCATCCCCGTTATCTGCCGCGGTTCCTGTGCCCTGAGTGGCACGCTGGACCTCGGCGGGCAGCGGTTTTAGTGTGTCGCCGTCGAGCACGCGAACCTGCTGCTCGACCTTCTCTAGTTGTTGCTGGCAAAAGCCAACGAGCGCCGCGCCGCGCCGGTACGCCGCGAGCGATTCTTCAAGGCTCAGCGCGCCGCCCTCCATGCGCGCCACGAGCCCCTCCAGTTCGGCCAGCGCCGCCTCGTAATTCTCCGGGAGCGGTGCGTTTTCCGCGCTTGCCAAGCCTTCCTGCGTTGCGGTCTTCGCCATGAATCGTGGGTGTAATGTCAGATTTTGGGAAACAAGTCGGACATTCTACGGCAAAAGCTGCTTTTCCTACCTCAACCGTGCTCTCACCCATGCCTGTGGCCTGTCTCGGGGCGTTACAGCCTATCTCTGAAAAGTCCGGAAAACGGCGTCGCCGCGCGGAACTCTTCACCCGGAATTGACCCAAATCAAGGCCTTAAGTGCCCCGATGAGAGGGTTTTCGGTATAATCGCGGGCTCCCTAAATCGAATTTTCGATGGTTGGGTTGTTCACTGCTTTCACGTCTTCACGGGAGTGGGAATGTCCAATCTGAGCAATGCATTGCAACTGAACGCCATTCACAGTCAGTTGCCAGTCACGGCTTACTTTGACGAAGCGCTTCTCAAGCGCGAAATCGACACGCTGTTCAAACGCGGTCCACGCTATATCGGGCACGAACTCATGGTGCCCGAGGCGGGAAGTTATTTTGCTTTGCCCGGCGAAGGCGAAGGGCGTCTACTCGTTCGTAACCGGCAGGACGAAATCGAGCTGCTCTCGAACGTGTGCCGTCATCGTCAGGCCATCATGCTCAACGGCCGCGGCACGGCGGACAACATCGTGTGTCCGCTGCACCGCTGGACCTATGACCTCGACGGCCAGTTGCTCGGCGCGCCGCATTTCGCCGACAAACCCTGCCTCAACCTCGGCAAATCGCCTTTGCAGAATTGGCAGGGGCTGCTGTTCGAGGCGAGCGGCCGCGACGTTGCCGCGGATCTGGCCCGGCTTGGCCCGGCGCAACATTTCGACTTTTCGGGCTTCATGTTCGATCACGTCGAAGTGCACGAGTGCAATTACAACTGGAAGAGCTTCGTCGAGGTGTATCTCGAGGATTACCACGTCGCGCCTTTCCACCCGGGTCTGGGCAGTTTTGTTTCCTGCGACGACCTGACCTGGGAATTCGGCGACTGGTATAGCGTTCAGACGGTTGGCGTGCACAAGAATCTGGAAAAACCAGGTAGCCCGACGTACCGCAAGTGGCACGACGAAGTGCTGCGGTTCCGTGACGGCAAACCGCCCGAGTTCGGCGCAATCTGGATGGTGTATTACCCGGGCATCATGATCGAGTGGTATCCGCATGTGCTCGTGGTGTCGTGGCTGATTCCGCAGGGTCCGCAGAAGACGACGAATATCGTCGAGTTCTATTACCCGGAGGAAATCGCGCTGTTCGAGCGTGAATTCATCGAGGCGGAACGGGCGGCGTACATGGAAACGGCGCGCGAGGACGACGAGATCGCTGAGCGCATGGACGCCGGAAGGCGCGCGCTGATGAATCGCGGCGAGTCGCAAGTTGGCCCGTATCAGAGCCCGATGGAATCAGGCATGCAGCACTTTCATGAATTCTTGCGGCGGCAATTGGGCGAGATTTGAGGGTTTTACGCCTGGATAACGGAAGTAGATGAAAAATGCCCATCCGAAACGATGGGCATTTTTTTGGTCCGCGTTTAGATCAATGCAGCCTGCAAGGGTGCGTGATGCTCGTGGACTTTGAGGATGCGGAACTCGGTTCGTAGGGTGCCGGTGGAGACGGTCTGGATTTGCTGAAGGTCCACTACTAGCACGTCGCCTTTTCCGAAGCGCTCCCCTGCGTTGACTTCCTTCAGGAAATCGCTGTCATCCATGGAGCAAAAGAGGGCTGACTGGCCATCATGTACGCGCCACTTGTTCTGATCTTTAAAGGTTACTGACTCGATCAGCAGCATTTTTCGTGCGGTGGAATCGGAGACCACGTCCTCTTGTTCCTCAAAGAAGGCAAACGCCTCCAGCTCCATCTTGTCGATATCCAGATCGATATCGTTCCCCCGAACCACGCCGAAGCTTGTAATGCCCTCAAGTTCGAGCGGAGACAGCGCCTTTTGCAAGAAAACGCGCACTGCTCTCGTTTTATAAAGCCGAAAAACAGGCTTGATTACCTCGATCACTTCGGTTTCGGTCATCCAGACACTGCAGGATTGGCGGCTGTCTTCAACATGCTCAGGCCGACTACCGCCAGGATGGCCGAAGCATTGGACACGGCGGTCGCGGTCGAACTGGCAAACATGTCACGCAACTGAACGAGCAGTACCTGCGTGAAGATCAATTCGATCTGGAAGGAACCTGACTTGAAGTTGCCTTTGACCTCGACGCGTACTTCCGCCGAGTTGCCGTTCAGTTCCGTATTGGCTGCGGAAAACAAATCGGCAATCGCGACCAGCGCGGGCGCAAGGTCGCGGATATTCATCCGGTGCTCGTCAAGCGCCGGGCCGTCGTAGACGACGTGGAATTGTTCGCAGTTGCTCATTGAGCCGGAGTTTATAACGGTCGCGCCGGCGGGACTGGGTGATTTTGTCGCCATTCGCAATCCTTGGTTTTCGACTAGTTGCGCAATGCGCGGTGACTCGCTGGACTTGTGCCAAGCCTGAAGGAAAGCGAATAGAGCACATGGATTTCCCGCCCCGGAAAAGTTGGGCGGCGACTCATACTGGCGACGAGGGACGGTCGCAGATACGCGAAATGTCCTAATTCAGGGACGATTTTTTGAATTACCCCAATGCGTATCAGACGATAAATGACATCAGGAGCAAGCCTTCCCGCTCGATCGGCAACGACAAAGATCGCCGATACGCTCAATCCTTCCGTCTTTTTTGTTTAGACTTGAATCTCAACTACTGCAACGCGCCGTCCATCGGCAAACCAAGCCGCGCGTTCGCTCCGGGAGCTGTCATGCCGCACACGCACTACACCACGCTTATCTCCGCGACCAATCTCGTCGAACGGCTCGCCGCCGCGCCCGGCAGCGTGCTTATCGTCGATTGCCGTTTCGATCTCGCCGCGCCCGAAGCCGGGCAAGCCGCTTATGCATCGGGACATATTCCGGGCGCGCATTATCTGCATCTCGACCGCGATTTGTCGGGCGCCAAGACCGGCAAGAACGGTCGTCATCCGTTGCCGGAACGTGCGACGCTGGTCGCCGCGCTCAAGCGCCTGGGCATGAACGAAGGCCAGCAAGTTGTTGCTTACGATGCCCAGGGCGGCATCTATGCGGCACGGCTGTGGTGGCTGCTGCGATGGCTCGGACACGATTCCGTCGCACTGCTCGACGGCGGCCTGCAGGCATGGCAAGCGGCCGGCCAGCCCCTCGATACAGCAACACCGCCCGAATCCGAGGGCACGTTCAAGGCCGGCGCACCGCTGGCCGTCACGGTTGATGTCGACGCCGTCGTGCGCAATCTGACGACGCGCGAGCGTGTGCTGATCGATGCCCGCGCGGCGGACCGGTATCGTGGAGAGAACGAGACGCTCGATCCGGTCGGCGGCCACATTCCGGGCGCGCTGAACCGCTTTTTCAAGGACAACCTGAACGCCGATGGCCGCTTCAAGACCGCGCATGAATTGCGCGAGACGTTCGGCGCGTTGCTCGGGTCAACGTCGCCGGATCGGGTGGTGCTGCAATGCGGCTCGGGCGTGACGGCCTGCCACAACGCACTGGCGATGGAAATCGCCGGGCTGCATGGAGCCGCGCTTTATGGCGGATCGTGGAGCGAATGGTGCTCGGACGCATCGCGACCGGTGGCAACGGGCGCGGCGGCTTGAGCGTTTGGCTGGCCTGGCGGAGAAATACGCTTGAATGACGTAATGCAAATGGGCGGCTACTACCAAAGACCGAAGCCGCCCATGGCGAGTGCATTACGCGACGCCTCAATTCACTTCACGCCGTGCTCCCTGAACCACGCCAGCGTGCGCTTCCAGCCATCTTCCGCATCGGCCTTCCGGTAACTCGGCCGATAATCCGCGAAAAACGCATGCGGCGCGTCGTCGTAGACCACGATTTGCGAGCCGCGCGCGACCGCTGGACCCGTCGCAATCGCCTGCTTCATCTGCTCGAGTGAGTCCTGCGGAATGCTTTGATCGAGCTTGCCGAACAGTCCAAGCACCGGCGCCTTCAGATTGGCCGCGAGATCAAGCGGATTCGCCGGGTTGTTAGCCGTCTTGGCCCCCACCACGCGCCCGTACCACACCACTGCGGCTTTGAGGTGAGGATTGCGCTCGGTGTATAGCCACGTGATCCGTCCACCCCAGCAAAACCCTGTAATCCCCAGCCGACGCAAATCGCCGCCATGCTCGCCCGCCCACGCGACGGTCGAGTCGATATCGGAAAGCACCTGGTCGTCGGGCACTTTGGAGACGATCTGGTCGTTCAATTGCTGCATCGACGGGAATTTCGAGGCATCGCCTTCGCGCACATACAGATCCGGCGCAACGGCCAGATAACCGAGTTTGGCGAAGCGCCGGCAGACATCGGCGATATGTTCGTGCACGCCGAAAATCTCGTGAATCACAATGATCACCGGCAAGTTCGTCTTGCCTTTAGGCTGCGCACGATACGCAGGCACGAGCGTGCCGTCGGCGGCCTTGAAACCGACCGGGCCGGCTTCGAGACCTTCGCTATCGGTGATGATGGTTTGCGCGGACACCGGCATCACACAGGCGGCAAAACCGCTGCCGACCGCCGCCTTGATGAACGTGCGCCGGTTAAACGGGACATGCGGAACGAGGCTATCGATTTCAGGCGTAAGCATGCAAAGCTCCAGCGGCATGGGCCGCGAAGGACCACCGGCGCACGGTGTTGGCGAACCAGACGATCCAATACGGATAAGCCGCGCCCGACCGGCTGACAAGCGCCAAGCAGCGGAAAGCGCGGCAACGGCTACACGATGACGGCATTGAAGCGCTTACTGCGCTCCAATGCCGACCGCCCATTCTAAACAGCTTTAATGCAGCTTGACGCGTGGCGCGGTGGAGCGCCGCAGCCAGTGCGCGACTGTGTCGAGCGTCATGCGTGCCCAGCCGTGCAGCGCCGCGATGTGCATGCGGTACAGCGACTGGTACATGAAGCGCGCAAACAGCCCTTCGATCAGCATATTGCCGCCGATCAACCCGCCCATCAGGCTGCCGACCGCGCTGAAGTGCCCGAGCGACACGAGCGATCCGAAATCGCGATACGTATAGTCGGGCAACGGTTTGTCTTCAAGCCGCCGTTCAAGCGAATTCAGCAGGAAACTTGCCTGCTGATGCGCGGCTTGCGCGCGCGGCGGCACATTGCGCCCTTCTTTCTCGCCGCCCGGCCACGCGCACGCAGCGCAATCGCCGAGGGCGAAGATGTTGTCGTCGATTTCGGTCTGCAGTGTGCGACGCACGATCAGTTGGCCGAGCCGGTTGGTGGTGAGCCCATCGAGTTTGGACAGCACGGCAGGCGCGCGGATGCCTGCCGCCCACACCGTCAAATCCGCCGCAACGGTCTTGCCGCTCGACGTGCGGATCGAACCGCGCGACACTTCGGCCACCGTCTCGCTGGTCATCAGCTTGACGCCGAGCTTGCCCAGCAACTCGGCGGTCGCGGTAGACACGCGCTCTGGCAATGCCGGCAGAATCCGCGGCCCCGCTTCGATCAGCACAATGCCGATATCGTGTTTCGGATCCAGTTTGTGCAGCCCGTAAGCGTGCAGCACTTGCGCCGTATTGCGCAATTCCGCCGATAACTCCACGCCAGTCGCCCCGCCGCCGACGATGGCGACCTGAATTCGCGGCTGCCTTTGACCAGCGGCATCGACATCGGCGCTCGGCGCACCCGGTTCCGGCGCACGGTATTCAGCGCGAATACACGCCGCGATCAGCCGTTTGCGGAACAGTTCGGCTTGAGCGACGGTATCGAGGGCGAGCGAATTTTCTTGCGCCCCTTGAACGCCGAAAAAAGCCGTCGTGCTGCCGATTGCAACGATCAGCGTGTCGTATTCCAGATCGCGTTGCGGCATCAACTCGCCGGCTTCGTCGTCGAGAAGAGGACCGAGCGTTACCCGTTTTGCAGTCCGGTCGATGCCCAGCAAATCACCCTGCTGGAACTCGAAACCATGCCAGCGCGCCTGCGCCGCATACGGCAATTCCTGCGAGAACGGGTCCAGGCTGCCGGCTGCGACTTCATGCAGCAAAGGCTTCCAGATATGCGTGGAATTCCGGTCGACGAGCGTGACCTGCGCGCGCGGCGCGCGCTTGCCGCCGGCGTTGCCGAACTTGTCTCCGAGCCGCGTGGCCAGTTCAAGCCCCCCCGCGCCGCCGCCGACGATGATGAAGCGATGCATTAAAACTCCCTATGACATCATTAAAACTCGCTGGGCAGGCCGCTCATCGCGCTCAGTGCGCCCTCAGTGTGCTTCTTCCCAGTTATTACCCACGCCCACTTCCGCCACCAGCGGAACCTTCAGCTTCGCGACGCCGCACATCAGTTCGGGCAAGCGCTTGCGGACTTCCGGCAACTCGGCTTCGGGCACTTCGAGCACAAGTTCGTCGTGGACCTGCATGATCATCTTGGCCTCTATCTTCGAGGCTTCCAGCCAGTCCTGCACAGCGATCATCGAAAGCTTGATCAGGTCGGCCGCGGTGCCTTGCATCGGCGCGTTGATCGCGGCGCGTTCAGCGCCTTGCCGGCGCGGTCCGCTGCCGCCGTTGATCTCGGGCAGCCACAGGCGCCGCCCGAACACCGTCTCGACAAATCCGTCGCGCTTCGCTTTCGAGCGGGTTTCGTCCATATAGTTGGCGACCCCCGGATAACGCTGGAAATACCGGTCGATATAAAGCTTAGCCGCGTCGCGCGAAATGCCGATATTCGATGCCAGCCCAAACGCGCTCATGCCGTAGATCAACCCAAAGTTGATGACCTTCGCGATACGCCGCTGGTCGCTCGATACCTCGATCGGCGTAACGCCGAAAATCTCCGAGGCGGTCGCCCGATGCACGTCCTCGCCCTCGGCAAACGAGCGCATGAGCGATGAGTCGCCGGAAATATGCGCCATGATCCGCAACTCGATCTGCGAGTAATCCGCCGAAACAATCTTGCTGCCCGGCGGCGCGATGAACGCCTCGCGAATCCGCCGGCCTTCAGCGGTCCGCACGGGGATGTTCTGCAAGTTCGGCTCATTCGACGACAAGCGTCCCGTCACCGCCACGGCCTGTGCATAGTTCGTATGCACGCGGCCGGTTTTCGCATTGACCATGCGCGGCAGCTTGTCCGTATAAGTCGACTTCAGCTTCGACAACCCGCGATGTTCCAGCAGGATCTTCGGCAGCGGATAGTCTTCAGCCAGCTTCTGCAGCACTTCTTCGTCGGTGGAAGGCGCGCCGCTCGGGGTCTTCTTGACCACCGGCAATTGCAGCTTCTCGAAGAAAATCTGGCCAATCTGCTTCGGCGAACCGAGATTGAATTCGCCGCCCGCGAGCAGGTACGCCTCGGCTTCGAGCTGAATCAAGCGCGTCGCAATCTGACCGCTTTGCACCCGCAGCAACTCGCCGTCGATCAGCACGCCATTGCGCTCCATCTTGCGCAGCACGCGTGAAGTCGGCATTTCAATGTCGCGATACACACTGAGCAATTGTGCTTCATCGGCGAGTTGGGGATACAGCGCCTGATGCAGCCGCAAGGTGATGTCCGCGTCTTCCGCGGCGTAGGGCGCGGCCTGGTCCAGCGCGACTTCGTCGAAGCCGATCTGCGATGCACCCTTGCCGGCCACCTCTTCATATTTGATGGTTTTCGCGCCCAAATGTCGCAGCGCAAGGTTGTCCATGTCGTGCGGCCGGTGCGATTCCAGCACATACGATTGCAACAACGTGTCGTGCTGGACACCATTCATTTCGATGCCGTAGTTCGCCAGCACTTGCTCGTCGTATTTCAGATGCTGGCCGACCTTCTTCTTCGACGGATCTTCCAGCCACGATTTAAGCTTTTGCAGGACTTCGTCGCGCGGGAGTTGCACAGGCGCGTCCGGTCCGCGATGCGCGACCGGAATATAAGCGGCATGACCCGGCTCGACCGACACCGACAACCCGACCAGTTGCGCGACCATAGGGTCGAGCGAGGTGGTTTCAGTATCGAAGGAAGTCAGCTCGGCGGCATTGATGCGCGCAAGCCATTCGTCGAATTGCTCCCACGTCTGCACGGTGTCGTAATGCCGTTCGATCTCGGTGGCCGGTGCGGGCGGCGTGTCAACCGGACCCTCCACCGCGTCCGCAATTTCCACTTCGCGCAGCCAGGTCTTGAAACCGTGGCGTGTGAACAGGTCGCGCAATTCGTCGCGCGCCTCGGGACGTGCCGGTAACGTTTCGTCGATCGACGCGATCTGCGCCGTCAGGTCGCATTCCGTATGTACGGTAACGAGCTTTTTCGCCATGGGGAGGAAGGGCAAAGCCTTGCGCAGATTGTCTCCCACCGCACCTTTTATTTCGTCGGCATGTGCCACGATGCCATCGAGGGTTTCGTATTGCGCGAGCCACTTCAATGCCGTCTTCGGCCCGCACTTTTCGACACCCGGTACGTTATCGACCGTATCGCCGATGAGCGAGAGATAGTCGACGATCCGCTCCGGCGGCACGCCGAACTTATTCAGCACCCCGGCGCGATCGAGCGTCTCGTTGGTCATCGTATTGATGAGGGTGACATGATCCGTCACAAGCTGCGCCAGATCCTTGTCCCCGGTCGACACGACCACCTTCATGCCGCGCTTTTCGGCGGCCACCGCAAGCGTCCCGATCACGTCGTCGGCCTCCACGCCGTCGATCATCACGAGCGGCCAGCCGAGCGCGCGCACGGTCACGTGGATGGGTTCTATCTGTTTCGAGAGGTCGTCGGGCATGGACGGCCGGTTGGCCTTGTAATCCGCGTACCAGTCGTCACGAAATGTCTTGCCTTTGGCATCAAATACGCACGCGCTATACTCTGCATTGATGTCCTTTCGCAGACGCCGCAGCATGTTGATCATTCCGTACAGCGCGCCCGTTGGACCGCCGTCAGGGCCGCGCAAATCCGGCATGGCGTGGTAGGCCCGATAGAGATAGCTGGATCCGTCGACCAATAGCAGGGTCTTACCTTCAAGATTAAGTTCTTCAGGCATTATGAACAAAAGAAAAGTGATTCCGAGTCTGCGATCGCTCGCAGATCAAGAGCGCGCGACGGCCAAGAAGGCCCGCGCATCGTGGCAGATGTTCACGATTATGGCAGAGTTTATCGAGGCGACCGAGTACCTGTCGGAGATCCGCCCTGCTATCAGCATCTATGGTTCGGCGCGCCTGAAACCGGAGTCGCCGTATTACCAGCTCACCATAGAAATCGCGCAAAAATTCTCTGACGCGGGTTTCGCTGTCATCTCCGGCGGTGGCCCCGGCATCATGGAAGCGGCCAACAAGGGCGCGCATGCGGGCAAATCGCCGTCGGTGGGGCTGAACATTGAATTGCCGCATGAGCAATCGGGCAATCAGTGGCAGGACATCTCGCTGCGCTTCCGGCACTTCTTCACGCGCAAAGTCACGTTCGTGAAGAACTCGGATGCCGTGGTCGTGATGCCGGGCGGCTTTGGTACGCTGGATGAAATGGCTGAAGTGCTGACGCTGATCCAGACCAAGAAGTCGCGGCATGTGCCCATTGTGCTGGTCGGCGCCGAATTCTGGGAAGGCCTGCTCTCGTGGTTCCGCAACACGCTGGTTCCGACCGGCGTGATCAGCGAGAAGGATCTCGGCCTGATGCAGGTTATCGACGACCCGGACCAGGTGCTGGAAGCGGTGCTGCAGTTCTACGAAGACCGCGAGACAGCCGAAGAACAACCGGCCGAAGGCAAGTCGGACGAAGACCGGATGTTTTATCTGTGATGGTTTGATGGCGTGATCGCTTGATGAGCGGCTCCTTTCGGAGCCGCTTTCTGCGTTATTGGAATGCCACTTCCGCAAAACCTCGTAACTTCCGGCTATGCAGTTTCGATAGCCCGTTCATGCGCAGCAACTCCATCGCCTTCACGCCGATCTGCAAGTGCTGATCCACTTGCGCGCGATAAAACTGGTCCGCCATGCCGGGCAATTTCAATTCGCCGTGCAGAGGTTTATCGGAGACACAGAGCAGGGTTCCATAGGGCACACGGAAGCGGAATCCATTGGCGGCAATAGTGGCGCTTTCCATATCGAGCGCAATGGCCCGGCTTTGCGACAAACGCTGCACCGGCTCGCGATGATCGCGTAACTCCCAGTTACGGTTATCCACGCTCGCCACGGTCCCCGTGCGCATCACGTGCTTCAGATCCACGCCTTCGAGTTTCGTCACTTGCGCGACGGCTTTTTCAAGCGCTACCTGAACTTCGGCCAATGCGGGAATAGGAATCCATAGCGGCAGGTCGGCGTCGAGCACATGGTCTTCGCGCACATAACCGTGCGCCAGAACATAGTCGCCAAGACGTTGCGTATTCCTCAATCCCGCGCAATGCCCGAGCATGATCCACGCATGCGGCCGAAGTACTGCTATATGGTCCGTGATGGTCTTTGCATTCGACGGACCCACGCCGATATTCACCATCGTGATGCCGCTGCCATCGGCACGTTTCAAATGATAGGCGGGCATTTGTGGCAGGCGCGCAGGGGCGACGCCCTGTTGTTCCTCTTGCGAATCGCCAAGATTCTCGTTGCCCGTAATCACGTCGCCGGGTTCCACGAACGACATGTATTCGCTTCTATACGCCCGCGTTTCTTCATCGTCCGCGCGCGACATGATCCGGCGTCCGAGCTTCACGAACTCATCGATATAAAACTGGTAGTTCGTATAAAGCACGTAGTTCTGGAAATGCGTGGGCGAAGTCGCGGTGTAATGCTTCAGCCGATGCAAAGAAAAGTCCACCCGCGCCGCCGTGAACAACGCAAGCGGATGCGGTT
The DNA here is from genome assembly GCF_030464885.1 of Caballeronia sp. SEWSISQ10-4 2. Classification (GTDB taxonomy): domain Bacteria; phylum Pseudomonadota; class Gammaproteobacteria; order Burkholderiales; family Burkholderiaceae; genus Caballeronia. The sequence continues at coordinate 78,806 of NZ_JALPRJ010000004.1, read as the reverse complement.
CGCCCGGACCCGGTTCGTAGGTGCCGTTCACAATGCGGTCGTCGAGCAGCGCGAGATCGGGCATATCGAAGATATTGCGCATGGCAAGCAGCCGGTCCCGATCCAGGTCGCCTTCCAGGTGAATGCCCTCTGCAAACGCAAAGTGAATGGGCACCGGTTGCGCCGACACACCCACTTCAATCCCTACGTGGTGATTCTTGGTAAGAAGCCGCAATTGCTCGCGATAATAATGGCCGAATAAATCCGGCCGCGTCAGGGTGGTTTCGAAAATGCCCGGCCCCGCGACAAAACCATATGAGCGGCGTGAGTCGATTTGCGTATTCAACTCGGTACGCACGCGCACAAACGGATAACACGCCCGCACGCGATGTGAAAAAGGTTCGCTCTTCCTATAACGCGCAAAGGCATCGCGCAGGAAAGAGGTGTTGGCTTCGTAGATTGCCGATACCCGCGCGACCGCGGCCACGGGGTCGTCAAAAGACTCCGTCGGGAAGTTGTTGGCAGGCGTGGAATGGCTGGCTTGAGTCCGGTCGTTTGTCATGATCTTCTGCGCTCTTGTGATGGAATGTAGGCCCGACTAACGATGAATCCAATAGCATCCACATACACGGCTGGAGGCCAGGCAGGTAAAGGCTTTCAAGTCTTGGCGCATCCGTTACCATCCATTGACTTCCGCTCCTTTTTAGTACACCGTTTCGACTACAAACCGCCCTTGAGGTTGTCCTTGTGTACATAAAACTATGCCCAAACTCGCTACGGCCCTTACGGACACTCGCGTTAAAGCCCTCAAGTCCAAGGTGGCACGCTATCTGGTGTCAGACGGCGGGGGTCTCGTTCTCGAAGTGCTAACTTCGGGGTCTAAAGTCTGGCGCTACCGCTACTCCCTCCACGGCAAGCAACAGCCGATGACAACCATAGGCGACTACCCCGCCATCAGTTTATCGGAAGCGCGTGAAAGAGCGCGCAAGTACGCCAAGATTGTGGAAAGCGGCAAGTCTCCCGTTGAGACGGCCCGAGAAGACCGGGGAACCGTGATCCGGCTCGATACCGTTCGGTTGTTCGGAGCCGCTTACTACACCGAGAGGGTCGCGCATATGTCATCCGGGTATCAGCGGACCATCACGCGAGCCCTGGACAAGGACATTTACCCCGCCATCGGCAACAAGCCGCTGTCCGAAGTCACCGCCTTAGACGTGCTGGCGATCACCGACCGCATCAAAGCGCGGGGGGCTCCGCAGATGGCCTTAACAGTTCGCAATCTGCTTAAAAGAATGTTCGCATACGCCGTCTTTCGCCGAATGATGACAACCAACCCGGCTGCGGCGGTCGAGGCCAAGTACGTTGCGACGCAATCAAGTCGCACGCGCGTCCTGTCTCCCGACGAGATAGGCACGATCCTGCGGGCGATCTACCGCTCGAACATGCGCCATGAGTTGAAACTGGCGCTGCACTTGCTCATGCTCACGATGGTGCGGAAAACCGAACTAACCTCGGCGCAGTGGTCGGAGTTCGATCTGAAAGAGGCTGTGTGGCGCATACCGGCGGGCCGCATGAAAAAGTCTAAGGAGCATTGGGTCTATCTGCCGACGCAAGCCGTCGCCATCCTGCGGGAGTTGGAGAAGCTAACCGGAGGCGAAGGCTACGTGTTCCCCTCGCCTAGAAGCCGGGAGCCGCGCGCGGTCTCCCGCGCTGCGCTGAACGTTGCCGTCGATGTCCTGAAGCTGGATGTAGCGGATTTCGTGCTGCACGATTTCCGGCGCACGGCCTCGACTCACCTGCATGAGATGGGGTGTTCGTCGGATGCCATCGAAACGGCCCTCGCGCACTCGATCAAAGGCGTGCGGGGGGTCTACAACCGGGCTGGCTATGCGCAGGAACGGAAACGCATCATGCAATTATGGGCGGATTTCGTGGATGCGCAGATTGCCAATCCCGTAAAGGCTAATTTTCGTGGGGCCGAGGGCAAGTCCGCATAAATGCACATCACCCGATTGCCGATCTGCGTACGAACCGAAGATTGCACTGGGAGGGGAACGGCGTGCGGTTTAGCAGCTCTCGTCCCAGGCGACGATTGATCGCTCGCCCACATCGAGAAAGGAGCCCGTGTACGGAATGAACAGCACCGGACGTTCTGACGACAGCGACTGCCTCTTCGGTGAACCAGATCGCGATATCGCCACGCTGGCGCAGAGCTTTGTTATATTCAGGCCAGTTGGTTACTTTGCAACGGGCTTTTTCGATCTTGTGACGGCGGCTTTCGTTGTGTTTATACGGCATCGGCTTTTCTGCAGGTGAACGCACTGCGGATCATGGCAGATCGCCTGCCCTCGGGCTTGAGATCGATTTTTTCGACAACACCTCGAGACACGGAAGACCGTAACGGGAAAACCAATCGTAGATCGCCTCTCCGCATAAATTAGGACTACTTACGTTTTCGTTGGCATGCCCTTCAACAACGTGAGAATACCTTCCACACCCGCCTAAGCTCTTCCAGTGGGGAACGTGTTTGTTGACGTAAAGATGACTAACGGCGCTGCTCGTGTCGGGTCGCGCACCACTTCCATCCCGGGTCGGGAATCCGTGCATTCAACAACTTCTCACGCATCGCAGCCAGTGCACAGAATATCCATGACAAAAACATGGTTGCAAATTGAGACTTCTTTGACTACGATTCACATAGTTTCATTTTACAACCACTTGAATGAGATCAAGTCATGCCCAGCCAGATCAAACCCGTGGTGGTGCACAACTCCACTTGGCCGGCCACGGCCGGATTGCAGCGCTGGACGTGCCTCACTGTCTTGGGGAAAGAAGCACCGCTGATCGTCAGGCGCGTCATCTTGCCGTTCCCGGTGGATTCCGGCGGCATCGCAAACGCAAACGTCGATTGTGCTCAACTGCGCATCGTGAGCTTCGGCCGGAGATTCTCCTTTTCCCGCGTGGATGGTGTCATCGGCGCTCGCGCGCTCCAGGTACTCGCAACGATTTCATCAATGCGTGAACAGGTCGAACGGTTCGCTCTCTATTACCAGCATTGCTGGTTGCACTAAATCCCTGCACAGCAGAAATCAATACCGGTTGTTGGCGCCGTCTGCTTGTTAATATCAAACTTGGAAAAATGACCAATGGACCTCTCTTATTCCCGCTCCGGCAAAAACACCATTGCATTGGTGGCTATCTGCTTGGCCCAACTGATGTTTGCCCTGGAAATTTCCAGTGTGCCCGTAATACTATCGACCCTCGAAAGAGTACTGCATGCCGATTTCAAAGACCTTCAATGGATCATGAATGCGTACACCATCGCCTGTACGACTGTGCTAATGGCGGCTGGAACTCTGGCAGACCGGTATGGTAGGCGACTTATTTTCGTCATCAGCCTGATCGTGTTCGGTTTGGCGTCCCTGATTTGTGGGCTGACGGAAAGTACGCCGTTGTTGATTGCCGGCAGGTTTATTCAGGGCATGGGTGGTGGTTCGATGTTTATTTGTCTGATCGCGATTCTTTCAAATCAGTTTAAAGCGGGGCCAGAACGAATGAAGGCCTTTGGTATATGGGGAATTTTCCTGGGTTTCGGCTTGGGTTTTGGGCCTATCATCGGTGGCGTGATCGCTGCACTATCCGGTTGGCAATGGGTTTTCTTAATTCACGTTCCGCTAACCCTTCTCACCCTGGCTCTGGTTTTTAGTAGTGTGGAAGAGTCTAATGACCCCGATGCGAAAAAGCTTGATATTCTTGGCATGGCAACTCTTTCGCTGACTGTTTTTGGCTTAACATACTTCATTACGCAAGGATCGGAACTCGGCTTTACCAGTCATGTTGCCATCTTCACCATTGTCGCCACTTTGGTCAGCTTCGTCGTGTTCCTTTTTGTGGAACAGGTCAATCCCCATCCTATGTTCGATTTTTCGGTATTCAGGATACGAAAGTTTTCAGGCGCCATCATGGGCTCAATCGGCATGAATTTCAGTTTTTGGCCATTCATTATTTTCTTGCCAATATTTTATCAAAGCGCTCTCCATTACGATATTGTCACTACTGGACTTTCGCTGTTGGCTTATACGCTTCCCACCTTGGTGATTCCTCCCTTGGCAGAACGTCTTTCGCATCGATATCAACCTGGTACGATTATCCCCTTGGGTATGTTCACAATCGGCCTGGGTTTTATTTTAATGTGGTACGGCTCAAGCTTTGCACACGCCAGTGGATTGACTATGCTGCCGGGTTCTTTGATTGCGGGTATCGGACTGGGCTTGACCAACACGCCCGTAACAAATACAACCACGGGCTCGGTTCCGTCTAACCGAGCAGGCATGGCTTCCGGAATGGACATAAGCGCACGATTAATTACCCTCGCCATCAACATCGCCGCAATGGGATTCATCTTGCTAACAGGAATTATCTATTATCTGGAAAAATCTTTACCTGGTTCTTTCAATGTCGTGCATCTGCGATCTTTGGCAGAGAACATAGCTGCAGGAAACCTCGAATCTCTTGGCCAAAGCTTCCCGGAATTACTCAATGTTGACGCATCTGGATCCGTAGTTCATGCAGCATTAGTGCATGGTTTTGGGTGGGTAATGCTATACGGCGGCGTTGGTGTTTGGGCTTTGGGTGCGATCAGTTTCATGATTTTTGGTGGCAAAAAGGCCCAGTGATATGCCGGCACCTGATGCTTGCGCCTCGACAGAGGCGTGACGCTTTGCGATCGAGCATTTTTTGAAAAGATCCGGGCGATTTTGTGGCGACAACGCGCGGTCAGGTTTGTGCGTACGACTCAACTCGCCGAAGGGCCAAGGACGATCAAGATCTACGTTGCCAGTTACCGACTCTATCTATCGGCACTGTTGTATGGAAACCAAATCGCAAGCTTCTCCTATCCCGCGGGGTGTCTAATGAATGATCTTTTGAAAAAAGTCCTGAATGCCTACGGCGGCCTCGACCGCTGGAACTCCTTTGCGGAACTGAACGTAAAAAGCGAGACAGGTGGTAATTTCTGGGCGTCAAAAGGTATCCTTGAAACCCGCGCGCCAAGTAACGTCACGATCAGGACTAGCGAAGAATGGACGCGTATCGCTCCATACGATGCCCCAGATCATCGGATGACGTTCGTCCCAAATCGCGTGGCGATCGAAAACGACGACCACCAGATTGTGGGAGAACTGATTGACCCCCGAGCCGCTTTCGCAGGCTACGGACAACACGGTTACTGGGACGTACTTCACCAAGCATATTTCAACGGTTATGCATTGTGGACCTACTTGGCCTCTCCGTTCTCGCTTACGCTGCCTGGCGTCCAGGTTAAGGAAATCGCGCCGTGGTACGAAGATGGCGAGGTGTGGCGGGTGTTAAACGTCATCTTCCCATCCGCAATCGCGAGCCATAGTGCCGAGCAGAATTTCTACTTCGGTCCAGACCTCCTACAGCGGCGCCAGGACTACCACATCGATGTATCGGGTGGCACGCGAGTCGCACACTATGTGTCCGACTTTGTCGAAGTGCAGGGGCTCCGGTTCCCGACGAGGAGACGCGCGTTTGTTCGCCAAACCAACGAACAACCGGATCGTAATCAGCTACTGGTGTGGATCCGGTTCCATGATTTCCAGCTAAGCTAGCACTCGCAGATCGAACTGTTGGCCCCGAAATGCGCGGGGAGACCGGGGGGGCGACGCCGTCACGTGATTTTAAATAGGACGCGTAGGAATTCGATTGTTCCGACTCAAAAGAAGTTTTATAATGGAACCACATGCTTTGCTTTTTCGTGTGACTTATCGTTCGAAGTTGCGGGGCGCTCTTGGTCCCGCAACTTCGATCAAGATCAAATTACGATGCCAAACGTCACGTCTGCGCACCGTGTTCGATCTCAAGAAGCTGGACCGGCATTAAGGTAAAACTGGAGGACCGCGATGGTGAAGCGGACGAGCCACAAGGAAGCGCCTTGCGCTATAGCAAGGCCCTTGGATGCAATCGGAGACTGGTGGTCGCTCCTTATCATTCGCGATGTCTTCGACGGGCTGCATCGCTTCGGCGAGTTTCAGAAGAGTCTCGGTCTCGCCAAAAACATCCTGACGACGCGGCTTCGCAACCTGGTCGAGCATGGCATTCTCGAGACGGTCCCGGCATCCGACGGCAGCGCGTATCAGCAGTACGTGTTGACTGAAAAAGGGAACGGGCTCTTCCCGCTTCTAGTGGCACTAAGACAGTGGGGCGAGGATTATTTTTTTGAGCCTCACGAGTCTCATGTGCGTTTAGTTGATCGGAAGCAAGGGCGGCTCGTTAAGCGACTGGAGCTTCGTTCACAAGACGGACGGCTGCTGGGACCGGCTGATACGCTAGTGAAGCCGGCTGGAAGAAGTAGACGTCCACGTTCCGGAGAATCCAGAGATGGAGAGATATATGACTCGGATCCCAAAGCCCGGCCCACGTGATGGCATTTCGTCAAAAGGCTTGTGGGCTGGGTCGTGAGCGATGTCGTCGACCAGCCGACGGCTCCGCGTCGGTTCTGTATTGATGCAGACGCGGGCAAAGCGGGCTACTGAATACTCCGCACCGAAGCGCGGCGTTCCAACCTGATGAACCGCCCCGCTGCCTCGGATCGCATCGCCGGTCCGTTTACTTGACTCACAACTGCAATGTCATTTCTTGCCGATTTTTCTCCCATCGTGGTTGGAGGCGATTAGGAAAATCCGCCAGTCGTAATCCCCCGTCAAGAAATCCTGTACCTGCCGCTGTCACGACCACATTTTTCAGATTGCCGCGTGCGGCAGGTCGATCACGACCTGCCCGTCTGCTCAATTCCGTTCCCCATCTTCCGCCGTTGCGGCGCGTATTCCGAAACCATCCTGAATGCCCCTCAGAAATGCTGCCGTCCGATGCGGTCGCGTTACACGCGTGTGCACGAGCCGGGATAAGCGTACCTGCGTCAATTTATCGATCGCATAGCAACTGTTGTTATCGATCGTTGTCGATCAACCCTCATAGCGATCCACCATCAGCAACACATTTGGATTTCTGTCTCAACGTCGATTTGAGTTAGATGACATATTTTTTGTCACAAAAACTTCACAAATAACTGGTTGCTATTTGAAACTACATATCCAATAATAAATTCGCTAAAAGTGATATCCATGAGCGCTCTCGAACGAAAGTAAAAATACACTTTGAGCGAGCGAGAATTGAGTTACCGATATTCCTTACCTTGTATTACTCATAGCGGCTAATAGCGGTATTTGGTCAGCCAGTATGCCGTTATTGCATACGTTTTTTCGAATTTCCCTGATGCAAAATGAAGCAGTTGCTCCAAAATGGGTCGACTTCTCGCATTGACATCAATTTCAACAACAAGACGTCGATTGACTCCTAAAAATCTTAAATAAGAGGTTGCTATTTGAAACTAGATACTCAACAATAACAAGAAACGCAGCATATAAAGCTAGACTGAGAGGAGCACAGAAACACATCTGTCTCGAAAGCTAAATGCAAGATTGGTATTTGTCATATTATCTTAGCATTGCTTAGTATCATCTCGCCCAGAGGCGCCTATCTATTTTGATGGGTGAATTAATTATATTAATAACAATAATGCGCTAACTCGCTTTATTCGACATCAATCAATCCGGAATCCACCATGCCTACCGTCAAGCTCATGCCGCAGGGTATCGAAGTGATGTTGTCGAAAGGAAGCTCATTGACCGATCTTGAATTTGAACTATATGGACAAGAGTCGATTCCATTTGGCTGCAAAGTTGGCGCTTGTGGTGCTTGCGTCATCGAAGTGATAGACGGTGTGGCGTGCCTTGGCAACAAGACGGAAGAAGAAGCATCATTTCTCGATATGCTTGGCTATTCAGGAGACTCCTTCAGGTTGGCATGTCAATGTCGGGTTAACGGAATAGCAACAATTCGAGCAGCTGCAAGAAACTCCTGATTCATCAGAACCGCTGTGCCCTTCCTATGTTGTTTATTAACCCAATCCAGAAAGGATAGGATCATGAGCAATCGCGTAAAAAACGTTGGTTTTGGAACACGTACGCCCTTCCTTAACTCGCAGGATTCGACCGATCTTCGACAGAAAATCGATTCTATTATCGATACGCAAATCGAAAACTGGTATGAAACAGTGCCTTACGCAGCCCACCTGGAAGGGAAAAAGGTGGATTCCCAGTATTACCAGCGCCACCTTATAGAAACGGCCTGGCGCATTCGTCTGCTGCGTGTGTCGGAATCAAAGGCGCTCGCGGAGATCGCCAAGCAAAGCCGAGAAGCCGCTCAGATCTGGGCGAACTACGAGCGCGAGGAGATGCTCCACGACGAGCTGTTCATTCACGATCTGGAGCGCGCGGGTGTCACGCGCGAGCAATTCCTCGCCACGGAACCGTACCTCTCGACCAAGCTCCTGACCGGTTTCTTCTCCTACCTGCTCGATCACGAGGGGCCGCTCGGCGTGGTGTCCTACTCGTACCTCGTGGAGTACGTCAACGTGAAGCTTGAGCCGCGCAAAATCAAGGCGCTCAAGGAATCGGTTGGCGAAAACAACATCACGGGCCAGGTTGCACACTCGCATACTGATATCAACGACGACCATCCGGGCGAAGTCTGGCAGGCAATACGCTACCTGCTGCGCAACGAACAGGACATCGAGTCATTGAAACGCTACCTGAAGGAGCATCAGACCGTACTGGCGCTCTACTTCAAGGAGCTCTACGAAGACAAGATCGAACCGCACCTTCAGGCGGCCGCTTAATAATAAGGAGACCTAGCGATGACATTCGATGGCGTCCTCATACTGAGTCACTGCGGCTTCTCGTTCGCAGAAGATCTGATTGCGGCAATCCGCGCACGCGACCTGCAACCTTTTGTGCTGAGCTCGAAGCCGCTTGCCGAGCACAGCGAAAATCGGCTGCAGATGCTGCGGGAAAGCGCTGAAGCTGTTCTGTCGAGCGACTCGCACGTGCTCGATGAAGACGACGTCGCCCATGCCCTCGCTTCGTTGCGCGCGTCGGGATACACCGTCAAGGCGTGTATCAGCGTCTGGGAGGGGTACCGAGTGTTGATGGCTCATGCGAATGCGCTGCTCGGCGTCAGCGATCTGGCGGCGCAGCGCGCGGACAGCCTACGTAACAAGCTGTTCGTGCGCAATGAATTGCGCAGAGCGGGATTGTCCGGCATTGACGCTCGGCTCGTCACCCCCGATGTACTCGACGAACTGAAACGCGATGGTGTTGCGTATTTTATCAAGCCGGTGCAAGGCATCGCTTCCTACGGCGCATTCCGTCTGTCGCAGGACACAACATGGTCCGCGCTCGACGCTATCGCGAGGCGGGCGCAAGAGGACACGATCTACTCGTCGGCACTCGGTCACCACGTGAAGTTCCTCGCCGAGAACTACGTGGCCGGCACGGAATTCAGCTTCGAAGTGCTGGTGGCAGAACGCCAAGCGTTCGTCGTGGGTATTCATGAGAAGTGCGAACTCACCGAAACGCGGGACGCCGTGCTCGAAAACAGTTGCACCAGCCCACCTGCGTCGCTAGCGGCATCCGAGGTCGCGGCGGGCATAGCATGGTTGCGCGCGGTGTTCAATCATCTAGCGCTCGATTGGGGCTGTTACCACGTCGAGGCGCGCTTTGACGGCAAATGCTGGGAGCTGATCGAGATCAATCCGCGCGTCGGCGGAAGTCTCATTTCGCACAGCGTGAAAGCGCTGAACGGTGAAGCAGGCGTACTCGAACTGTGGCTCGACCTCTTGCTCCAGCAAACCTCCGAGCACGCGCACGCGCCGTTGAAGGATACCCTGACCCGCCTCGCCTATTCCGTCGACGGCACGCCGCCGACCGCACGTGCCACGTTCTTTCGCGTCTATTTCGCGTCCCCTGGACTAATCGACAGCATCGAGATCCGGCCTGTCGCGCGTGCCCCAGCCATCAAGCAGGTGTTGCTCAAGCCGGGTGATGTCGTCGTCGAAGCGTCGCGCGAGGTGTTTCTCGGACAACTGCTCTGGGAGATGACGCTGGAGGAGCGCGACGCGGAGCTGTCCGGTTTGCTCGAGGCATCCGCTAGCGCCATCGATGTGCATTATCAAACCAGCTCCATAGCGTTGGAAGCGTAAATCATGAATGCACATGCCCGTTTTCTGCTGATCGTCGACTACAACCTGTCGAGAATTTCCGATGTCACACATATCGCCCGTTACGCGCGCGAACGGCACGGCGCTCATACGATATTGATCCGTCCGAATCCAACTGCAGCCGACGCGCAGCTGTGCGACCATCTGATCGATCTCGACCCACTTGCCGACGGCTTTGTCGACGCCGCGCTCGGCTGCCTCAAGCCTTGGCGCAACGGGCTAAAAGCCGGCCTGGTGTTCTCCGACAACGCGGTTCAGCGCGGCGCCGAACTGCTCGAGCGCCTATGCTTACCGGTCGATTCGGCCACACTCGCTGCGGGTGCGTTCAGCAAGCGCGATTACCGGATCAGCGAGGCGCGCATCCGCGACTTGCTTGCATCGCAGTACGTAATGGTGCCTGAGTACATTGAAGTGTCCTCAGTCGACGATCTGCAGCGCTTCGCAACGATGCACCCGGACGGTTTCGTCGTGAAGCCGTCCTGCGAAGGCAATAATCGCGGCGTCGTCATTGTAAAGCCGGGCGACAGCTCGGGGGACACTTTCCGGGCCGGCTTTTCAGCCGTTGAGCCGTACCTGAACCACGGTGCGATCTGCGAAGCGTTAATTCCGTTCAGGCGGGAGTTTTCTTTCGATGGCGTCGGCGCGACCGAATTCATCACGGAGAAAGTTAGTGCAAGCGGGTGCTATCCAGTCGAAGTTGCACAAATTCTGCCCGCTCGCATCAACGCAACTGAGCGCGCGACTCTCGTCCGAACCGGGCGGCTCGCCAACATGCTGGTTGGACAATGCCACGGCCCGTTTCACAATGAGATCAAGCTCGACGACGCAGGGCTTCAGGCGGCCGTCATCGAGCCGAACCGGCGGCCGGCCGGAATGAAGATCTGGACAATCGCCGCGGATGTCTACGGCGTGGATTTCTATGCACTCTGGGTCGATGCCGCGTTCGGCGTGTTCCGAGAGCCTGCGTTAGTGCCGGCTGCGCGGCAAGCAGCGACAGTCATGCTCGGCGTGCCATTCAATTGCGTGTTTACGCCGCCTGACAGTGCGCAAGGCGTGGCCCTGTTCGACCGAACGCTCGCGCGTGCGGCTGCATTGCTCGGCGCTGAATCGATGAGGCGCCTGGAGTTTTCCTGGCTCGCCAAGGACACGCACTTTATCCCCGCCATACCACGCGACAACTCCGATTTCGCCGCGCAAGCTTGCTTTGTCCTTGACAGCGACACGATCGATATTGGCAGCGCGGTAGCCGTGGTACGTGCCACTTGGCTGTCACTGGTGACCGAGATGCCGGATGTGTTCGATCTGCCTGCAACGGAGATATCCGCGACCGATCACTCTCCTTTCGTCGCTGTCTAAACAACGGAGCTTGTCGATGAAAATACTCGTTCTACACCGTGTGCCGTATCCGCGGATTGAATATGCAAGGGGCATTGATCACGACGCGCACGAGGTCACTTATTTCGGCACAGCAGCCCTGCTTGCCACGCTGCCTCGCGGCTTGCGCCACGAAGCTGTCGAGCGGCCGGGCGAAGCGAGTACCTTCGACGAAGCGTTCGCGTGGCTCTCGCGTGAGCCGCGCACCTTCGAGCGTGTGATCGCGCTGTCCGAATACGATCTGCTTGACGCCGCGCGCTTGCGCGAATGGCTAGCTGTGGTAGGGCCAACGACAGCCGAAGTCATTCTCGTGCGCGACAAGGTCGCAATGAAGTCTGTCGTGCGGGAGGCCGGTCTACGGGTGCCACGCTTCACCGGGCTCGCTGATTTTCTGGACTCCCCACATGCCGCCAACTGGCAGGGCCGCACGGTGCTCAAACCGCTGAGCGGCGCGTCGAGCGAGGACGTGGTGATCTTCGATGCACTCGACGACGTGACCCGTGCCCTGGCGAAGCGCACGTCAGGGGTCTCCCGCCTCGACAGTCACGCGCAGTCCGTCGATGCATACGAGATCGAGGAGTTCGTCAGCGGCGATATCCTGCATTTCGACGGTCTCGTCGCGAACGGCGAAGTTGTCACGCTCATGGCAAGTCGTTACATCGGCACTTGCCTGGGTTATGCGAAGGGGCAGCCGCTTGGCTCCTATCACTTCCCCATGTCGGACGGCGCGCAAGCCTGGGTCGCCGCCGCGCTGAAGGCCGTCGGTATCCGCCAGGGCAGTTTTCACCTCGAAGCCATCGAGAGCGGCGACGATCTGGTCTTTCTAGAGGTGGGCAATCGCGTCGGCGGTGCTGACGTCGTCGCGACCTTCGAGCATGCCACCGGCGTGCACTTGCCGTCCGAAGAACTACGCCTGCTGCTTGGAGAACCTTCCCGCGCGTTGCCCACGACGCAGATCGATGACCGCTGGCATGGCTGGTTTGTGTTCCCGGGTCATACCCTCGACGACGACGGTTACCGGGGCCTTGGCGAAATTGACGCCTTTCGCGGACATCCCGCGCTGGTTCGCTGGGCAGAACTCGGCGCCGGCGCCCCGTTGCCGCGCAAGGTCACCTATTCGGCGCACGAAGCGCCACTGGCGGGCATCGTGGCCAATCTTACCTGGCAAGGCACACGCGACTGGATTCGGGCGTTGTTCTCCGCGGTAAGCACAAGCCCAAGCGTCCTACGCACTCCGGTCCCGCCCGCGTTCGCCATACCACGACGCCAAGCAGCTCCGGTCGCAGGGATTTAACGCCGCTGCATCGCGTCCGCCGCAAGCCATGTATCTCCAGCCACTTGACGATTATCGGAGTGAATAGTATGACTAACAAATTGATCACTGATGACGCCATCGCCTGCAACACGCTCGCGGGACAACTGCAACTGAATGCGTTCTATCTGAGAGAGCTCGCTCCGCCGAGCGCGCCCGAGACGATCCCTCTGGCAGCCGACTATGCGGGCATTCTCGGTCTGGAAACCGCCTGGAACGACTATGAAGCGTCGAGGATCGAACTCACCGACGTTCCCGCGAACGCGGAGCAGTTCGAAGAATGGTACATCGCGCTGCGAAATACGCACCGCAAGGAAGTCGCGCCCTTCTTCGACTTCCTTGCCGAAGACGCATCGTTGCCCCAGCTTTCGCTATTCGTCAGCCTGGAAGCACAAGTGGACGGCCGCTTCGATGACATCATCGCGCTATCGCAACTCGGCATGGACGGCGACATGAAGCTCGCGCTCGCCGAAAACTACTGGGACGAAATGGGCCTCGGCGACGTGGACGAGATGCACACCCGGGTCTTTACGCGGGCGGCGCCGTATTTCAAAGAGCAGCTGGGCGACCTAGATCTCGACGTGCACATGCCCATCTCCGCGCTCAAGAACGGCAATCTATTGTTGATGTACGCGCTGCGCCGACAGCATGTCGGGCGTCTCCTCGGCGCGCTGACCTTGCTTGAGCAGACCGTTCCCTATCGCTTCACGCGCATGCTGAAGGGGATGGATCGTCACAACGTGCCGAAGGAACACAGGTACTACCACGACCTGCACGTTCCGGTCGACGCGAACCACGGTAAGCAACTGGTCGCACGCGTGCTGCTGCCGCTCGCTCGCCAGAATCCACGCATCATCCTCGACCTGTGCGAAGGCTGCCTGATTCGTTACGGCATCGAGAAAGAGTATTACGCCGGCGCGCGTTCTGTCATGGATCGCCAACTGCACTGACGCCCCTTGCCCTGGGGACACCAAGTGCCGGGGCGCGGTTTCCACGTTCACGAACCTTTTCGGTTTTGACTTTCGCCATGCATCCAACGCTAGCTTCCGATCTCGCCAATCTCGACCTATTGCTCGAGCACACGTGGCGGCACGCCGTGGTGGCGCTCGCCAGCCTCGAGCGCCGTCCCGCCGCGCTCGTGCCACCCCCGGCCCAACCGGTGCCGTTGCCCAACGAAGGGCGCGGCCTCCATGCCGCGCTCGATGAATTCACCAGCCGATGGGCACCAGGATTTTCGGGCAGCGCGGGTCCTCGCTATCTCGGCTTCGTGACGGGCGGCGCGACGCCCGCGTCACTGGCGGGCGACTGGCTCACGAGCGTTTATGATCAGAATCCGACCGCGGGCATCGACAGTTCGGCCCCTGATCTTGAACGCGAGGCGGTCAGCTGGCTACGGCAATTGTTCGGCTTGAGCGACGCACAGCAAGGCGTGTTCGTCACGGGGGCGACTATGTCGAACCTGGTCGGCCTGGCGCTCGGACGCGAGTGGCTCGGAGAACAAAAAAACGTGAGCGTGTCCGACCAGGGAGTGGTCGCGCTCGGCCAGGTGACAGTCCTATCTGCCACCACGCATTCGAGCATCTTCAAGGCTCTGTCCGTACTCGGCCTCGGCCGCAAGGCGGTGCGTAAGGTCGCCACCCTACCCGAACGAGAAGCCATCGACATCGCGGCGCTTGAAGCGGAGCTTGCCTTGCTGGATGGCGAGCCTGTCATCGTTGTGGCAAGCGCAGGTACCGTGAACACCGTCGATTTCGACGATCTGGTCGCCATCCATGCACTGAAACAACGCTACCCGTTCTGGCTTCACGTAGATGCCGCCTTCGGCGCCTTCGCTGCACTGGTCCCTGAACACGCTGCGCTTGTCGCCGGACTCGACGCCGCCGACTCGATCTGCATCGATCTGCACAAGTGGCTCAATGTGCCATATGACGCCGCTGTGCAATTCACACGGCGGCGCGACTTACAGGTCCGCGTGTTTCAAAACAGCGCCGCCTATCTCGGCGTACCGACCGACAATCCCGATTTCGTTCACCTGACGCCTGAAAATTCGCGTCGGCTACGTGCACTCGCGACGTGGTTCTCGCTCGCAGCGTACGGCCGGGAGGGGCATGCGGAGATCGTCGCGCGCAACGTCCGGCTCGCTCGCGCGCTCGGCGTGCTGGTGGATGCTGAAAGCAGTCTTCGACTCCTTGCACTGACCCGGCTAAATGTCGTCTGCTTCACGCTAGCTCGCGAACCGACGGAGGCCCGCATCAACGCCTATGTTCAGGCGGTGCGCGATCTTGGCGACGTCTTTATCACGAGCACGCTCTACTGCGGCACTTGGGGGCTACGCGTCGCGTTTAGTAACTGGCGTACGAGTGAACAGGACGTGCCGCGCATCTTTGATTCGCTAAGAAGAGCGCTCGACGCATTGCAATGACGCACTAGCGCGAAGCGTGGGCGATCTGCCGCTTCAATATCGCTTAAACCGTCTCAGCGGCGTCTGCTTCATCTTTAAATAAACGCGCCGGATAGCTGTTGCCTCGTATGGCTTCACTTTGGCACTACCTCGAACCCGATCACTTATGGGTTCCCGCCCGGATGTCGGCAGCACTAGGTCAAATAACCGATTCATTCACATCAGAGATGGGTGACATCATGAGCATAATTGTTGGCGTATCCGCGCACTACCATGACTCCGCCTGCTGCATCATTAAGGACGGAAAGCTCATTGCCGCTGCGGAGGAGGAACGGTTCTCAAAGATCAAGCACGACAGCGGCATTCCTACCGGAGCGTTCCGCTACTGCCTGCGCGAGGCGAAAGCGACCATCCGGGATGTGGACTGCATCGCGTATTACGAGGATCCGTACAAGAAGGCTTCGCGGCAGATCTCGACCAACCTGACGGACCTGATCCAGAATCCGAAACGGCGCTTCAAGATCGATCCCGCCCGCGCTGAGCGCGATATCCGGCAGAGCCTCGGTTTCGACGGCCCGATCGAATATGTTGACCATCATCTGTCGCATGCCGCTAGTTCGTTCTTTTTTTCCGGCTTTTCGGAGGCGGCTCTGCTGACGGTCGACGGCGTAGGCGAATGGGCGACCACGACATACGGTTTTGGCAAGAACGACAAGATCGATCTTTTCGAGGAAGTCTCCTTTCCCAATTCACTCGGCCTGTTATACAGCACGATCACGGCCTACCTCGGGTTCGATGTGAACGACGCCGAATACAAGGTAATGGGACTCGCGCCATACGGAAATCCGCGATATGTCGACAAGATCAACCAGCTGATCGAGATTGGCGACGGCGGCCAGTATCGCCTGAAAATGGAATACTTCGATTTCCTGAATGGCGAGCGCATGTATTCGGACCGGCTCGCAGATCTGTTCGACGAACCACCGCGTGAAGCCGAATCCGAGCTGGGGACGTTCCACATGGATCTAGCCGCGAGCCTGCAGCGGTCCCTCGAGGACATCCTGCTCGCCAAGGTGCGCTACATGCACGACACCCATCCCGTTGACAATCTGTGTATGGCGGGCGGCGTCGCACTTAACTGCGTTGCGAACGGCCGGATTCTGCGCGAAGGCCCCTTCAGCAAGCTGTTCGTCCAACCGGCAGCAAGCGACGCGGGCGGCTCGCTCGGCGCAGCGGCCATCGCCCATATCCGGCGCACCGGACAACGCCCTGAGCTAAAGCCGATGCCCCACGTCTATCTCGGCCCGAGCTATTCGAATCAGGACATCCGCCAGACCGTCTCTGCGATCTTTCCCGAGACGTCGATCGTCGACTGCACGAAAAACCCCGATAACCTCATTAAAGAAACCGCAAAGCGTCTCGCGAGCGGCAAGGTCATCGGCTGGTTTCAGGGCCGCATGGAGTTTGGGCCGCGCGCGCTCGGCTCACGCTCGATCATTGCCGATCCGCGCGAACCGGGGATGCGCGATCGCATTAACGAACTGGTGAAGATGCGGGAAGCGTTTCGCCCGTTCGCGCCAGCGGTGCTCGACACGAAAGCGGCCGAGCATTTTGATCTCGATCACGCATCACCATTCATGCTCGAGACGTGCCAGGTCATCTCGCCACTGTCACTGCCCGCGATCACCCACGTAGACGGTTCCGCCCGCGTTCAAACCGTCAGCGCACAGAGCAATCCCCGCTTTCATGCGCTCCTTGCAGAGTTTGACAGGCTCACGGATTGCCCAATCCTGCTGAACACGTCATTCAACATGCGCGGCGATGCGATTGTGCTCGATCCAGTCGATGCGATCTGGTGCTTTGTCGTGTCGGACATCGACGCTCTCGTGATCGGCGACTACATCGTCGACCGCGGGTTCAGGCTCGACACGTGGGACAAGCTCAAGGAAATCTTCGGTGCGCGGTCGGCGAAGAAGCGCGCAGTGCCCGAGTCCGTCAACGTTTACTCGTTCTTATAAATTACCGGAGCACGCAACATGGCAGACAATTCTTTGCGACAGGAACTGGCCGGGCGGTTTGCAACATTACTCAAGCAAGACAACGCTGCGCTGTCTCTGCTCCAGCTTCTCGGCGACGATTCGAAGCAAGTGGACTCGCGCAACTCGGATCACTGGTCCGGCCCATTCGCCGCTCTCGCCGAAGATTTCGCGAACCTGAAAGGACAAGAAACGCTCAAGCGGTCGGTCAGCATCTGGGAAGAAGAGGAAGACACGGGCGAATTCGTCCGGGCGCGCAAGCACGTCGATCTATGGCGCTTCTGTGCGGATATCGAGCGGATCGGAAAGAAGGGTGACAAGAAACGTATTGTGCTGCTGGGCGAGTCGGTCGCACGCGGTTTCTTCTTCGATCCAGTGTATTGCCCGGCTCAGGTGCTAGGCGAACAGATTGGGGCGTCCGCGGAAGCGGTTGAAATCGTGGATCTGGCCCAAAGCAACTGCGATCCGTGGTGGCTATCTAAGGTCGCCGCGTCGACGCCATTGCTGGAACCGGACGCTGTCGTGATCTTCGCCGGGAACAACTGGCGTGTCGGCGCGCTCGCCAACACGTCGATGGAAGCGTTCATGGCCGACGGCGAGCTGATTGCCCAACAGCATGGCTTCTCGACACTCTTGAAAAAACAGTTGCAGGACCTCGAGCACTTCGCGACGCAGGTTGTCACGCAACTGGCAGCGTCGCTCAAGCAATCGGGCATTCCGGTAGTGTTCGTCATTCCGGAAATCAATGTGGCTGACTGGACGAACGCCCCGGTCGGCGCACTCGACGTTCCGCTGATGTCCGCGGAGGACACGCAGAACTGGGTTCGCGCCTATCAGGCCGCGAGCGAGGCACTTGACCAGCGTGCTTTCGCAAACGCCGGGCAATTCATCCTCACGGCCATCGAACTCGACGGTGGCACGTCATCGGCGAGCCTCGATCTGCTGGCTCGCACCCAGCGGGGTTTGGGCAAGCAGAATGACGAAGCCTACCGGACCTTGCGCCAGAGCCGCGACATCATCGACGATACGCGCGTCGTCCCGAGCGTCTTCGTGAACGTGGCGGACGTAATCCGTCGCGTTGCCCCTCAGGTTGGCGCGACTGTCGTGGATCTGCCGCAACTGTTTCGCGACCGCTACGAGCATGAAATTCCAGGCAGGCGCCTATACCTGGACTTTTGTCATCACACGTCCGAAGGCATTCGCGTCGCAATGGCGGCCACCTCGCAAAAGCTGCTGCCGATCCTGTTCAGGAAGGACGCGCATCTTGACGACCTGATCGACGCAGCGTCAACGCCGGCACCCGAACATGAAGCATGGGCGCACGTGCTCGCGGGTATCCACAACGCTCACTGGGGTCAGGATCCGGAGATTTGCAGTTATCACTTCCGGCGCGCGGGAGAGCTCCATCCTGACATCGTCACAAACGGGATTCCGCTTGTGTATGAGGCGTACAGGCGCAAGACACCACCCGTTCTGCTTCCGGCATTTGACCAACTCGTCAAGAACGATATCGCGGAGGTCTGCCTAGTCGGTTACAGCCCGCTCGCGCGGGGCATCATCAAGGAGCAGGCGTTGCTGAGCGCGATCTCGACAGCGTTCCCGGAATTCGCATCGGTCGCGCCCGATCCTGACCTGTCGCTCGGCGAGGTCACGGAAGTCGATCTGCTGCAATCGCACTGGACCGAGCTGACCGACCGCAATCGCTGGTATCGCCGCTCGTATGCAGCGGTCTACGGGATCAAGCGCACGTTCACGTTTTCCTGCGCATCGCCGCTCGATCTGTCGATCGATCTCACGTCGCGAATCCCGGGCGCGGCCGATGCCGGAGAGATCGTGATCGAGCTGAACGGCAACCTGGTCACGCGGGCCACGCTCAAGGACGAATGGGCTTCGCTGCGCTCTCCAGCTGGTGCGCAGATCGTCAATAGCGGTCTCAATCAGCTAACGATCAGTTGGCCAAACGTGTTGCGCAAGGATAGCCGGGCCCGCGTTCGAACCGATTTCGAGGCGGGTCAAAAAGTGGATATCCGCACGCATTTCGGGCAGATCCATGATCTGAGGATCTCGGTTGTTTCGTGAAACGCGATGAGGTGGGCCCGGAACAACGAATCGTCTAATCGTATACCTAAGCGTTCCGGGTGCTCCAGCTCGAATGTCACCGACGTCATGTGGCCAAACCAGGGTTCTCGAACAACATGTTTATGTGGAAGCCACCTGTCGCTCAGCCGTGGGTCATCAGGGAAACGATTCGCTTCAATAGCGCGGCCTATACATTCGAACCCGGCGATATCGAGGTCACCGGCTCGCGCATCAGCGCCATATTGCCGGCCGGCACATCGCGGCTGGTCGAAGGCGTCGATGGCTCGTCGTTCGTGTGCACGCCTGGCGTCGTGGATGTGGAGCGGCCAGACGGCTCGCCCGCCGAACGTGGGTTGCGCGCGGGCGGATCGCCGTCGTATGTCACGACGGTCGGATTCTATTGCTCGAACATCGAGAGCGTCACCTCTCATGCCTCCTTCGGGCCGGTCCGGCGCGTCGCGCTGCTGCGTTTCAACGGCAGATACCTGGAACAGGTCAACGCAATGCTTGACTGGTCGGCTGCGGCGCAGCGCACCGCAGCCGACACATGCGCCGCGCGACTCACGTCGCTGCTACCCGTCATCGCAAGTGGCACCTTGCTTTCCGCGACAGAAGTCGTCGAGTTTGCGAGGTTCGCGAAAACGATGGGTAGCCGCTTCGGCATCGAGCTGTCGTCGAGCGCGGACGAAGCGTTTGAATTTCGCGGGCGTTTCTACTGTTCGGAGAGCGCCCTCATTGCATATCTGATGCCTCAGGAACCGAACATCACGGTGTTCAACGCCGGCCGTCTCGACCGCCGCGACGTCGCCGCTCTGTTACGCACCCGTAGCGCAGTGTCGATCGACTTTCCACGCAAGCACGACGTCCGGGGGTCGACGTGGACTTGCTCACTGCTTTTCGGCAACAGGCAGGCGGCGATCCGAATCAGGCAGGGCGACATGCGCGCGCTTCTGCTTGACCTGTTGGACGGTGTTGCCACCGACACGCTGAATGGCTTCGTCAGTGCACTAACGAAGTCCGCCGCCGCCGCGCTCGGACTTACGGACGTCGGCGCGCTCGCACCGGGCATGAAAGCCGATCTCTGTCTGTTCGACAGGAGCGACTTCGATGCATCCGTCAATGGGAGTGCCGCGTTTCTATCGATGCTCGCGAAGAACGAGCCGGCCTACGTCATGGTCGACGGCCAGGTCGTGCTACGCGGTACACATACAGATGCGCTGGACGACATCCGCTTGGGCGCAGGCGAAGTAGTTTAGGTAAATGCAGACCGCCGCCCATATTGCAAGCTGACGCGGCTATCGTGAATCAATCGTTATTCATGAAAGGATGAGGGCAATGACCGATCGAATCTGCTTGATTACCGGCGTGGGTGGCGCAACGGGCGCATCGATATCTCGCCGGTTCGCTCGGGATGGCTACCGCGTCGCCATGCTGGCCCGCAACCGCCAGCGACTGCAAAGCCTCAAACAGGAAATCCCCGGAAGCGAGGCGTACGTATGCGATGTCGGGGACCTTGACGCACTGGCGACTACCATCGACGCCGTGCGCGCCGAGCTCGGCAAGCCGTCGGTCCTGATCCACAATGCCGTTTCCGAAACGTTTGCACCATTTCTCGATGGCGACCCTGCGGCGCTTGAGCGGAATTTCCGCGTCAATACGACCGCCCTCCTATATCTCGCACGAGCCTGTGCGCCGGACATGATCGAAGCAGGTATGGGTGCCATCATCGTAACGGGTAATACCGCCTCATTGCGCGGCAAGCCGAACTATGCGCTTTTTGCGCCAACCAAGGCCGCACAACGCGTGCTCGCCGAAGCACTGGCCAGGGACCTCGGGCCGAAGCGGGTGCACGTAGGCTATGTGATGGTAGACGCTGCGATCGATGCACCCTGGCTGGGAGAACGCGGCCGCACCCGACCGACGTGGGTCGAGCCGCCCACTAACTGGCCGTTCTCGCGAGACGAGTATTTCGCCCAGCCCGATGCCATTGCCGACGAAGTGTTTCATGTCGCGCATCAGCATGCGTCGGCATGGTCGTTCGACTACATCATTCGCCCTTTCGCCGAGACATGGTAACTCGCGACTTTTCCATCGTGTCATAGCGCCACTGTCGCTCGATTGCGGTGCCGATGGTAGGGAAACGTCGCCCGCGCGCGGGCACGCGGACCCCAAGTACGACTGGGCGTCTGGTATGCCCCCCTATGACCGAACAGGCGCGCGAGGACCAGGCGCGTCTGTTCCCTGTGCTGGAGAAGAAGATGCCGACTGCGACCTCGTCAGCGTATGCGTTACACGCGTCTCATCGCAGTCGCGCGCCGTATGAAGGCCGTCATGCGAGCATGCCGCCGCATCTTGCGCAATGAACCGGCGCACTGTCGAGGCGCC
Source organism: Caballeronia sp. SEWSISQ10-4 2 (assembly GCF_030464885.1). Taxonomy (GTDB): domain Bacteria; phylum Pseudomonadota; class Gammaproteobacteria; order Burkholderiales; family Burkholderiaceae; genus Caballeronia. The sequence continues at coordinate 57,099 of NZ_JALPRJ010000004.1, read as the reverse complement.
TGCTGCTGCCGGTGCACCATCGCCGTCGGCGCTGGCAGACACGAATCGCGAATTCGTCGGCACGTCGACTGCGTTCACTCAGTTGGTGCGGATGATCGAGCGGGTCGCACCCACCGACCACGCGCTGTTGATCTTCGGTCCCACCGGCTCGGGCAAGGAACTGGTCGCGCGGCGCGTGCATGAGTGCGGCCTGAACAACGAACACCCGTTCGTTGATCTGAATTGCGGCGCGATTCCGGAGAATCTTGTCGAGACCGAGCTGTTCGGTCACGTCAAAGGCGCCTTCACCGGCGCCACGGAAAACCGCCCGGGACTGTTCGAGCAAGTAGGTAAGGGGACGCTATTTCTCGATGAAGTCGGCGAGTTGCCGCTTGCGCTGCAACCGAAATTGCTGCGTGTGCTGGAGACCCACACGTTTCGCCCGGTCGGCTCGTCGACCAACCTCCACTTTGAAGGCCGCATTGTTGCGGCCACGCATCGAGACTTGCGCGAGTCCGCCCGCAACGGCGCGTTTCGAGCGGATCTGTTCTACCGGCTCGCGGTTTTCGTGCTGACCGTTCCGGGACTCGAAGAGCGCAAAGACGATATTCCAGGCCTGGTCGCCCATTTCGCAGCGAAACAGTCGCGCCGAATCGAGTTCGCGCCGGCGGCGCTCAAGCGCCTGTGCCAGCAGCCTTGGCCCGGACACATTCGCCAGTTGCGCAATCTGGTCAGCCAGCTCAGCGTGCTGGCTGAACGCACACGCATCGACGTCGAAATTCTCGAACCGTTTCTCGCGATCCACTCCGGTGAAACCACGTCACGCGCGAGTCTGGCCGATACGTTGTTGCAACTAGAGGGCACGGACAAGCTCGCGGCCGCCGAAACCCTGATGATCGACCGTGCGCTCGAGCTCAACGCCAATAATAAAAGCGCCGCGGCAGAGTTACTCGGCGTCAGCAGAAAGACCATCGAGCGGCGGCTCAAATCTCGCGAAGAGAGCTTCCGGGAAGCGAGGTCCTGCCTCGAGCGAGGCAACGCCCTTGTCGAGCAGTCGCGATTCCGTGGCGCCATTCCGCTGCTGCGGCGCTGCCTCGACATCATCGAGAAGAACAGTGATCATGGCGACACGCGGCGCGTCCGGTTCGAAGCGTACCGGTCGCTCGGGGTTTGCCTGCGCAGCGTGCACGGCTGGCTGTATGCGGAAGCGACCGCCTGCTACGCGGCTGCGTTGGTAGCCGGCGAAGGTCTCTGCGAGCCGACCGAGCTCGCGTCGGTGCAATTCGGCATCTGGACCACGCAACTGACCACGCTCGAATTGGGTCATGCGCGCGCCACGGCGCAAGACATGGTGCTGCGCGCGCATGGTATCGACTCGTGTGCGGCTCGCGAAGAAGCGCACCTCGCGCTAGCCAACACGCTTTTCTGGCTCGGCGACAGCGACGAAGTCCTGGCGTGCCTCGCGCGCGGCGGCTTGCTCGGCCTCGGCAGCACGGATACCCATACCGGTGTTCAAGGTTTCGATCTCACCGGCCTCGCATTGACTTTCGAAGGGCTCGCCGCGTATCAGACCGGCGCGATCGACCAAGCGTGGCAGGCCCTCGAAACACTGGTCGCACGCGCCGCGGCGAGCGCTCACCATACGCTCGACCACGCGATGGACCTGCAAGGCGCGGTTTGGCTCGCGTGCCTGTTCAACGACACCGACCGAATGGGCACACTCGCGGCCGAACTCGAAGCGCTCTCCGAAATGAATGGCTTCGCGTTCTATCGGGGCGTGGGGCAGATTTTCCGGGCTTGCCACCTGAGTGCACTCGGCGCATTCGAGGAAGCTGAAACGCTGCTGCTCGACGGCTACGAGCATTTGGTCGGCCATGGCGGGGCACTGTTCTACTCGTTCATGATCTGGCAGCACGGCGAACTGCTGCTGCGCGCGGGCCGTCTCGAGACAGGCGAAGCGATTCTGACAACCGCCATCGACCTCGTCTTCGAACGACAAGAACGTGCGTATCTCACCGAGCTCCTGATCATCAAGGCGCGCACGCAATGGGCACGCGGCGATCTGACCGTCGCCGAACAAGGGCTGCGCACGGCCATGTCGACGGCGCTCACGCTCGGCTCCGTGCCGGCGCGGATCGACGCTGCGAAATACCTCGCCGATCTGCTGCACAAAACGAACCGAACCGCACTCGCGATCGAAACGCTCGAGCGCGCGTTGCGTCTGCCGCGGTTGACCCGCGCGACGGCCGGAATAATTCAAGCGACCCAGCTTCTCGCTGATTTACGCAGTGCCAGCTCCCTCAACCCGCACGAATAAGGATCATTCCATGGCATTTGACCTGACTTCCTCCGATCTGGAACCGCTACTGCTCGGGGGCGCGTTTTTCGGCAGCGGCGGTGGCGGCACTATCGAGTCGGCGCGCCACCTGTCGCAACAATTTCATGAGGGCAGCTACTATCCGCGCGAGTCGGTGCACGTGGTCAGTGTCGACGAAGCGATCGACGGCGACGGCGTGATGGTCGCGTATCTCGGCGCGCCGGAAGCGATCAACTCCGCGCTGTACCCGAGCGGCCCGGTGATGGCCGTCCAGAACATCCAGGCGCGCCTCGACGAACAGGGACGCAAACTCGCGTACATCGTGCCGCCCGAGAGCGGTGCGCTGGGCTTCGTGGTCGCCTGCCTCGTCGCCGCAAAGCTCGGGCTCATGGTGGTCGACGCAGACGGCGCCGGGCGCGCGGTACCGTCGTTGCCGATGCTGACGTTCGCCGCGCAGGCGATGACGCCGCGCCCGGCGTTTCTCGTCAGCCAGGGCGGCCTCAGCGTCGAACTCGACGTGAAGCCGCGCGACGGCAACAGTGGCGCGCCCGCTCACCAGCGCGACGTGTCGGCTATCGTCGAACAGATGATGCGGCCAATCGTCGGCGATCCGGAATTCGGTCAGTTCGGCGGCCTCGCGATCTGGTCGATGACACCGGCGCAGATGAACCAGGCGCTGCCGATCAGGGGCACGCTGTCCCGTGCGCTGGCGCTTGGCCGCGTTGTACAGCGCGGCGAGCTCGAGACGCCGGCCGCGATGCTCCGCTATCTAGCCGAGCATTGCCGGCTCGCTGTGCGCGCGGTGTCGGAGCCGGGCGAGCTCGCGTCGGCTGAAGTCGATACGAGCGGTGGCTTCGATGTCGGCAAGATCTGCATTCGTGGGCCGCGCAGCAACTATACGGTGATGTACCAGAACGAGTCGCTGCTCGCGTGGAACAGCCAGCAACCTAATCCGATCGTGCTGGCGCCGGACAGCATCGCCTACTTTGTCGAAGGCAAGGGCCAAAATGTCTTCACCAATGGCGATCTGGTCATGGCCGACGGTTCACTCAATCCCGTCGTGGGCCAGCGCCCGGTGACGCTGCTTGCGTGGGAAGCGCAGCCGCAATTGACCGAACCGGGTGGTTTAATTCTCGATAGTTTCATCGAGCAACTCAACACGCTCGGCTATCTCGGTCCCTATGTGCCGGTGGAAAAGCTCAATCGAATGACACGCGGGGAGGCATCTTGAGCACGACGATTCGCATTTGCGTACTGGTCCCGGTCGCGACTGACCACTTCAACGAACAAATCATGAAGGCGGTTGCGCCCGTCGTGCCGCCGGACGTGACGGTCGAAATCCGCAACATCACGCGCGGCCACCCTTGCATCGAGAACCGCACCAATCTGCTCGAAAACAGCATGCCGGTGATCGAGCTCGCGCGCGAGATCGCCAGTGAAGGCTTCGACGGCATCTGGTTGACCGACTTCGACATGTGTGGCGTGGAAGGCGCGCGGGAATGCATCGACATTCCGATCATTGGCGGCTTTCCGACCTCGGCATTCAGCGCGCTGGCGCTGAGTCAGAGCTTTTCGATCATTACGATTCTGCCCAGCACGCTGGCCATGCAGCAGGAGCATGTGCTGACGTATGGTCTGTCGGAATCGTTCGCGTCCATTCATGCGTTGAACTGCCCGGTCGATCAGCTCAGTAACCTGGACGTGGTCGTGGTAGGAACGTTCGACCTCGCAATGAAGGCCATCCAGGAGCATGGCGCGCAATCGATCTTGCTGGGGTGTACCGGGTTCGTCGATGTTGCCGCCCGCGTGTCCGCGCTGCTGGAAGAAGCGCTGGGTGCGTACGTGCCCGTGATCGACCCGAACCACGCGGGCTTCAGCTTCCTCGTTTCGCTGGTGCGCATGCATGTGCGTCCGAGCCGCATCACTTACGGCAAGCTTCCGGCAAAGGGCTAAAGGACCAGCGCCGCTTGCGGTGGTGTGGACGAACTCGTCCGATGTTCACCGCTGGCGCGGACGCAATCGTCCGTCGCGGGCGCGGCAGGGATGCGGGTACCCCCGCCGCCGCGCCCGCCGCGTGATGGCACAGGCCTTGCATAGACTGTGCGCCGGGTGTGTCAGTTCAAGATTCAGTTCGGAACCTGGCATCTGGGCTCTCAGCTTCATCCAGCAACGTTGATCAACACGTGTTAATGCGCGCTCATGCCGACGGCGTACGCCGATTTCTATTAATAAAGATACCTTAGTAATATTGATTCTTAGATTAATGTCATCTGTTCTCCAATGCGACGATGCCTTAGCGCCGTCGCATCGGGAACGGACGACACCGCGCGTTGCATGCGATTCCGGGCTCGCGTCGCATGTGTTCCTATTGAGCCAACTAGAGGAGTAAGTCATGTCAATGCTGCATTTCTACGTCAATGGCACCAAGGGTCCGCTCAAAGTCGCGGACGGTCAAGGCGACATTTCGAAGACAGGAGAGTGGAACGCGACCATTTCCTGGGGCAAGGTCAACCGCGGTTCTTCCTATCTAGTCACACAGGGAACGATACAACCACCGACAGACCGGTATCCGTGCCTAACGGGCGCGGTCAAGGGTGAAACCGCGAAGTTTGCGAAGCGGAGCTTAGTCGTACTGTCGAGCGAAGAGCACGCCCACGCTCGCTCGGTCTCCGTCTTCCAGGCCGCGCTCGCGGCGGTTCAAAAGATCGTTAGGATCGAAATCGCACTCGAGGATCTCAAGACGCTGAAAACCGCCAAGTACAAGCTGTGCTTTGCCAAAAAGGTCGCTGAAGGCGATTACAACGTGGTCTGGCAAAGCTCGGATCTGTACCTCGCCACAAACACGTTCTCGTGGACCCCGCAATATCAACTATTCGGCTCGAACACGTTCCAGTCCAACATCCAGGTAGACGTCAGCACGAACATCGTTGACATCGGTCTGGGTGAAACGAGCGTGCTTGATTCGAACGGCATTCTTGGGGAACCGAAGACTGGTGGCGACGTGACGTGCGTCACCCTCGAGAACGACTACGGCAACATTCACCCCGGCGTGAATCAACTGTCGACCAACATCGACGGCACTCAGACCAGCACGCCGATCTATGTCGCCCCGGACACGATGGTATCGGGCACCGCTCAGTTGACGCCGATCGAAACCGTGCTTGTCTGGTTCGAGCAGAACATCCAAACGTCCACTATCTTCAGCACGGCGCGCAGCCGCGCAGTGGAGATCGACCTGACGAAAGTCAACGCGGCAACTCGGAAATACCAGGGCTCTGAATGGGTCACGCCCTAAGACGGGCAAACACGATGTCTTTGCGCGAAGTCGATCAATAGAAATCGACATGGCAAGACCCAGTGGCGTGGTTCTGAAATATGAAAATCAGAGATGGCGTCGAATTTAGCGGACATCCCGTCACAGCGGCTCACAGAAGCCGCACGAAGGAAGGCGTGCGGACCGGACTTGCTGGTCCGCACACCCCATTTGTCAAGCTGCACGCGAGATTCGGGCCGTGCGTTTCGCGCGCAGCCCCCGAGTTGCTAGAAAAGTGGGCAACGGTGTCAGTGGTGCAACAGATCTCGCTCGATGGTACGTCTAAGCACGTGGACGCATTCGTTTTCCAGAATGTACGTGACACATGCGAGGAGCTCCAAGAACACTCCACCGATGTAACCAGGCTCGTACTTAAAGCCCCCCGGTTCGGTGTTGGTAGTTCGCCGCCCAGTGTCTAGAAGGAGCGAGCTACCTTCCGCACGAATCCGAAAGCAGTCCATCAGTTCACCGAGGGCACGCATCTTGGATTCATTGAGGCGCCCGATTGAAGACGTGTCGTAATGACCGCCGGCAACCTTGTTCGCTACATAAGTGATAGCGTCATACCGCGTAAGGAATTCACTGCCGCAAAATGCCACCTCCTGTCGGAGGAATTCCTTCAGATTGAGATCAACAACGCCATCCGGATTAAACTCATCTGCATCAGAGTCGTAGCCATTAGGCCCCGGTGACATGAACGCCGTAAGGTGCCCATACCCCTTCATTCCCATCAAATAAAACTGGGCAATATGGTTCCCGCGCGCTGATCGAACAAGTGGCTGCGAATCGGGAACTGTAAATTCAAGCGGCAGCCCGCGCCGACCAACCGCAGCCCCCAACTCCCCGTCCAGCAGTAGCCGCCGTACGGTTGCAGCATAGAGCCTGACCTGATCTCGTTCCGGATGTTCCAGTTTTGCTAGCTGCTCCAGATTTCGGAGATCACCCAGCAGAAAATCGTCTCGCCTAAGGTCAATGTCCGGTCTGTTCATACTTGAGGTTCCAGTTCTGTCTTCGGATTAGCATTCCCACTCGATTGTCAATCGATGACTGAGCCCCTTGTGGAGACGGCCCTTCCGCCCGCTTGGAAAGCGACGATACCGTCACCGATACCGAAAAATCACGTTGGCAATTATCGGCTTCACACGGACTGCCCTGGGAAATCCGACGTGCGTTTTCGAAAAAAACCACGAAAGCCTGGCATCTGAAGACAATTCCTTCGGAGATACCGTCACGGATGCCGCCAGGCTCGTTCCAACGCGATCCCGGCAGAACTGGCAGAAACCATGCTCGGTACCCGAGGGGGAGAAGCTTCTCTTTGCCGTGCAACAGTGCGTCGACGATCGAAGTAACGCAGAGCTCGTATTCTCGTCCCGTCTGTCTTTCCCGCTGATCTACAGATGAGTGAGCGCAATCCTCGCTCGCGAACGGCAGCAACCCATCCTCCCTGAATAATGCGACGTGTGCCGCATCATCCTCAGTGGCACAGCTAGGCGATTTTCGGCACGCCTCCCCCGTCTCGTCCGCCGTCAGTTCCACGGCCTGTTTGTTGAGCTGCCGATGCAGCTCGCGGAAGCCGTAGAAGCCTCCGCGCAGCCGGTCGACGTCTTTCAGAAACGGGCCGGCGGGAATTGCGGCGTCGGCCGCAGTCAGGCCTTCTTCATGCTGCAGTACTTCCCTGACATGGCCAACCGCCGCGTTCTCACCGAAATTGAGGCGCACTGCCTCCAGATGGTAAAGCTTCCGACCGCACTCATAAACGACTTTAGCGGCCTTGATCGCACTCATCGACTCGCGACTCGCCATTCTGGATTCGTTTATAACTGACGTTGCCCGAGAATTTCGGATCCCTAACTGAGCGGAGATTATGCCACCCGTTTGTTCTGGGCGGCGTACCAGTCCTGCTCGAATTGCATCGCGCTGACGTAGCCCAACGTCGAGTGCAAGCGCGAATGATTGTAGAAGGTCAACCAGTCGATTACCTCGTCCATCGCTTCCCGACGCGTTGCAAAGCGCTGGCCAAGGACGCGTGCTCGCTTGAGCGATCCCCACAAGCTCTCGGTCGGCGCGTTGTCCCAACAATTTCCTCGACGGCTCATCGAGCTGCGCATGCCGTAGCCCTTAAGCAGGTACTGGAAGTCACGACTGCATACTGGCTACCGCGGTCGCTATGGACGGACGAAGCGCGTTGCGCCGTGCTTCTTGGCCTCAGCGAGGTTCATTTTCGGAAGACCGGTCGTCACGGTGCATCCCGGCAGGGCGATCTCCCACCGCCCGCGCGCCTACGCCGAACGAGCCAAAGCCAATCAGTTGGATAGTATCGCCCTTCACGAGCGCGGTGGTGATGGTCCCAATCAGCGCATCGACCGCTTCTCCTGTTGCCGACTTGCTCGTTCCGGTCGACGACGCGACGGCATCAATCAATTGGCACCCCTCCTGGATAATCGTTACAAAATGTCAGCGTGCCCGAAGGAAACGGTCCTTCGGCGACCTCTCCAGACCTCTCGACAGCGACATGTCGACGCTTACAGTACCCGATCGGATGCCTGTGTTGCAAGCAGGCGCGTGAGTTGGGGCGATGGCGAACCAACCCGCAATTCCGTCAAACAGACCGAAGAATGCCCCGCTCGGCCCATGGACGAAACACCCGCTTTTCGATATCGGCGCCGACGTCATGGGCCACCGGCGGGAAATCGAAAACGCCCCTCGGATTTTCGTCGCGAGGGGCGCTATCACGTCAGAGCACTTTCGCTTACAGCGCGGCGTCCTTCAACTTCTTTAGCGGGCGCACCTTGAGGCGCACCGAAGCGGGCTTCGCCGCGAACCATTTGTCTTCACCCGTGAACGGGTCCTTGCCGAAGCGCTTCTTCTTGGCCGGCACATCTTGTGCGACCACCTTCAGCAAGCCCGGCAGCGTGAACTCCTTCGCGCCCTTCTTGTGAATCGATGCGAGCACCGTTTCTTCGAGCGCCGCCAACAGCGCCTTGGCAGCCTTCGGCTCTACCCCTGAACGCTCGGCCAAGTGAATGGTCAGCGATGCCTTCGTGAACGTATCCTTGATCGGTTTCAAGGGAGCGGCCTCAACAGTCGTCTTTACAGCGGGCGCGGCTGCTTTCTTCGCGGCTGGCGCAGCAGCTTTTTTGCTGGCGGGTGCTGCCGCTTTCTTGGTAGCGGCAGCCGCACTTTTCTTGATAGCGGTTGTTGCCATGAATTCCTCTCTTGTAGTCAAAGGTTGCCCAAGACCTTTGCCTTTGCGCCGTCACCGACTAGCGCAAAGGTACAAATTCTCGGGTTGGGCGCCAGCGTACCAACACCGACATGATGACGCAACGTCTGAGGCCATGAATTAAGGGGTTTTTGGCATGAAAGTCACGAAAATGGTGACCTGTACCTTGCTTCATGCGGGTGGGTCCAGTAAAACCCTTACCGGATATGGCTTCGAGCGCCCTTAAAATGGTCCGAACTAGACAACAGCCCTGCTCTCGGACAGTCACTACATTGCAAAAATAGCGCTTCATTTCGCGATCGACTCAGCGCTATGTGGGGTACGTGGGCAGTGCCACACAGACCTTGACTCGCTGACGATCCTCAACGGTTCTATGATAGTTGTTCGTTACACGTACGCAGTGCGAAGGCTTTTCAAGCCTTTCGCAATTGAAGCGCGCGTGGCATATTGCAGGCACATCCATTAAGGAAACCACGATGCCGACACTCGAACAAATCAAAGACAAGATGAAGAAGCTTCAAGAGCAAGCCGAAAAGTTGATTGCCAAGCGCGCGCAGTCTGTCCTGACCGACATCCGCAAGCTAATGGAAGAACATGGTCTTACTACCGCGGACATCGCCGCTCACTCGACTGTAAAGAAGCAGCGCGGCCGACCGGCCGGCTCCAAGCCCAATACCACCGCGACGCGAAAGGTAGCGAGCGATTCGGTTGTCACCGGAGTCAAGCCGCCGAAATATCGCCATCCTAAAACGGGCGCCACGTGGACCGGACACGGGCGCGCGCCGGGATGGATTGCAGATGCTAAGGACCGTAGCAAGTTCTTGATTGACGGCACGGACGGTGGCGCCGTGAGAAAGGCGAAGACTGCGACCAAGAAAACCGAAGTAGTTGGCGGTGCAGTGGCTCACAAAGGACAGCGCAAAGGTCCGCAGCCGGCGAAATACCTCGACCCCAAGACCGGCGCAAAATGGAGCGGACGTGGCCCGGCGCCCGCATGGCTTGCGGCGGCAAAAGACCGCTCGCAATTTCTGATTGACAACGCGGTCCCCGTCGCGACTGAGACCAATGCCACGAACAAAGCCGGTAAGTCATAGCCTTCGACTACAAGCGGCGCTGTTGCGAAGAAGACAGTAGAGATCAAGGCAACATCAACGAGAGGCGCCGCCGAGAAGATTGTGAACGCCAAGGCGCCAGCCAACTAGGTCAGCGCGAAGAAGCCGCAATTGCGGGCAGGACGGCGGCGGCGAAAAACACCGCGCGCAAGCGCTGCCGTGGCCGATCCAGCGGCACCGGTCGCGACTGATGCCGACTCGATGACCTCAGCGCAGTTGGCCGTCGCGGGTGCGACTCGCAATCCGGCCGGAGAGTCTTGTAGGCCAAATTTGTCTAAATATAGTGCTATTGAGACACTATCCTTATCCGATGAGCAGTTTGAGAAATTACTTTGCATCAAAGCGTGCGACAGACTCGACCCGCTGTTAACACTACTCACGAACTTGCCGCGCAGCGACCAGGAGATGTCGCAATGCCTGTACTGAGACCTTAAAGTCGGATCGCTGACCGCTGCGGCACTCGTCGTCATCGCAGTGCATCCTCACCACCTGCTTCAAAATCGACGCCAGCATGCATCCAATGCTGCAGGGCTGCGCAGACTACTTGACGACGTTCATGTCCTCTTCGGACGAGGCGATCAACTGGCCTCGAAGGTCGAGCATGACGGTGACGACTGCCCTGACGAAGTTTTCCTGCAAACCCTTGACCGCATAACGAAGCTCAACATCCAGCGTCGCAGGCGTGGTGGTTCGATTCCGGCCCCGCACCACAAAATATTCCGGTAAGTTCCAGAGAAGTACACAAACCCGCGACAGCACAAGGCTTCGCGGGTTTTTTTGTCCTGATTGGTCGGGCTTGTTCCGTGGACATCTGGTGGTATCGGGTGGTATTTTTGGTGGTATCGGGTGATCGAGTTCGGGGAAATCGTTATGGCCCGACAACTGCCAGCGTGAGCACCGCGCAAGCCGACCGGCACGTCGCGTAAGCCCAACCCCTTGCCCTGCTAACAGGGCAACGCAGACGGCAGCCCCTTCAAGGCCTGCCGTCTGCCTGGCGCAACTGCCCCGCGCGACAGTCCGCGCCCGCCAGATGACACGCGCTCCACCAGTCGACCAGCCCGCCGGAAACCAGCAGCACGCAGAGGACGGTACCGCCCACCAGCAACAGGCGACGTATCGAGCGTGCAAAACGCTTTTCCATACGTGCGGCCATTGCCTCCGCGCGCGCCGTCGCTGCCTCAACCGCCTGCCCGAACGTGGTCATCGCACTGTCCAGTCGCTCGCGTTGCTGACGAGCCGAAACCGCTGCGGCACCGATCAACCGATTGCCAGCAGTGCGCGCTATCTGATGTGACATGCGCTCAGTCAAGGCCATCACTGCGGTCTCATTGAGTTGCGCGAGTGCTGCCCGGTACCGCCCCTCGTGCTCCTGCATCAGGTTTTCCGCCAGTTGGATCGTCGCCTTGCATCGCTCCAGCGCATCCCGATGCTGCTGCATCAGCGCATCGGTCGCGCCACCGACTTCCCGGCGCGCGGCTTCGAGACTACCCTCGCTCGCCCACCGGATACGCTCCGGCATGGCTTCATACAGGCGCGCGTAGTATTCGAGCGCAGCGATAATCGACCATAACGCGTCATTGTCACGCAGGTTCAGTGCGCTCGATACCTGGTGCATGCGGGCGAGACTGGCCCCGTCAGGAACGTCCCCCGATACCTCGCGAAACAGGCGTACGAGCGGATCGACGGACCTCGACCGCCTATTGCTCATGGCCGATCCCCTCGATGCTGATCACTTTCGAGAACATGTCATCGCACAGTTCCCGCCAGCGAAACAACTCCGCACGCTGTCCAATCTGCATGACTTCAGCCGCCTTGCGGATCGAGATGCGTTGACTGCGCACTTCGTCCGCGACCCGATCCGCCAGATCGGGGAAGTCGAGCGACCGCCCTTTCGTCTCGATAGTTTTGCGAAGCTGCGATTCCTGATACAGCGTGAACTTGTCCGGCTCACCGAAGTAGCCATTGCGAACGACATGCGTCAAGGTATCCGGAAACGTCTGCCCGAAAATATGCAGTAACTCAAGGCTGTCGCGCTGGCGGTTGATCACCCATAGCACGACGAGTTGCCGCTCCAGTTCGGCCAGCGTCCGGGCCAGCGTCCGGGCCAGCGTCCCGCCGTACCGTGTAACCCCGGCCTGATTGCGTGCGGCAGTATTGACGATCACTGCCGCACCCCGGTGCGTATCGCAGAAGTTGACGAATCCGATCCAGCCGTCTGCATCATCGAGGTTATAGGCCGCGCATTTGATTTCGTCCCTGAGTGCTTTCACGACATCGGGATTCGACGTATCGGTTTCCAGCAGTACCGCGTGGGTACCCTTTCGCTGCAGATAATCCGCCATGGCAAGCGTCACCATGCTTTTTCCAACACCGCCCTTGCTGCCACCGACCAGATAAATGGGATGCACCGTATCCATCACCGACCTCCTACAGGTTTTCAATATCAGGCCTGATCTCAAACGAGAACGTGTCCTGAATCTCCATCGATCCCGGCTGGTTGACACCCCTTCCCCTTTGTTGTCGCGCGACGTCATGTGCGTTGTCCACGCGTTTGCCCTTCTGCTTTACAGCCTGCTTCGGACGGGGCGACTGGTCGGCCTCACGCGTTGCCTGCGGATTGGCCGTTCTGGATGCTGCGTCAGAAGGTTCTGGGCGGTACAGCGCGTACTTGAATGCGCCAATGGTCACATCGAGCCCCTTACGCCCGGCCTCCTGGACAATTTCCTCGAGCGTATAGCCCTTTGCCTGGGTGGCAGTGATATGCGCCCGAATCTCTTTCATCGCATCGCTGACGGTGATGCGTTGTTCGTTCCGGGGTTTCTCCGGTAATGCCCCAAGGGCATGGACAAACTCATCCCACTGCGCCCGTGTGTAGCTCTTTGCAACCGGCACGATTCGCTCCCATGCATCGCCTTCGGGACCATCATGCGAATCGCGAAACGGCTCGTCAATACCCCTTCTGACGGTAGAACTGCATGATCGGAATCGGTCGGAATACTCAGGAAAACGATGGAACAGAGAAATATTTTTGGCACCCTGCCCGAGCCATCAGCTTTCGGGAGGGCATATCGCAGGCCAGAGCTAATGAGCTAGCGAACTGGTGCGCAGCGACGTGCGGCCATAGCGCTACACCCACCAACCTGCATACCGTAGTGAGCAGTCCCCAACGGAGCACCTGCAAAGCTTAATCGACCATACCGGCAAATTTGATCGGATAGCTCCGCAGACTTCCTGCGCGCACCTCGCAAACCGGCGAATGTGAGCTGGCCGACACAGGGCGCGAACCCGTCAGACTGAGGCTATACACCGGTGCGACCAGCAGAGTAGTCCGGCTCAAATTCGCCCGGATGACCTCAGGAACTTCGGGATAGAAGCCGACATACTGACATTGTCGATTCCGCCGACCCGGTAGACGTAATAGTCCCAATCACCCCGGCGCACCGACAGACTCTTGGCACATAACTAACGGAATCGGACAGTCAACGTCACGAACTCAGCGGATCAACCTCGCAGAAAATGTCGAACTTCGAAGCCGAAATACGACATTGAAAAAGTGATGGCGGGACAGGCTACCGCCGGTTTTGGGCACCATGCCGCGGTGAGCGCCTCGCATACGGTGTTGGCTTACCGTGAAGACACAGTGTTAACACTGCCGGATCAAGGGGGAAAACTAGATCGGCGCGAGCGAGTTGTCGGCCGGATGTCGCGATTGCTCGAAGTGGGTCTTCTCCCTCCTTGATGAACACCCACCGAATCGTGACCTATGAGAGGTCGTGCGAGACTACGATTCGCACAAGATCAAACAGACGTGTCGATGTCGAAAAATTGATTCTATTTATGTCAAATACGTACCAGTAATGTCTACATGCGCAATTTCGCCGTGCCGCGCGGGCTTCGCCTCGGCTCCGGCTTTCCGTTGTGATGAAACTCGCGAGCCCGAGCAGTTGGGGCCCGCATAATTCAGCTAGGCAGATAGGTCTTCGGCTGCGAACGCGGTACCTTAGCCATCATCAGGAAACGTCCGGCTCCAACCCAAGAAATGAATCAACGTCGAACGTGAGCCGTCGCTCAACTAAACGTGATGTTGTGTTCGACGACCTGGTTCTGGATTCCAGCCGTCACGCCGAGAATATTATTGGGCCCTTTGTTCTCAATGGTCGAACGCTCTTTTGTCGCGATCACGAAGCGAGCTTGATGGTTGACGGGATCGGCGTGAATGTCCCAGATCGCACGAGTGATATCTTTGCCCCTGGCTTTGTCCTTGTTCTGCTCGGCGATATATCGGTCGGCTCTCCAGTCGTTGGCCTTTTCAATGACCTCCGACTGATCGTACTCCGAGTAATAATTAGGGGTTGCGGTCAAGTCCTTCTCTTCCAGGAAACGATTGCTGATGTGTTCGAGACGGGTCGACACACGTGCAACGACATCGGCCTCGCGCGCCGGATGATCCGTATCCGCTTCGCCATTTTTCTGATATTCATTCGGACCGTGGAACTTGGCGGCTTTGTCATGGGAAGCCTTCTGAATGTTCTGCGAAATGCCCTTCAGGTAAGATTGCCCATTTCCGTAGAAGCGCTGCTGGAAGCTCGTGGAAAGCTCTTCCCCTTCCGCCACGATTAGCGTGGTCGAGTCCTTGATCGAGTGATGATAAAAGTCAACACTGCCCGTCGCAAAGCTGCCGGCCACTAGTTGCGCCTTGCTGCTGACATTGCCGCCCTGAATCGGTTCGAGACCGCCCAGCGTGGCGAGCGTGAGGTCGGCGGTCGCCTTGCAGCTCAACGATTCGGTCTCTCTCTCCGTGCGCAGCCACCCTGAGTTGTCGCGATAGCTGCTAGTGGTGCGATGCCCTTCCCCGCCCACATGGCCGGCTGGCAAACCGAGACGGAAATCGCCGAAACGGATACCGGCGCCGCCGGTCAGCGCCGCGCTCAGCGCATGGTCGGATTGCGAGAACTCGAAGCTGCCCACCGAGAGTTCATACGGAAACGCTTGCAACGCGCGTTTCGTGCGCGAAGAGAAATCTTCGTCGTTGCCCGGCAAGTCTGGATTGGGAATGGCCGGGTCGCGCGCCGGCAGATCGTCCAGCAGGATCTGGATCAGTTCTCCTTTCTTCAAACTGAGCGCCTCGTCCCCGCCAACGCCGCCGGTCGCGTGCCGCGCAAAACCGTAGACGACCCCTTCCTGGTTCGTCACCTGGTATTTATAGCTGACATCGCCGCCGGCGCTCAGCGTCACCGGCGTATGTTCGTCGAACGAATGCCCGACCGAACCGCCTGCCCCGACCTCGACCTTCTTCAACGTGGACACCGCGATCCTTATTCCGCTGCGGTCGGCCGACACGAAGTCTTCGAATGACACCACGCGAAGCGCGCCACCGGTCAGGTTGATCCGAACGTTCGCGGAGATACCGAGCAATGCATTCGACACCGCACCGGAGACCCCTTTGGTGCTGATCTGGACGTTGCCGCCATTGCTGAGCGTGAAGCCCGATCCCAGTTCATCGCGCTCGACCAGCCTGCGAATCAGATTGGCTGCTTCGTGGCGCGTCATGCCCTTGAGCGGCGGTGTATCGAGCGGTGCAATCGCGCCGTTTTCGACCCGGTCGAAGCTCTTCGCGAACTCATGCCACACGGTCGGTCCGTTCGCCGACGGCGCTCGGGCCATGCGCGTCGCGGCGGCATCGTCTGCCGGGCCGCCGATCTCGCCGGCCCACTGCAGGATGCGTTGGGCGGTGAGCGGCTGGTTGTCCTGCCCGATGAAATCCTTGATCCGGTCTTCCAGTGTGCCTATTGTCGTGCCCTCGGCTGGATCGCTAATGCGCGTGCGCACCGCCTTGAAAATGGTCTCTTTCGTAAAATCCGAGCGCGCGTCGAGATGCCTGAGGTCCGGCAACATCTTTTCCTGATCGCGCGTGGTCGCCACGATGGTGGCGCGCACGAGGGAACGCAATGCCGGTTCGTTCGACATCAGCCGTTCGGCAGAAAACTTGCCGCTGGCGTCCATCAGCGGCTCTTCCGCGAAGTCTTCCCGCAGCCCGCGTTCCGCTTCGTTGCTGAACGTGGTGAGCATCTTGCCGAACGCGCGGCCGTCCGCGATCGGCGAACGATGCGGCAGCACCAGCCCACGGTTGAGGCCTTTGCTCGACACCACCGAGTCGTAGGCGTGGAAAGCACTCTTGTTGCTATTGACGTTGAGGTGATTGTTCAGCGCGCGCTTCATGCGCGCGATGCCCTTGAGCTTTTCGGGCTGCGTGGTTTTCAGCGTTCGACCCAGGTGCTTGCCGAAGGACTTTTCAGCGAACGCGTCGATCCACTCGAACTCGCTCTTGACCGCACCGCCCTTCGCCTTCTTCGCGGCCGTCTCGCCTTTGCTGCCCCCGATGTTCTCCGTCAGGCCGTTGTGCACCACGCCGATCGCATACGCGCAGCCGTGCGTGCCTTTAACGAACGGCTGGCCCGGCGTCGCCGCGACGTGCCGATCGAGTGCCTTCAGTTCGTCCGTCGCCGCAAGCAGCGCTTTTTCGTTATCGGTGAGCGGGATGCCTGGCGGCGTGGCCGCGCCGTTCCTGCCTGGCCAGTTATCGGTGCCCACCGCAGCGATCGCCGCGCTCAGAGTCGAGTCCGGCTGGGTGAACAGCGACTGCGGATCGTGGCCGACCGTGCGGCCATTGGCCTTCGCGTCGCGCGCCACCGCGGCCGACGCGGCGAGAAACGTGCGCAGCATCACCCGGTCGCCCGCCGTCACCGTCGCGTCGACGCCGGCCGGTCGCGGCGTGGACGGCGTCAACTTGTTGAGCAGCGCCATGCCCATGCCGCCGGGCACGGCTTCGAGCCGCTGCGCCAGCATCCATGCATTGCTCTGCGCCGCCGGGGCGGGACCCGCCAGGTGCGGATCGCTTCGGAGTGTTTGCAGCAGATTGGTGTTCTTCAGTGCCTGCAATGCCTCGATGCCGTCCCTGACCGGCGTGGCTGAATCCTTGAACGCCAGGTTTAGCGTTTTAGCCAGTTTGTCCACCTGGGCCGTGCTCAGTGCGTTTGCTGCCATGGTGCTTTTGAGTTCGGCCAGCATATCGGCGCGCGGTCTATCGGCGGTTGCAGCGCCCGTTGTGGTATGCGTCGCAGCCGATGCAAACAGTCGCGAGTGTTCAGCGAAAAGGTCGTCGACTGCGGTATCCGTTGCGGTGCGCGCTCGCTCGTTTTCGAGCCTCGTCAGGGTCTTGCCCGGTTTCGCGCCGACCGCGGTCTTCGGTCGTCCGCCATTTTTCAACAGCGGCGAAGCGCGTAGCGGCTCGTCGCCGTCCTTCCTGACCGAGCTTTTCAGATTGGGTTCCGCCGACGTCGTCACGCTGTGAAACGGCGTAAGCGCCACGGTTTTCGACGTCATGCCGAAGCCGCGCATGAAATTGCGCTCGGACAACGTGGTTTTCTCCGGCAGCGTCGGAGGCTTTTTGCCGGACGTGTCGGATCCCCGCCGCTGCGTGCCCGCGCTGTTCGGTGCAGCGCGGGGCGCCGCTTCGAACGCCGCATCGGTTCCGGGTCCGGCTTCTACCGTGCGCGTCATGTCCGCGTCGCCCGGCGCTTGTCCGGTGGTGTCGGGCGTGCGGGGGCGCGCGGGCTTCAAGCCCCTGAGTTCCGTAGGCACCGAGTCCGCTGCGAGAGTCGTGCCACTAGCTCGCCGCTTGCCTAAGCGGTTGGTCGAAGGCGTTTCCTGCTGCTCGGTCGACGTCGTCGCTCTCGAGCGGAACAAAGTGGGTAACGAAATAGGCATGGTGATCTTCCGGGCCGTCACCGATGGCGACAGGGCCGGCTAAGCCCGGGCCTGTCGTTGGTCAGTGCCGTGCCAATAAATTGACTTAAAGTGATAGTTCTTATCTTTCGCCTGCCCAGCGTAGCAAGGCGGCGCGCCGGTCGATAACCGGAGGCGAAATTCTGCATGCCTATACGAAGTTATCGCGCGGATAGATACCTTCTGTCGCGAGCCGTTGCATGGCGACGGCGTCATTGCTTGCCGCGAACGCCGGCCTGATTGCCAGATCGGTGCTGTCTTCTTGTTTTGGTCGATGAATTCGGCATTGACGATTATTGCAGCAGTATGACTGCCAGAATGATGCGGCGGAATCGACTTCCACGCGGCGAGGCGCTGCTGTTCCTCGCATTTCCAATGAACACACCAGACTGAGAAACATCATGCCCACTCCGAGTATCAGAAGCACTTCATCGTCCCAGGCGCACCTGACCGCGCCGGAAGCCCAGCCTCATCAACAGGACAAAACGCCTGTCGAGAATATCCCGAAGCGTCCCAAGGGAAATGCTGTGATGAGTGCGCTCAGCAGCGTTAAAAGCACGTTCTCGCGCGAGTCGAAGAAGCCGCAAAGCGAAGGTCTGAGAGTTCCGCAGCGAAATCAGCTCGGCGAACTGGTTATGCAAAAAACCCAGGTTTTCCCCGACGGCAGCGCGCGAACGCAACAGTTCCGCACGACACCGGCACCGTCCGCGCTGCTCAGTCCTGCCGGCGCTGTAACAAACAACTTCACGTTGCCGGAGCTGATCGGCAAGAACGGTAATCCGAGCTGGTCGGATTCCCATTTCCATCCGACCAACTACGTCCAGCAAGGCATGACCCCGGACCAGATGTTGAAGATGATGGACGAGGCTGGCGTGAATCGCAGCGTTCTGATGCCGATTCCCACCGACGCGGCGCCGTGTGGCAACCCCGATCACAACCACATCCCGCAAGAATCGTATTACGTGCCGACGAGCGACAAGGACATCACGCGCGAACAGATGCTGGACGGCGGCGGACTCGAACGGCTTGCGAAGAAGGGGCACCTGATCCTGAACCAGCAGGTCGATGCGGATACCGCCATGTTCATGAACATGGCGAAACTGAATGATGCCCAGCGAGATCGTCTGGATCCGATGATCACCGGGCTGCATCTCGGCTCGCCGCTGAGCGCGCAGGCCTTGCTGTACAAGCTGACCACCCACAAAGGCATGTTTACCGGCGTGGGCGAGGTCACCATCCACAAGGAACTGGTGGAAAAGCAGTACGAGGGCGCCCGTCAGGCGAACCTGACCGACAACGTCCAGTCGTTCAAGAACATTCTTGCCACGGCGGGCGTGGCCGGTTTGCCGGTCGTTCTCCATTGCGACATCGACTCGCTGGAGAACCAGAGGACGCTCGCCCAACAAGGCCGCCCGCTCAATGCGCCAGAACACCTGGAAGGTCTCAAGCGTCTCTTCAAGTCGCCGGAAGCAAAGGATACGACGCTGATCTGGGCACACTTCGGCGGTATTGGCCGTTTCGTGGCCAAACCGGAAGAGCACCACAACAACCTTCTCAGCATCGTCAAAGACCCGGACATGAAGCATGTTGTTTTCGACATCTCGTGGTCACGCGTGGCCGAACAGATCGTCTATAAGCAGGACGAGAAGGGCAATTTCAAGCTTGATGACCATGGCAAGCAGATCCCTGACGAAAAATCGATCCAGGCCTTTGCCGATCTGATCAACGAACACCCGACCCGCTTTCTGTTTGGATCGGATGCATTGAATCCGCAGGCGACGGAGACGTGGACGCAGACTGCCGAGCTTTACAAGCCGCTCCTGGATAAATTGAAGCCGGAAACCAAAGATGCGTTGTTCACCGGCAACTACGACCGCCTGATCGCCGGCGCGCGCCCCAAGGTTCGGGCATTCGAGACCCACGCGCTCACCGACACGTTCATGCAGGAACGACTGCGTGCCAGCGAAGGCCGCGTGAACGACGGGCCCCATATCGATCCGAACGCGTTGCGGGCGCATCGCGACGCCGCCTTCGCAGCGGCGGGCGTCGATCTGAACGGCAGCAAGTTGCCGTCCGGCGTCTGACCTTCATCGGGGTCCTGAGCGTCGTGCGAATGGCTCGACGTGCCGGACACTGAGTGACCCAAGCGCGGCCGCTTCGCCTTTCCAGGCAGCGGCCGCGAATTCTTTCGCTATCGGCTTATCGACACATTCAGGGGCACCACAATGAGCGCTACAGAGATCGGCAAATACAGGATTGCGGACATAGACGGTCGCACCGTCCTGCGTTATACGGACGACGAAGTCTGCGATCTGAGCACCATGGATCCCACCAATCCCGCTGCGCTCGACGATGACTACACCCGCGTGATGCTGCACCCGCTCGTCTTCCTGCCGACGCCGAAAGACCTGTTGCTGATCGGGCTCGGCGGAGGCCAGCAGGCAAAGTTTCTGCACCGATACTTTCCGGCGCTGAACCTCACCGCGGTGGAAATCGATCCGACCGTCGTCGAACTCGCGCGAACGCACTTCCGCCTGCCCGAGGACGACGAGCGAATGCAGGTGGTCGTGCGCGACGCGGTCGATTACGTGCACGATGACAACAAGCACTACGATCTGATCGTGTCCGACGCCTACGGCGACGGCAACCTGATGGTCGATGCGCTGCACACGGCGAGCTTCTATCAGGCCTGCCGCCGTAAATTGCGCGCGGGCGGCGTGATGACCGTCAACATCCTGCGTCCACGTACCGACTGGGTCGGCGACTTCGTCGCGACGTTGTCCGGCATCTTCGCCTATTGGCAATTTCACGTCGTGTCCGCGGAACAGGGCGTGATCGTTCTGTGGAAGGATGTCCCTGCCTTTGCGCTGGATTCGGCCTATGAAAGAGCGGCGGATCTGGACGCGATCGCGAATCTGAATTTCACGGGTTTCGTCGATGCATTCCGGCGGAAACGGGACGGCCTTTAAGAGGCGGCGCATGAGCGCTCGCGAACAACGTTTCGCAAACGGTGCAAGCGGTGCAAAGGACGCAAACGGCGCGAGCAACGCGAGCGCGCCGCCTTTTTCGTATTTGGCATAGCGGTTTCGCGCACGCGAACACCGGGTTTGCGCCGCCCGGCGATCCTTGACGTAGACACGTCCGGCCTTCTCATGGCCGCGCGGCATCTTCCGGCCCGTCTAGCCGAACTCACGGAGAAAACACATGGTTGCAGCCGTAGGGTCGATACGCAGTTCATCTGGCGCGTCGTCATCGGGGATCGACGATCTGTCGGCCTCGGGTAACGCCGAACTCGCCGGAGTTGATCAGGAATTGATGAAGCTGATCAATCAGATCAACCAGATGATGAACATGCTTCAGCACGGCAATACGCAGCAGAACCCGACCGACAACGCAGCGTCGGGTATCGGGTCGATGGGCGGGCATCGTCATCGGCACATTCAGGAGGACCTGTTATCCGACGACGATTCGGATTCTTCGACGCCCGCTCCCGCTACAGCTTCATTCGCGGCGCCCGCGACGTCGGCCGCGCCTGCCACGGCCGCCGCGCCCGCCACGGCGCCGGCCGACAGCGTCAGCGGCGCCGGCAACTCCTCGTGGGGCGCCTTGAGCACCGCACCGCAGACAACGGCGCTAAGCGAACCGGAAGGCCACGCTGTCGCGGAGCAATACATCGCCAACCTGCAGAAAGACTTCGGTCTGACGCACGATCAGGCGGCGGGCATCGTCGCCAATCTGTGGCACGAGAGCGGCGGGATGAACTCGGGCATCAACCAGGGGGGCGCGATCGGCCAGCCGAGCGGCAACATGGCCGACGACAACGGTAATGGCTACGGCATCGCGCAATGGGGCGGCTCGCGCAAGCAGGGCTTGATCGACTTCGCGCATGCCAACGGTCTCGATCCGTCGAGCCAGGCGGCTAACTACGGTTATCTGAAACAGGAGTTGCAGACGGATCACGCAAACGCGATCGCCGCGGTCAAGGGCACCAGTAGCGCGGACGCCGCGACCGAGGCATTCTCGTCGAGCTTTGAACAGCCCAGCGATCCGCAGATGGCTTCGCGCCTACAAGACCTTCACGAAGTGTAAGTGTGAGAACGCCGGCGCCGCAAAGGCACCGGCGAGCGACGCGGTGATCGTTCAGGCGGGATCGCGCGCGGCGAGCCGAAGTCGCTTGTCGCTTGTCGCTTGAGCCGGAAGCGCGTTTCAGATGTGGCTGGTGAGCTGCACCATCGCTTCGGCACCTTTGGTTGACGCCTGAACCTTGTGCTGCGCGTGCGTGATCGCCATCTGGTGGCTCTGGAAGTCCTGCATCGACTTCATCTGCGCAGCGACGTCGTGCGGGGGTGCCTCCGAAGGCGCGTGCTCCGGTCGCGACTCGGGCGGCGATGTCGGCGCTGCGTGCGACGCCGGATGCTGCGCCGGCTGCGCGCCCTGCTCTTCACCGAGACTCTGCGCGATGGCCATGGCGAGCGCCTCGTCGTCCGCGATCTGGAGCGCGTCGGCGTCGACGCCGTGCCCCGCCTCCAGCGCGTTGAGCACGCCGGCCTGATGTGGACTCATCGCGCCGTCATGCGCGGGCGAATCGAGGCTTTCCTGAAGCGCCGCGGCGAGCGCCGCATCGTTCGCGTGCTCCAGCTTGCGTGACGTGACAGGGCGCCCGGCGAGTTGCGCGTTCACGATTCTCGTCTGCAGCGGACTCATCGCCGCCGGGGACTGCGCCGATGATCGCGGGCCTTCGGGCCGTGGTCCTGTCGGAATCGGCGGCAATGGCCGCGCGCCGCTGACCGCCAGCCCCGCCTGGAACGCCGCGCGGTTGGCCTGCTCGATCGTATGCTGCCCGACCTTGAAGCCGGCCGCCTGTCCGCCGACGATTCCCGCCTGTTGCCCGGACATCGCGCCGGTATGCCGCGGCGGCGCCTGCATGCTAACCAGCAACGCCGTCTGAAGCGCTTCTTCGTCGGCCTGTTCGAGCGCCTCCGCGCTGACCGGGCGTCCCTTTTGCGTGAGCGTCTGCAACTGCGCCTGGCTCTTCGTCAGCCCCGCCGCGCGCGGCGGCGGCGCAGCCGACCGAGGTCCCTTGACCCTCGGCGTCAGTCCGCTGAACGCCGCGTCGGGCCGTGTTTTGGCGTTGGCCGGCCGAGCCGGGGCCTGGCGGGCGGGCGTGGACGTCTCGACTGGGCGCTCCCGCGACAACGCACCGGTCGGGGGGGCGGAAACTCCGGGAGTTTTCATGGCGTGCCTGCAGGGAGAGTGAGAAGGCAAAGGCCGGCGATCGACCGGTGACGTGTTCGATCGATCGCTTACCCAAAAAAAGCGGTCCGACGACTTGTGTACCGCGCGTCTCTATCGGCACCCGGACAGGTTCGAAGAGACGCGCTGCGCCTATCACGCTTCGGGAAAACTCCCGCGAAGCGCGTTCTGGAGTTGCGAAATCAGCGATTTGTCTTGTGTTTGCTGAAATGCCTTGATCAGATCGAGCGCATCGATCGCGGACTGGGTCGCGGGGTCGTCAGGCAAGATTCGGGTTCGCGCGCTGAGCGTCAGATCTCGCCCCAGACTTTCAAGACGTTCGGGCGTGGCGCGCTCGGCGAGGTCCGGCGCCAGAGCTCGAAGCAGGTTGCCGACCTGTTGCGCAAGACCTTGTCCACCAGCGTCGATATCCGCAATTTTTGAACCGATTCCTTCGACGTTCTTCAGCGAGGCCGTCATCGAACTCATCAATTCGAGGCGGTCCTCTGCCGCGATTTCCCCCGCGACGACCTGCCCGTCCAGCTCGTTCTCGTAAGCCGGCAACTGCGCCCTGATCTGTTTCGCGATCGGCGCGGCCTTTTCGTAGTGGCCGGTGTCGTTGAGGAGCTTGCTGTCGTTCAAACGTTGAAGCGTGCCCAGTCGCGCCTGATTCGACTGGATGTCGGTGCGTCTGGGACGGCTCGTCAGATTGGACAGGACGCCTGCGGGGCTACCTCGGGTTGCTTTTTCCGCGAGCGGCTTCGTCGCGGTGGACGCACGCGAGACGGGCGCATCCTCGCGCGGCTGAATCGGGCTGGCTGGCCGGGATCCTATCGATGATGCTGGCATGAACTCTCCGAAAATCATGGGCGTGACCATTGCGGCCCGAGGTGACTAACTTAGCCGATCGTTGCGTCACGCACGTGCGCCAGCGCGAGCCTCCGAGGCAATTTGCGAAGCCGATCTTCAGGTCATGCACGCGGCCTTAGCCGACGCGATGAATCAGCGCGGTGAGCCGACGCGATGAATCAGCGCGGTGAGCCAACGCGAAAACACGGCGAACACAGCGAAGTCGCGGTCCGCCAGTCGGTTTTCCTGCGAAAACCGCGCAATCACAACGTATCGGCGCAGATCGCCATCGCGACACGGATGGGATGACGCGGGTCGCTTCGCATCGAGCACCATCGCTTCGCATGAGGTTTAGGGGTGTCACATCCCGCTTCTACGCTGAGCCATCCTTCTTCAACATGGATCGCTCCGCCATGGCCGGAATTCCGACGCGCAATCCGTTGCTCAACGCACCTCCTGCTGTCCTCGCGCCGGCCGCGCAGGACGCAACCGCAGCGATCGGGCCAGCGCCCGCAGCACAGCAGCAGGCGCCGGCGCCCCGCCACGCTCACGCTCACGCGAACGCCAACGCCAACGCCAACGCGAACCTCAGACATGCGCTCAACGCGGCGCCTCGCCGGCACAACCCCGCTGCGCCGCTGGTTCCCGACACGCCCACCGCGCGGATGGGCACCGCGGTGGCGCGAACAGCCGCGCGCCTGCGGACCAGCAAGCTCGACATCAGCACCGCCCTCTATCAGTACAGTCGCCAGCGCAAGCCGTTGGCGCCCGGCAGCTTCAAGGCCGACGGCGAGCGTTACGAGCGCAAGCCGGCCGTCGTCTCGACGACCGCCGGCACGCCGTTGCTCAAAGGCGCGCAGCAAGCGCACGAGGTGCTCGGCAAATTAGGCGCGCACGCGGCGCACGCGCTGCATCTGAACGCGGCGATGGACGGCGCGGCAGGCCTCACCACTTATCTGGATCGCGAGTTCACGCCCGCCCCGCACGGCCAGCGCGGGCTCGATCAACTGTCCGCGCGGCTCGCCGAACTGGGCGCCACGCCGCGTTCGCCGGCCACCACGCGCGGCGCGCTCGTTGCGCATGCGCTCAGGCAAACCAACGTCGGCGATGCCGGCAGCGCCCACGCGATACTCGATGCGTTGAGCGGCCTCGACTTCGCGCACATGGAAACCGCGAGCGCCCGCACCCCGGCCGAAGCCAATGCGTGGCTCGCGGCGCGCGTGCTGTCGCGCACGAACGAAGGTTTCGACGCGCTCGAACAACTGCGCACGGTCGGCGCGGGCGCCGATCTGAACCTCACGCCGACGCAGCGGCAGGCCAATCGCGTGATGCTGCAGGCGGCCGATACGCTCGATCCGCATCCCGGCTTCGATCCCGCGCCCGCCGCGGTCGCCGCGCGCGAAGCGCCCCGGGCGGGCCAGCCGCTGCTCGAGGCGCAGCTCGCGTGGCACGCGTATCACGCGGCGCTGACGCTGCGCAATCACGGCAGCCTCGCGATGACGCCCGCCCAGAAAGGCGCGTATTTCGCCTGGCAACAGAATTTTCGCGAAGACGGCCCCGGCACCGATCTCGCGCGCGCCCGCGAACGGTTGCAGAAATTCTCCGGCGAGACCATCGACCGCACCGCGAAAAACCGTTGGAAGACGCTGCCATCGCGGCTCGTCGGTCATCAGAAATCGCCGTTGTCGGCGCTCGACATGGGCACGCAGGGCGTGCCGCGCGTCGGCGTGGCGGCCGAACGCGCCGCGCTCGGGCAAGCGATGCGGGTGGCGTTGCAGGCAACCGCGCCCGAGCTCACGGCCCGTCCCGAACTCTCGGCGGCGAGCGCGCTCAGGCATGCGCGTCCGGAACAGTCGCTCGCGGAGCTCGCGACGCTGCACGCATGGGTCGACAGCGGCGGTTTCCCCGATAACCGGATCAACGCGACGCGTCTGGGCGAAGCGGCCCGGCATGCGCAGCGCTTGTGCGCGGCGCTGCAACGGGCCGACGTCGGCTCCGCCGAAGCGCTCGATCGGATGAAAGCGCTGAGCGCGCGCTGGGCGCAAACCGATCCGCACGAACTCGCCCGCACCAGGCCGTTCAAGTCGATTGTCAAACAGAGCTTCGACAACCAACGGCTCGCCGCGTGGGGCAAAGTCGCCGGCATTCCGCAGGAATCCCCATTCTGGACCCAGCTCGATGCGCTGTCGCGCGCCGCCGATCCGCGCTCGGACGCGATCGATTCACGCGATCGCGAGGCGGTGCGCGACGGTCTCAGGGCCGTGGCGAACCAGTTGCAGAGCAGCGCGCGTTTGCGGCTGACCGACGGCGGCCGCGTCGGCGTCAGCACGCGCGGCTTGTCGGCGAATCTCGGCAAGGTGTTGCATTCGGGCGGGGTGCCGTTCGCACCGCGTCTGGACCTGCGCGCGTCGCGCACCCGTGAAGCGGTGGTCGAACTCAGCCGCGCGACGCAAGGTGTCGAGATGTTCATCGGCACCGCAAAGACGCGCGCGCTGCATGCGGGCGCCGGCGCGCTGGTCGGCTATGACGTCGACGTCGGTCTGACGCAGTTGCGGGCGGGCGTCGTGATGCAAGGCGTCCTGCATTCGGAGGAGCTGGTGGAGCCGAGCGGCGTGTCGCTGCGTTTTGCCCGCCGCGTCAACGAGCGGGCCACCGGTTACGACGACAACCGGATGCGCGAGAAACTGGACGACCTGATCGGCCACGTCTTCGACGAGACCACGCGCGCGCGCGACGGCGCCGAGACCGGCGCGCGCGGCACGTGGAATCGCCTGGCCGAACACTGCTTCGACGATCCCGATGTGTCGGTGAGCTGGACCGACACGGTCGCGCGCTCGGTGAAGCAAGGCGGCTCGGTCGACGCGACGCTGTCCGCGAAATTGGTCGGGCCGGTCAAGGCGTGGCGGGCCGGCGCGAACCTGGGCGTGGGTTACGAAAAGACCCGCAAGCAGACGTTCGATTCGAACGAAACCAGCGGCCGGCTGCAAGTCGAACAACATCGCAGCGGCGCCGGTTCGCGCCTGCTCGGGCGGCTGAGCGGCACGCTCGGCGCGAGTATCGCGGCGGGCTCGCCGCATACGTCGGTCGCGGTCGGCATAACGTCGTTCGATGCGCCGGCCGCCACGCTGACCTTTCAGGACGACAGCCGGCTCTCCAAGGTCCAGCTCGTGCGTGAAAACGGCACGCTGGTGCATCGTGCCTGTCTGCTCGACACCGAATATTCCAGCGCGTCGACCTACACCGAGGCACTCGATGCGTCGCGGCCACAATGGGTCGCGTTGCTCGCCGCGGAGATCGCCGAGGATCAACAGGCGGCCCGCGCGCTGGCGGCACGCGCCGGCAACCCGCCGCCTGTCTTCGACACGCCGGACAAGCTCGCCGAACAGCGGCTCGACAGTCATCTCGGCGACGTCAAGGCGAACCGGCGGCCCAACCAGACCTGGTTCCACCGTTACCGCCTAAGCCGCGGCGCCGCCGTGAAAATCGATGTGCTGAACGCCTGCGCGAAACAGGGGCCGGCCGGACGCGCCGCGCTCGATGCCGAAATCACGCGCATTCTCGACAACCCGGCGTCGTGGCTGCCTGCCGAGCTGAAGGTCAAGGAACGCACGACCAGCGCACGCAACCCCGGCTTGAACGCCGGTGTGCAACTGAACGCGCGGACCACGGCAACCGGCGACCGCGAACTGTTCTCGCTGAGCATCCCGTTCGCGCTGGCGGATCGTCTGGATGACGAAGCATCCCGGCGTTGAACGTCTGCCCGGCCGGCTCGTCACCGGCCTTAAAAAACGCCCGTAAAAAAAGCATTGCCGCCTGTCTGGCGGCAATGCTTTTTCTGACTGCTGAACCGCGCTTTTCTACTACGCTACTCAGGCGGGCACCGGTTCACTCTGCTTCTGATTCTGGTTCTGTTGCGGCATGACCGCGCCCTGAACCTGGCCCGACACCGCGTCCTTCGCGTTGTCCTTGGCCGCATCCTTCAAGCCGTCCTTGACGCCGTCCTTGATCTCCGACGAACCCGCCTTCTCCGCGGCCGTCTCGACGCCCGCTTCGACCCCCTTCTCCGCGCCCTTGACGATCGCGCCGCCCATGCCCGGCACCGTTACCGTGCCGATCGCAGCGCCTGCCAGACCGATCGCTGCATCCTTCTCGGCGTTTTCAATGTCGGTCTTGCTGCCGCCGCCCACCGCGACCGCGCCGACTTCCAGTTGCCCGGACACGCCTTCCATCGCAATCGACGCGCCGGCAAAGATTTCACCGATACCTGGAATCTTGGCGAGCGCGCTGAGGACCGTCGAGAACACGTCGGCGATCTTTGACAGGATGTGCAGCAGGCCCTGGAGAAACTTCTGCAAACCGCCGCCCTTCTCCTTTTTCTGGTCTGGCTGATCGGCTTCGCCCGCTTCCATGGCCTGGGTGGCGGCGACGTCGGCTGGCGCGGTCGGCGTGTGCGTGGGCGGCGTCGGCGGCGCAGGCTTGCCGAGCGTCTGTGAGTTCTTCACCCATGCGGAGAAGTCGCCGCCGCCGATTTTCCCGTCGTCGGCCCCGTGCAGGATGCTGCCGCTATTGCCGTGCTTGCCGTTGTCGAGCATCCCGAACAGCATCGGGTCGCCGAGCAACTGCTTTGCCGCCGCCTGCACTTCAGGGCTGTTCTTCGGGTCGTTTGCGATCTGCGAGAGCTTGTCGCGCGTGAGATTGCCGCCGCCGAAGAACGTGCTCTGATTCGCCTGCATCGTGCTGATGGTCGCGTTCTCATCGTCGTTCAGGCTGACGTGGCTCGAGATCGCGTCTTCCATGTGGCCGCGTGACACCTTGCCCGACGGCCCGGCGATGGTCTGCCATGCGGACGGATTGTCAAGGAAGTACTTCGCGGCCGCGATCACCTGCGGCGGCATTTTGCCCTCGCCGCCGGTGCCGTCGACGATATTCTGCAGGTCCTGCGGCGACAGGTTCTTCGGCAGATTGTCCGAGTAGCGATAGAACTCGCGCATCGCGTCGTTCGCGTCAATTTCGCGCGGTTGCGCATTTGGATCGGTGTTGTCGGACGGGATGTAGTTCTGTTCGAAGCCGTCAGCCTGCTGGTCGTTGTACGCCTGCACCGCCGGGTTTTTCTTGACGAGGTTCGTCACGTCGTTCGGCGAGAACTTGTCGTCGTGCTTGCCGTTGGATGCCGCATCGAGCTTCGACTGCAGATCAGGATCGTTCTTCAGGTTCTGCAGCGCTTGCTTCAGGTCGGGCGGCGTTTTCGGATCGTCGATCTGCTTTTGCAGATCTGCCATAGAACCCTTGATGGCACCCTGGTGGCGGTCGAGCACCGAGAGCGTCGCGATCTGATCGTCGGTCAATTCGTCGGGATTTTCCGCCGATGCCGCTGCCGATGATGCCGCGGCGGCCGCCGCTGCCGACTGCGCCTCCAGGTAGGACACATAGTCGGGATTGACCATGCCGTTGACGAACTGGGGCGGCGCGGGCTGGTTGCCGGTGCCGCCCGTGCTGCCCGAGGCGGGCGGCGCAGCGGAAGACGCGCTCGGGTCGGTCGTCGTCGAGTCCGCCGGTGCGGGCGTTGACCACGCGTTGACCGCGCGTTCGGCTGCGGCGGGGTCCATGAAGCCGTGGTTGCCTGGCAGATCCTCCGCGGGGATGCCGCCGGGCGCCTGCAGCGACGAGTCGATCGACTTTTCGGCCGTGGAAGGATCGATAAAGCCGTTCTTGCCAGGCAACTGGTTTGCCGGAATACTGACGCCGGGCTGCTGCGACGCCAACACGGTTCCTTCGCGCACTTGCAGATGCGGTTCGGCTGAACGGTCGTTGTTCAGCGTCTGGGCATGCGCGCCGCCGAAAATATTGCCCAGCATGTCCTTGATTTTTTCCTGGTCCTCCTGCAGTTCCGCACCGATGCCTTGCAGGGACTCTTTAATGCTCGCAACACCGCTTTGCAGCGGCGCAGTTATCCGGGTATCCATTGAGTTTCCTCGATCAGATGGCGTTAAAAGGCGATCGACGACGCAAGCTGAGCGAGAGTCGGTCGAGCAGATTCTAGGTACGTGAGTCGATTGGCCATACACACGAAGCCGAAAGCGCCGACCGAGTTACGAAGCCGTCCGGACAAATCAGCCGTATGGATGAGCCGGTTCATTTGCGCGTCATTTCGCGTGCGGCGCTTGGGCTTCGCTAACGGCGCGTGTGACAAAAGACGTCAGAGCTATGTTGAGCACTCACGTCAACTGACCGGAAAACCACTATGAACATGCATGTCAGCAGCCACTCGTCATCGGGCGGCTCGCATACTTCAACACACGGCTCGGATTCGCCGGAGCCGCCCTCGTCGGGACACAAGCCCTCCGGCTCGCACGGATCGGACGGCGTCGGCGATGCCGCCGGTGCGGGAGCGGCGGCAGGCGCGGCCGCAGGCGGCAGTGGCGGCGATCTCAACACCCAGTTGCAGAATTTCATCGTCCAGGTCGGGCAACAGATCCTCAAGAGCGGCCAGGACGGCTGGGCCAACGCAAAAGACGATGACGACGACGGCTAAACGGTTCCGCCTCGAACACCAACATTACCGAAGTCGTCGATGTCGTCAGGATGACGATGCACCGCCCGACCGTTCCAATGGCCGGACCGTGCATCGCTTTGCCCTGCTCACCTCCCTCAGCCCGGCAGATCTTCGGCCGGCGCGTTGATCACGTGCGGCGTAACCAGAAAGAGCCGCTGAAACTTCTGCCCCTGGTTGCTCTTGTAGCGGAACAGTCCGCCGATCCACGGAATCTTCGACAAGCCCGGCACGCCGGTCGTCCCGTTGGTCTGCTGATCCACCGCATAGCCCGCGATCAGCAGGCTCTCGCCTTCGTTGATCAACGCCTGCGTATCGATCGTGCTGTTCGACACGACCGGCAGATTGCTCACCGTGTCCGATGTCAGTTGCCCGTCCTCGATATGCACGTTCAGCCGGATGCGCGTAGAGTCGGTGCCGCGCACGATCATCGGCAGCACGCGCAGCGACACGCCCGCCGAGATGCTGTACAGGTCCGCCGACTGATAGCCGGAGACCGGCACGTAAAACGTCTTCTTGTTGTCCATCACCGCTTCAACGTTGTCGAGCGTCGCGACTTTCGGGCTCGCGTTGATGGTCGCCTGATTGGTCTGTTCGAGCGCCGTCACGCGCGACAGCAAGTACTTGCCTGCCCCACCGATCACCGCGGTGAACACGCCGCCTGCCGGCGTTCCGAGCACCCCGAGCGTGCTCGTATTGTTCGGGTTGTTGAAACCCTGCGGATTCAGCGAGCCGGGATTGCCCGCTTGCGCATTCAGCCCATTGCCCAGTTCGAAATCGACGTGACTGTCGTGCACCCGCCAGTCGACGCCGAGCTGCTGCAATGCGTCGTCAGTGATTTCGATGATGCTCGCGTCGATTTCGAGTACTGCGGGGCGCGTGTCGAGCGACGCGATCAACGACGCGAACGCCGCCATCCGGCGAGGCTGCGCGCGCACCAGAATCGAATTCGTGCGCGGATCGGGCTGGATTACCGGCCGATCGCCGGGTTGTCCACTCCATTGCATCTGGCGCGCGGTGTTGTCCGACGCGGCGGCGTCCGACGCGTCGCCGACGCCTTGCACGCCGCGCGGCAACGGTGGATTGAGCCCCCTCGGGGTCGCATCGGCGGGCGTGCCGCCGACGAGACCCTGCAAGCCGGTCGTCCAGCTGCCGCCGTCGTTCACGGCCGGTGCCTGACGCGGACGGCTGCCGCCGTCGGGCGAACCGCCGTCGGTGTCGCCGACCGAGCGCAGCCGGTGTGAGTTTGACTGCGGCGCCGTCTGCGAATCCGACGGGTTGCGCGCGTCGGGATCGTAAAGACTACGCAGGATGGTCGACACGCCGCGAATAGTGATCGACTGGCCGTCGATGGACACCTGGTGATCGCTCGCCCATGCATAGCGCAGCGGAAAGAGGCGCACGACCTGATCAGCCTGCTGACTCGTATGACCGGCGTCGACCAGATGCGCGACGTCGGTCACGAGTTCCACATAACGCGGCGGCCCGGACACGATCACGGTGCGCGAGCTGTCGTCAAAGTGGAGCGGAAAGCGCCGGTCGGCGACGCCGAGCCGCGCCAGCGACGCGCGCAATTCGGCGGTGCTTGCTTCGGTCAGGCCGATCGTCGCGCTGGTGATCTCGTTCGCGCCGTAGATCCGCAGCACGGCGCCGTCGAAGTAATACACGAAGCCGAAGGTCCCCGCGAGGCGGTCGAGCAGCGCTTGCGGGCTGGTCTGGAAATGGCCGGACACGTTGCCCTGCACCTGCGGCGAAATCCAGGTGGGCACGCCCGAACTGGCGCTGACGTCGCGCAGCACGTCTTTCAGGTCCTTATGGTCCGCGACGTAGTCGAGCTGGGTGGTTTGCCACGGCATCGGCGCGGCCATCGACGCGGCGCTCAGCGTGCACAGCGCGAGGACCGCGCCGCGCAGTGCGCCGAGCATGAAGCGGCCACGCGGGCGGCCGCCAGGCGTGGCGGCGCGATCGGAGTGCGAGTGGGGGCGCTTAACCATTGAGCGTCTCGGACGGCGATTCGTTGAACTGCTTACGGTAGCTCTTCACTAGCGTCGATCGGCTGTTCACGCCCCAGCGCCGCGCGGTGTCGAGCACGGTCACGCCGCCGCGCGCGTCGGTGCGCAGTTCGTCGCGAATGCCTTCCAGACGCATCTGCCGGATCAGCGCGCCGGGCGAGACGCCGAGCGAATGCTTGAACATCATTTGCAGCGCGCGTTCCGTGACCTGGATATGAGCGGCGACTTCACGCGTCGTCAGTCCATGTTCGGCGATGTGCTCGACGATGTAGCGGTAAGCGCGCCGGTATTTCGCGGGCAGGCGCATCGCGATGTCGTCGGTGGTCGGCGCGCCCGTGCTGCGCCGCGAACCGGCGACGGGCGCCTGGACCGCTTCCGAGCGCAGGCAATGCAGCGCCTCGCGCGAGTAGCTCGCATACAGTTGCAGCGCGCTTTGCATGTGTCCCCGCTGCGCGGCCACTTTCGCTCGCGCATAGAGCAGATCGAGATTCCAGCGCGGCGCGATGCCGTCCATTTCGCGCTTCGTCATCGTGTCGAGCAGGCGTTCGGCCATGGCTCCGAAGCCGCCGCTCAGCGCGGCCAGCACGGCAGCGATCTTCGCTTCGGCCGGCACGTTGCGGCCCGGCCAGAGCGCGCCGTCGGCGGCGATGGCCGCAAGACGCAACGACGCAGCCGGGTTGCCGTCGGCCACCGCCAGCAACTGCCGCAGATAGTCGAGATGGTTGTCGATCAGCGGCCGCCGTGCGCGCTGCATGTGCAAGGATTCCGGCGCGAGGCGCTGCGCGGCCGATCCGTGCAGGAACGCGTCGGACTCGCGGCCGGATTGCCAGAAAGCATGATCGGCCAGTTGCGCCGAGCCGCACACTTCGATACGAACCGCGCAGTCCAGCGTGAGCAGCGCGATCGTGTCGCTCCACAACGGATCGAGCGCCTCGCTCGCCAGTTGCGCGGCGTGCTCCAGCGCCTCGGCCGCATGCCGCTGCTGCCCCATCAGATGATGAACGATGCCCACGCCCATCGACGCCTCGATCGCCTGTTCGAGGGTCGCGCCGACGTCGCTCACAATCCGCGCAAAGCAGCTATGGGCCGCGAAATAGCGCGCGCGCTTGAGCGCTTGCCAACCGGCATTGCGGCACGACATCACGCGCAGGCGATCGTCGTCGCTGCGGCAGGCTTTCTGTGCGCGGCGATATTCCTGCTCGGCATCTTCGTCGCGGTCGAGCAGCAACAGCGCGTCCGACACAGCCAGCAGGCGACCCTCGTCGCCATCGATCAGTTGCCGGCTGCCGCGATCCGACACGTCCGAGACGCTGTCGTAAGCGCGTTCCGGATCGCCGTCGAGCAGCGCCGCTGCATAACGCGGCAAGGTCGCTTTCGCGGCGAGTGCCGCGGCCAGCGCAAAATAGATCTTGATTACCATTGGGTAGCCCTTGAAAAGAAAGCAGTCATCGCTCTTCGCAAGTGCAGGAATGAAAACTGCACGTCAAGCGAGCGCGTGCCTTCAAGACTACGCAGATGAACAATCCCAATTCTCAACAATCCTGCCCTGAATCCTCAAGTTTTATTCCCGTTCCGGATAAGCTTGAAAACGTCATATTGATGTGCCTGGACCGCCATGCGGGACAAGGGTCTGCGAGAATAAAGGTGCATTTCCCGCACTGCAATTCGCGATATTTTAGAAACGGACGGGATTATTTTTTCGAGTCGAACTTTTTATCGTCTTTTTTTAATTTTTTATCGACTTTTGAATGCACGTTATTTCGGTTTGCCGACCTGATTAGTCAGCAGGCCGGAGATGGCCGGAGCGAATCCGCGCATATTCAGGGTCGCGCGGACCTGCGACGCAATCACGGTCACCAGCACGACCAGCAGCAGCACGCCGACGATCCCGCGCACCGGCTGGCTCAACGAGGTAGGTTCGAGCTTGTCGGCCGCGCGCCCGATCACGCCGAGGCCGATGTCGATCAGCACCAGCACGAGAATCACCGGCGCGCACAGCTTGATCGCCGTGGCCAGCACGGTATTACCCTGGTAGATCATAAAGTCCATCGCCGCGGTGCCCGCGGTCACCACGCCCGGCGGCAGCGTCGACGCGAGCGGCCACCAGCGGTAAGAATCGAACAACGCGCCGAGCAGCATCGTCATCCCGCCGGATACGTAGAAGAGCGTGATAGCGAGTTGAATCAGCACGTTCGAGACCGGCGTGTTCTGCTCGCCCTGCATCGGATTGGTCATCTGGACGTTGTTGAACCCCGCCAGGTTGTCGATCAGCGCGCCCGCTGCCTGCGCGGTCCAGAAGATCGTCGAGGCGGCGTAGCCGATCACGAGACCGATGAACGCTTCCTTGCCGGTGAGCATCAGCAAGGCGACGGGGCTCAGGTGGTCGAACGCGTCGGGCGTTTGCGATGCGGCAATGAAGCCGCTCAGCAGATAGGTCACGCCCGCCCGCGCGAGGCCCGGCAACACCTGGGTGCTCGTGGCGGGGAGTATCAGGAACACGACCATCACGCGGATGCTCGACAGCGCGAACATATAGAGCAGCGCTTCGACGTTCGCGTGCAGGCCGGTCAGCGCAGTCAGCAGAGGCGAGAGATCCATCATGCCGCGGCACCGCGCGTTCGGGTCCGCGCGGCCTTTACCGCCAGCGCCGCCTCGGCGGCGCGCTTGCGGCGCGCGCGCAATTGACGCCCCGCCGCGGTTTCGGCCGCTTCGTCGTCGGCTTCCGCGTCCGCGGCCTGCTGCAACGCCTGTTGCAACTTCGTGCGCAGATCGCGGCAGGCATCGAGCGAGGTCTGCGCGCGCGCGCTGGCGCGGCGCGCGTCGTCGAGTGCGGCCTGTTGCTCGTGCAGATGCTGCAGCGCCGCCGCGCAATTCGCGTCGGCGCTGCCGACGTGCTGAACCAGCACCGCGCGCGACGCCTCATGCGAGAGATACGTCGCCGCCGAAAAACCGCCGGGTTGGCGCATCGCTTCGGCCAGCCCGGCGGCGGCCTCGGCGGCTTTCGCCACCGCCGCGCCCCGCGCCGCATCCGCCTGCGCGATCGCCTGCTGCGCGGCGGCGACGTTCGACGCGCATTGCGTCATCGCCGCCTCGGCCTTTTTCAGCGCGCGCGCCTTGATGCCGACAATCACGGTCCACGCCCGCATGCGCTGGTTCATTGGCCGCTGAACTCGCAGACGAGCGCCGAAGTGTGGCCGGCATCGACGGATTCATGGGTTTTCTGGCTGAGAAACGACTCCAGCCAGTCGTGCTGTTCGATCGCCTGGTCGGTGAGCGGGTCGCTGCCGCTCTGATATTCACCGACCTGCAACAAGGTCTCGACTTCGGCGTAGCGCGCCATCAGTTGCCGCATCCGCGCCGCGCCGTCGCGATGCGGGTCGGTGACGACCAGCGGCATCACGCGGCTCAGGCTGTTCAGGATATCGATCGCCGGATAGCGGTTGCGCGCGGCGATCTCGCGCGACAGGATCAGGTGACCGTCCAGAATTCCGCGCACCTCTTCGGTGACCGGGTCGCTGCCGGACTCGTCTTCGGCGAGCACGGTATACAGCGCGGTGATGGAGCCCGTCGCGCTGGTGCCCGCGCGTTCGAGCAGGCGCGGCAACTCGGCGAAGATGGACGGCGGAAAGCCGCGCCGCGTCGGCGGTTCGCCGGCTGCAAGGCCGATCTCGCGCTGCGCGCGGGCAAAGCGGGTGAGCGAATCCATCATCAGCAGCACGCGCATGCCCTGGTCGCGGAAATATTCGGCGACCGCCGTACCCACGTAGGCCGCTTTGGCGCGTTCGATCGACGAGCGGTCGGAGGTCGCGCACACCACTACGGTGCGCGCCATGCCGGCCTCGCCGAGAATCAATTCGATGAACTCGCGCACTTCGCGGCCGCGTTCGCCGATCAGCACGATCACGTTGACGTCGCAACTCGTGCCCCGTGCGAGCATACCGAGCAAGGTGCTCTTGCCGACACCCGCCGGCGCGAAGATGCCGAGACGCTGCCCTTCGCCGAGCGTCATCAGGCCATCGATCGCGCGAATGCCGGTGACGAACGGCACCTCGATCAGCGCGCGCGTCATCGGATCGGGCGCCGAGGCGTAGACCGACGCCTGCGCCACGGCCTCGATCGGACCCGCGCCGTCGATCGGTTGGCCGAGACCGTCGATCACGCGCCCGAGCAAGCCCGGTCCGACGCCGATCGAGAGCGGTTTGCCGCTGCCGTGAACCCGCGTGGTGCGCGACAGGCCGACCGTGCTGCGGAACGGCGCGAGCAGCGCAAACTGCCGGTCGAAGCCCACTACTTCCGCGAGTTGCAGACGCTTGCCGGCGCCGTCGCGCAACTCGCAGATTTCGCCCAGCGAAGGATCGATGCCGCCCACCTTCAGCAGGGTTCCCGAGGCTTCGACGATCTTGCCGACCTGGCGGCTGGCGGGAATCGCGTCCAGCGACGCGTCGAGTTGCGCGAGAAAGTCCATGCCTGTGCTCATGCGCGTGCTCCGTCGGGATAGACAACGGCTTGCCGGGCTTGCGCCTCGATGCCGGATTGGGATGTGGGCGGCTGGGCAGCCGAGGGCGGCGCGACATGCGTGGCCTGCTCCGCGCCCTGCTCCACGGACGCGGCAACGCTGCGTGCGCTGACGTTCAATGCGCGGCGCAGTGCCGTGAATTGCGCGGACAGGCTCGCGTCGAGCACCCCGCAGTCCCACTCGCACAGGCAGGTGCCGGGCGCGGCGGCCGGATCGATCCGCACGTCGAAACCACCGCTCCATCCCGCGTGCTCCGCGATCTGGGTCAACATCCGGCGCGTGGCGGCATGGTCGTCTGCGGATACGGTGAGCGTCACATACGACTCGCCGTCGATCACGCGTGCCAGGGTCGCGCCGACACGCGCGAGCAACGCGTCGCGATCGCTTTCCAGCACGACCTGTTCGACCGCCTTCATCACCAGACCCGCGAGCCGTTCCTGCGCGAGGCGCGCGCTGTGCTGTTCGCCGCGAACGTGTTCCTGAATTGTCCGGTGCATTTCGTCGATGCCGCGCTGCAAGCCGGCCGCGTACCCCAGCCGGCCGCTGCTCGCGAATTTCGCGTCGAGTTCGGCATTGAGCGCGTCGGCGTGCTGCTGCGCGTCGAGCAGAATCGCGGACGCCTCGTCGCGCGCCGCGCTCAGCAGGGCGTCAGCGTCCGCCCTCGCCTGCGCGAGCGTTGCGTCGAGATCCATCAGCGTGGCGAAGTCGTCGCCGCTCAGCACATCCTGATCGAGGCCGAGCGACCAACCGTCGCGAGCCGCATGAT
This sequence comes from Caballeronia sp. SEWSISQ10-4 2, assembly GCF_030464885.1. Taxonomy (GTDB): domain Bacteria; phylum Pseudomonadota; class Gammaproteobacteria; order Burkholderiales; family Burkholderiaceae; genus Caballeronia. The sequence goes on along the minus strand of NZ_JALPRJ010000004.1, from coordinate 19,445 downwards.
CGAGCCAGATCACCATGAGAGTCCCGATACGAGCGCCGTCAGGCGTTCCAGAAAGCGCGCGCCGTCGAGGCCGGGCGTCAGCAGGTTTGCGTCGACGCGCTGCCAGTCGCCCGCGATGTGTAACGTCATCAGATGCCAGATGCCGGGGTCGTCGACGCAGCCGTCCGCGCGCAACAGCAGCAAACCTTCGCGGACCAGCGCATCCGCGTCGAGCGCGGCCGGCAACGGCAACGCGCTTTCGCCGTCACGCGCATCGGCGCGTTGCAACGCGTGCAGCGAAGCGGCGCCGACCGCGGCGCGCATCGCGGCGAGCGCAGGGCGGTCGATGCAGCGGCGCACCGCGGTCCGGCGCGCATACAGCGCACGCACCGCCAGAACGCGGCGCAGTGCCGCGGGTTCGAGCACGCCGAGCCGGTTGCCGGGACGCGTGAACGCGTCGACCGGCACGCGGCGCGGACACAGCAGCTCGCGCAGCCACACGAAGCCCGCGCCCTGCGTGGCGGCTGGCGGCGGCAAGCCGGGCAGCACGCCGCGCAACTCGGTATCGAGCCGGCGCAGACGCGTGTCGTACGCTCGCAACGCGTCGAGGACGGGCGCCAGCGTGGCGGCGGCGGCCGGCTCGCCGAGGTCGGTCACGGCGTCGGCCACGTCGTCAATCACCGCGTCGGCCACGTCGGCGCTCACGTCGTTGTCCCTGACGAAGGCGCGGGCGCATTGGCCGCCGCAGCCGGCCGATTCGCGCGGGTGCGTTGCAACACCTGACTCAGCGACGCGCCGAGCGCCGCGCGGAACCACCACATCAGCCCGCCCGCCACCAGCGCCGCCAGCAACGGCACGCCCCACAGAAGCCACGGCGATGGCGTGCGCGAGTGCACGCGCGTGGTCGCCGCGGTGCCGGGCACGAGCGTCACGCTGACGTTGTCGTACGTGAGCCCTTCCACGCTATGCACCACGAGATTCTTGATGCTCGGCGTGAGCGCGCTCACGTCGGCATCGGCGGAATACTTGATGAACACCGCCGCCGACGACGGCTTGATCGACGTCGACAACGGATCGTTGTTCGGCAGCACGATCTGCACGTTCGCGAATTCCACGCCGTCGATGCGCGTGAGCATCGACGCCAGTTGTTGCGACACGCCGTAAATGAAGCGCACGCGCTCTTCGGTCGGCGTGGAGATCAGCCCGTCCTTCTTGAACATCTCGCCGAGATTCGAGTACTTGTCGCGCGGCAGCCCGTGAGCGTGCAGCACTTCGATCGCCTGCGCGAAATCGTCGCCCGGCATCGTCACGGTCCACGTCTTGCCGCCGTCCGGCGAACTCTTGTCGGGACTCAGCCCGGCCTGCATCAGCACCGACAGCATGTCGTCGGCGTCCGCCTCGGAGAGCTGCGCATACAGCTGCTTGTCGCAGCCGGTCAGCAGCACGGCGACGACCAGCATCATCAGCACCGATTTACGCGTCCATAACGATCGCATCACACGGCCTCACTGATTCTTCATCAAGTTCTGGACCGCGCCCTTGCCGCCCTGCGCGAAGCCCACTCCCATCTCGATGGTGGTCATCATCTCCGCCATCTTGAACTGCAATTCCACGGAGCGCGCCGCGAACTCGGTCGGGTTCAGCGTCGGCGCGTCCTTCTGGAAGCGCTCGATATCCTGCGCGATGTCGCCGACCACGCCGTCCTGCTGCGCGACGATCTTCGCGAGCGCCGAGTCGTGCGGATGCGCATTCACGCCGGCGTCCGCGCCCAGCTTCGCGTGGTCCATCAGCGCCTTGAACTTCGCGGCGGCTTCGTCCGTTGCGGGCGCCACCTGCGGCACCGCCTCGGCGGTCGCGGTGCCGGCCCTCGACGCGGCCTGAGCGGCGGTTTCGATTGCGTGAACGGGCGCTATCGCCGAGTGCGGAATCAGCATGGTGTCAGGCTCGCAGAAAGTGGGAATGGGAAAACTGCTGCACGCTCGGGCGCTCGACCGGCTCGCTCATGCGCGGCTCGGGCTTGTTGCCCATCAGCAGATTGACGAGCGCGATGGATTCGGTGTCTTCGTTGCGGGACACCACCTCGTTCGCGAAGATGCGCCAGCTCGGATCTTTCATCGAGAACAGGCAGATCGCCATCAACGCGCTCACATACGCATTGAACGGCTGTTGCAACGTCTGGCCTTCCAGCGTGCGCAGAATCTGCGCGGCTTGGGTGAACTGCTTGCGGGCGATCAGTAGCCACACGTCGTAGACCTGCAGTTCGCGAAAGCGCGGCCGCATGACTTGCAGCGCGGCGAGCAGGCGCTCGGATTCATCGAGGTAACCCTTGTTCACGCTGGTCACCAGCAGTTCTATCAGCGCCGAGACAAGCTTGTCAGGACAGGCGGTCAGATTCAACACGTTTCCCCCAGAGAGCGGCAGCAGGACTAACGGCGCACGCTCGTTACGAATGCTGCTGAAGCTACGGAAATGGACGAACGTCGGGTTCGTTCAAGCGCTACGTTAGCGACACTGGCGCACGGTGGTCTATGTCGTAAGCGAACCGGCTCGCCATGGAGCGAACCGACGCACGCAGCACGCCGTGCGAAGCCCGCCTCGCGCGCTTCCCGTCGACGCCACGCCGCCGTTTATCCGAAGTTCGCGCGAGCGCCGCGCGCTTCGCTTGTCGCGGCGCTCGCGCTGCCGCGCCGCCGCAGAATCACGTGGCCGGACCGTTCGGAACCGGTGCAACGCAACGCAAGCCAGCCCAGCCCGGCCACGCCGCATCGAGGAACGACGCCCATGTCGGACGAAAAGACCGAAGCCCCAACAGACAAGAAACTGCGCGACGCACGGCGCGACGGCGAGGTGCCGAAGAGCACGGACCTCGCCGCCGGCGCGCTTCTCGTGGCGAGCGCGCTCGCGTTCTCGCAGGCGGGCGGCGGGATGGGCGACCATCTGCGCGCGATGATGCGCATGGGCCTCGACGTCAAGCGCGCGAGCGCGGCGGATTTCGCGCCGTTCGCGTCGATCCTCGCCGTGGCGAAGGAAGCCGCGCTGCTGTTGCTGCCGGTGCTGGGAGTCGCGTTGCTGACGCCCGCCTGCGCGCTGCTGTTGCAGACCGGCGTCAACATCTCGTTCAAGCCGATCGAGCTGAAGATGTCCGCGATCAATCCGGGCGCGGGACTGCAGCGGATTTTTTCGGTCAGATCGGTGATCGATCTGATCAAGATGACGCTCAAGGCGAGCCTGCTGATCGTCGTGCTCTACAAGGCGGTGACGGGCCTCGTGCCGCTGATCGCGAGCGTGGGTTACCAGCCGCTGATGGACGTGGTGCAGGTGTCGTGGACGATGATCTGGCGCTTCCTCGCGATTTCTGGCGCGGCCTACATCGTGCTCGGCGCCGCCGACTACGGGATCCAGCGCTGGCTCTTCATCCGCGATCACCGCATGAGCAAGGACGAGATCAAGCGCGAAGGCAAGGAGTCGGAGGGCAACCCCGAACTCAAGGGCAAGCGCAAGCAGATCGCGCGCGAAGACGCGCAGTCGAGCCCGGAAAAACGCATTCAAGGCGCGCAGGCCGTCGTGGTCAATCCGACCCACTTCGCGGTCGCGCTGCGCTATGCGCCCGAGGAACACGGGCTGCCGCGCATCATCGCGAAAGGCGTGGACGGCGACGCGCTCGCGATTCGCCGCGCGGCCGAGAAAACCGGCATTCCGCTGATCGAAGATCCGCCGCTCGCGCGCGCGCTGTACAAGGTGCCGTTGCACGACGCGGTGCCCGATGCGCTGTTCGAGAGCGTCGCCGAAGTGCTGGTGTGGGCGAACCAGATCAGTCAGGCAGGCGCCGCATGAAGACTTTTCGCGCAGCCGTTCGCGCTCGTTCCCTTCCCTGTTTTGCCGCACTCAAAGGTTACGCATGAGCATCATGAAGCTTCAGCTTTCAGGCCGGTCCGGCGAAGTCAGCGTCGCCGCGCTGATCGTCGCCGTCGTCGCGCTGATGATCCTGCCGCTGCCGACATTCCTGATCGACATTCTGCTGGCGGTCAACATCATGCTCAGCGTCGTACTGCTGACCGCGACGATGTACATACCGAACGCGACCACGCTGTCGTCGTTTCCGTCGTTGCTGTTGTTCACCACGCTGTTCCGGCTCTCGCTGAATATTGCGTCGACCAAATCGATTCTGCTGCATGCGGATGCCGGCCATATCATCGAGAGCTTCGGCGAACTGGTGGTGGGCGGCAACCTCGTGGTGGGTCTCGTGGTGTTCTTGATCATCACGACAGTCCAGTTCATCGTGATCGCGAAAGGATCGGAGCGCGTCGCCGAAGTCGGCGCGCGTTTCACGCTCGACGCGATGCCCGGCAAGCAGATGGCGATCGACGCCGACGTGCGCGCCGGCTCGCTCACCGCCGAGGAGGCGCGCGAGCGGCGCGCGATGCTGGCGGTCGAAAGCCAGTTGCACGGCGGGATGGATGGCGCGATGAAGTTCGTCAAGGGCGACGCCATCGCCGGGCTGATCATCACAATGGTCAACATCTTCGCGGGGATCGTGGTGGGCACGTCCTACCACGGCATGACCGCCGGCGAGGCGGCCGCGCGTTTCTCGGTGCTGTCGATCGGCGATGCGATGGTGTCGCAGATTCCGTCGCTGCTGATTTCGGTGGCAGCCGGCGTCATGATCACGCGCGTCGCGAGTGATCATGACAAGCCGAGCTCGCTCGGCATGGATATCGCGTCGCAACTGAGCACCAGTTCGCGCGCGCTGTCTACCGCGGCGGTGCTGCTGTGCGGCTTCGCGCTGGTGCCGGGCTTTCCGTCGACGATCTTCGTGCTGCTCGCCGCGTTTATTTTCGGCGGCGGCCATCTGGTGCGGCGTAAGAGCGGCGCGGGCCGCACCGCCGCCCAGGAAGCGCTGCCTTCGTTGCAGCGTGACGGCATCAAGAAAGCCGCGGACAGCATCCTGCGCGTCGCGCCCGCGTTCGCGGCGCCGCTTGCGGTGAAGCTCTCCAGCGGGCTCGCGGCGAAACTCGATTCGGCGCATCTAAACGAGGTGTTCGAAAAAGGCCGGCAACAAGTCGTCGAGGAACTCGGCTTGCCATTTCCGGGGATCGTGTTCTGGGCCTCGGATGCATTGCCCGGCCTCGGCTACAGCGTACTGATTCATGACGTACCGGTGGACACTGCCGATCTAGACACGCTCGCCACGTCGCCCGACGGCGCGCCCGGAACCGTGGATATCGAAAGCGCGATCGGTACGCATGTGATCAGGCTGTTGCGGCAGGAGGCGCGCCTCTTCGTCGGCGTGCAGGAGACGCAATGGATTCTAGAGCGCGTGACACTCGACTACCCCGGTCTCGTCGCCGAAGTGCAGAAGGCGCTGCCGGTGCAGCGTATCGCGGAGGTGTTGCGGCGTCTGCTGGAAGAGCAAATTCCGATCCGCGATATCCGCTCGATCCTTGAAAGCATGGTCGTGTGGGGGCCGAAAGAGAAGGACCTGATCATGTTGACCGAATACGTCCGCGCGGATCTGGGCCGCATGATCGGCCATCGCGCGTCACAAGGCTTGCGCAAGATGCCGGCCATCGTGCTCGATCAGGAACTCGAACAGACGATCCGGCAAGCGATCAAGCCGACGCCCGCCGGCAATTACCTGACGCTCGAACCGCGTCAGGTCGAGATGATCATCCAGAGCCTCGAAAACATGGTGACCGGCACGCCGCCCGCCAATCTCGCGGTGGTGACCGCCGTCGACATTCGCCGCTATTTTCGCCGGATGATTGAGCGCAGGCTGAACTGGCTCGACGTGTATTCGTTTCAGGAACTCAACGGCGAGATCGATCTGCAGTTGTTCGGCAGCTTGTCGCTCTGATCTTTTTCAATCCGATCCACTTTGACGAACGCGGAGCCGCAATGTTGAACCAACCCATTCATCTGCGGCCTCTGCGAATTCTTTCCCCCGCGACGGCGCCCGGCGACCCGCCGCCGGATCAGGCCCGCAGCGCGCGTTTCAGAAGTCTGATGACAGCGGTGTCGGCGTCGCGACCGGACGAGAACGAGATCGTACAGGCGAATGACGGGGATGAGATCTTGACCGACAACGAAGACGGCAACGCGCCGGCAGCCGCCGCGGAGAGCTTGCCGCTTGTGCAGCTTGCGCAGCCTACGCCCCTGCCTTCCCCGCCCGGGCAGGCCAATGCACCAGCCTGTTCCGAGCGATACGACGCGGACCCGCCTATTCCGCGCGAGTCCGCGGCCGACGCCGAGCCAGGCGCACAGCACGACGAAATTCACGCGCTGCCGCTGACCGATCATGAAAAACGACTAGCGGCGAACCATCGTATTGCCGCAAACCGTGCGCCGTCCTTTTCCGTGCGCGGCAGCCGGCCGCTGACACCGCATACCGATGCGGCCGCCGACAGCCGCATGCCTTCCGCCGATACACCGAACGACGACGACCCTTCGCGGCTCGACCTGCTCACCGCCCACCTCACGTCGCTGATCAACTTCACCCGCGCAGCGCCGGACGACCAGGCGGTCACGATAAGGCTCGATCCCAAGATTCTCGACGAGACGACTTTGCACATGGCCATTTCGCGGTCGCGCTTGTCGCTTCGCTTCCAGAGTCCCGTGCCCGCTTCACGCGCCCTAATCTATACCCATGCCAACGGATTGGCTGCGCGGCTCGAATCGCGCGTAAAAAGGCCGACAAGCATTGAGGTGACCGCATAGCGGAAGCCGCTCTGCACAATGGATCAAATCGCGATGCAGCAATTCGAAGAGCTGACACACCGCCTCATACGCTACTCGCCGCCGCTGGCGGCGCTATCGCGGCTGCTATGCGAGGCGCCGGAACACGCGCCGTTCGGTCTGTCCGGTGTAATGCCCGCAGCGGCGGGCGGGCGGAGCAAACCGGGCCACGCGTTCGTTTGCCCCACGCAGCTGAGTTTGATCAGCGACTACGGCACGCTCGACGTGCGCTTCGATGCGCAACGTTTTCCTGCGCTGGAGAGCATCGCGGCGGACGACAATGCGGCGCGACGCGTCGCGCTGATCAATTTGTGGCTGAACGCGTGGCTGGAAACCGCGCGGCGCGAAGGCCTCGACACGTTACGCGTGGCCGACCTCGTCCCTTGCGATGTCCGCGATGACCACTCGCAAGCCGGCGAGCGGGCGCTGGAGAGCGGATTGCCGCTGATCTTCAACCGCGCGACGCCACCGCTTCAATGCGTTATCACGAGCGTACCGGTCGGGCTGATCGACGAACTGAAGGCCAGATCCGTGGCGAATGCCGCAGTGAATACCGTAATGAATAAACACGCACCGGCCGACCGTCTTGCGGCGTTTGCCTATGTCCATCTGCCCGGCCGCTTGTGCGTGGCGCGGCGCACCTGCCCTACCGCGATACTGAAAGCGCTACGTCCGCGCGACGTGCTGCTGGGCTGGAATGTCACGCATCCTTCCGCGAGCCGGCAACCGATGACCGCGCTGATCTCGTGGGGCGCGCGTACCGGCCTACGGCTCGCGGCGTCTGTCGACATTCAGGGCAGCCATATCACCTTTGTCACCGAACCGACTATGACCCAAGACGCCTTCGACTCAAGCGCTTACGACTCAACCGCCTACGACACGCCGACCGACGCGGACGCCGTCTGGCGCGAACAGGAGCAAACCAATAGCGACATTCGCGCGGAACAACCCGCGCTCGACGCCCTGAGCGAACTCGACGTACCCGTACAACTCGAGATCAGCACGCTCGAACTCCCGCTCGCCACACTCGCGACGTTGCAGCCCGGCTATCTGCTCGAATTGCCGATCGCAGTCGAAGACGCGCAGGTGCGGCTCGTCGTGCACGGCCGCACGATAGGCACCGGACGGCTGGTGGCGATCGGCGAGCATCTCGGTTTGCAGATCGCCCGAATCGGCAGCGCGTAAGCACAAGGCGACCCGACACCGCATGAATCCCAATCTGAACATCGCCTCCCTGCTGATCACGCTGCTGGCGCTCGGGCTGTTGCCGTTCGTCGCGATGGTCGTCACGTCGTACACGAAGATCGTGATCGTGCTCGGGCTGCTGCGCAATGCGCTCGGCACACAGCAGGTCCCGCCGGCCACGGTCACCAACGGCATTGCGCTGATCATCACGTGCTTCGTGATGGCGCCGGTCGGCATGCAGGCGTACGAGTCCGCACAGAAAGCGCAGGAGGACGGCACCGGCCAGGTGATGCAGATGTTCGAGTCGGTCCGCGAGCCGTTCCGGCAGTTTCTCGTCAAGCACGCGGGCACGCGTGAAAAAGCGTTCTTCATGCGCTCGGTCAAGGAAATCTGGCCGCCCAATCTCGCCAACAAGGTGCATGAGGACGATCTGATCGTACTCGCCCCCGCGTTCACCGTCAGCGAACTGACCGCGGCGTTCAAGATCGGTTTCCTGCTGTACCTCGTGTTCATCGTGATCGATCTCGTGATTGCCAACATCCTGATGGCGCTCGGACTCTCGCAGGTCACGCCGACCAACATCGCAATCCCGTTCAAGCTGATGCTGTTCGTCGTGATGGACGGCTGGTCGATGCTGCTGCATGGGCTCGTTTCCACTTACAAGTGATGCCATGGACTACGAAAACATCGTGAGCCTCACCACGAGCGCGCTGACGCTCTGCCTGCTGATCTCGCTGCCTGTCGTCGCGACGGCCGCGGTGTCGGGTCTGCTCATCTCGTTTCTGCAGGCCATTACGTCGCTTCAGGACAGCAGCATCTCGCAGGTGGCGAAGCTGATCATCGTGACGGGGGTCATTCTCGCGTTCGCGCCGTGGGGCGCCTCCGCGATCCTGCAGTTCGCGCAATCGATCACGAGGGTGATTTTCCAATGAAAGTTCACCGCCACCCGCACCTCCAGGTCCACCCGCAAACAACCAACCCGGCCACGCAGGCGGCCAACGCGCAAACGAACCGCCGCAGGCGCATGGGTCAGGCGATCGAGCCGGGGGAAGCGCATCACAGCGCCGAGCTCGAAGAGCTGGTGCACAAGCATCACCAATTCCAGACAAGTTCCAAACGAAAGACGTCGCGCCGCAAAGGCGATGTCGAGAATCCCGAGGAAAGCCAGGGCGAAGCGGCGCTGGAAACCGAGACGATGGTGCTGCAGGCCTACGCGCGCGAAGCGAAGAGCTTGGTGGTCAAGGTCGGCTCGCGCGAAGGTGGAGACCAGAAAGGCGGCTCGCAGTCGAACCACGAGGGACAGCCGGACGGCAAAGGTCTTTCGAAGCCGAAGTCGGGCGGCGCCACTGTGCGGCGTGGCGTGGCGATGCAGCAGACCGCTCAAGTGTTCGCTGAAATGGCGAAGCACGCCGACCTGCCGTGGACGCAGGCACGTCTGCTCGAACTCGCGCGCGTGACCCGCATCGCCGCGGCCACCGGTGCAAGCGCGCCCGATCCGGTGGAACGCGCAATGACGTTGATGCAGCTCTATCTCACGCATTGCTCGCAACGCACGACGAACAAGGCGCCACGCACCACGCTTGCCGCGGTTCGCACGCAACTGATCGACGTGTTGCAGCAGGCGGGCGCGCCCGAGCTCGCTACGCGTCTGCCGGCCGATGCCCTTCAAGCTCGCCAGATCGAACGCTTCCACCTGTTTCTGCCGCTGTGGTTGCTGCAGTTGCATCGTCCGCGTCTTACCGCCCATATCGGACCAGCTGTCGCGCGCTCGCAAGTGATCGCGGGCTACTCCGCGCAGCTTGCGGTCTAGCGCAAAAAATCGGGAACTTCGGTTATGAAAAAGCAAATTCGTGTTTTGACCGGAAGCCATGCTGGGGCACGGTTAGAGTTAGATCCAGGCGCTTACCGGATTGGACGCGAAGCCGATGCGGACATTCAGCTGAGCGACTGGAACGGCAACGCAATGGAACTGCACTACCGCGACGACGGCGTCGTAACGCTCGACACAATCGGCCGCGGACGTACCGCGCGGCATTTGCAAAACCTGGTGCCGCGCCGCATGAACGAAGTCGTACTGTGCGTCGGTCCCTGCGATGCGGTGTGGCCGACGGATATGGATCTGCTGAGCCGCATGCTGGAGTCGGAGCGCGTAGCTGCCGAACGACGTAAAGCGCCGGTCAGGCGCTCGCCGTACCGCAGATGGATGCGCTGGAGCACGCTGGGTCTAGCCGCGGCGTCGCTTGGCGGCGTCGCGATCCTGGTCGCGCCGGGTCAGGTGTCGAGTGCGGCGGCGATGCGCAGCCCGGAGGCATTGCAGCGCTCAGCGGAGCAGGTCAGCTTCGGCGACGCGATCGCGAAGCTCGGCATGAAGGATGTGCATGTGGCGCGTAACGGCGACACAACGCTCGTGACCGGGATGGTGGCGACGCCGAACGACAAGACTCGCGTGGCGGGCGTGCTGGAGCGCTACAGGAATCTGGAGATTGCCAGCCGGTTGACGATCGCGCAGGACGTGGCGGATGAATTGCAGTCGTCGTTGGGAGAACCCGAGGTGAGCGTGACGTATGCGGGCGACGGCACGTTTCGGGTGGCAGGCATAGCGCGCGACGTGCAGAACGTGCAGCAACGGGCCGAGCGCGCGCGCATCGATTTCGGGTCGTCGATCAAACGCGTTGCATTCGACTTGAAGGAACGTGCGAGCCCGGACACAAGCGTCAGTTCGATGCTTGCGACGGAATCGCTCAGGTATGTAGAACTCGCCGATGGAACCAAAAGTTTCGCGGAGCTTCCCGCAGCAACCGACTTGAACAACGCAGGCTCGAAACCGGCGAACTCGAACACCGCCACGGAGAAATGAATATGTATTCCGCGATGACCACGGACGCCATCGAGGCGCTGGAAAGAATCGGCCGGATCACCGCCGAAGACCCGCACGATCCGCGCGTCGCCGCGGTCATTGCGAGCCTGAGGGTGACGGTTGCCAGTGTGGTGAGCGGGTCTCAAGGCGCGGACGACACGCGCAACCGTTCGTCGGCCCACACGGTCGCCGATGGCCTCTCGGCGGCGGCGGAACTCTGTTTGCGTCTGCAAGACCGACGCAGTTGAGCGACACGGCAGAGATCGGGCCGAATGGTCTGATCGATATAGACATTGGGATGAGACAAAACATAGCGCGCATCTCACGCAGGAATCCGGTGGCCGAACGGTCGGTCGCGGAGTAGTTGGCCCAATCTTGGGTTGCTTTCTATTTCCATCAAAACAAGGATCGATCATGTCGAAAGTAGGCGCAGCAAATACCGGTGCAAACGTCGCTGGGGCGGTGGGCGACACGATAAGCGCAGCAGGCAACACGGGAACAGATACGGCTTCGTCGATTGCACAGATCAACGCAGCGGCAGAAGCAATGAACCAGATCAACCTGGCAACGACCTATGCGCAGTTGAAAGAAGCGGGTCCGAAGAACATGAAGAGCTTAACGCAGGGCTAATCGAGCTTGCGGCGCCGGAATGCCGGGGGTACGACAGTACGCCAGGCATTGTCCCGGGACTTATACCTGCGAAGGGCACCGCACTGCGGCCGGCCCTTCGCCCTTCTTCCCGCCATCGAACAATCCGATAAAACATAACGGCCATGAGTCTGGAACAGCGCAATCATCTGATCGTGGACTTGTGCCAGCACCTCGGTGTGCCCAACCCCGACGATATCGTCGAAGCGGGACAACTCGAGGTCAACGGTTTCACCGTCGCCATTGATTTCTACGAGCAGGACGAGGCGGCAATCTATCTGCACATCGAATACGGGATCGTCTCCGCAGGACGAACCTTGCGGATCTTCAGGCTGCTGCTCGAAGCGAACCTGTGCATTTACGCCCAGGATCAGGCACAGCTCGGACTGGACGCCGACACCGGCGGCATCGTGCTGATCGTACGGGTGCCGCTCAGCGACGACCTCGACGGCCCGTGGCTCGGCGAGTTGCTCGACCACTACGCCGAGCATGGGCGCTACTGGCAGCACAACATTCTTTCCTCATCCGACGAAATGTTCGACAACCTCGCCAGCGGATCCTACGTATGGCTGCGCGCGTGATCGTGACAGTTCGGCGCCGGCACAGGCCGCCCATTTCATTCACGCGCGGAGCAGTCTGCCTGGCCACGCCATGAGTGCCCTTTCCGATTCGTTCCGCATGCGGGCAAACCCAGCACCGGCTGCAACGACAGCGGCAACAACAACGCGCGCCGAAGCCAGGCCCGACGTGCTACGGCTGATCAAAGCCGCATTCGATGCGCTGCATCTGCTCGTGATCGATTCCGATTCTGCTGGCGATGTGGTCGCGATTTCACTAAGCGGCGCGCTGACGTCCGTGCGCCCGACCTGGCTAAACCGCATGCAAGGCGGCGAATGGGGTGTGCTGATCAGCGTTGAAACGAGTGTCAAGCTCGATCACTTGCTGAAACCCGGCGTGGTCACGATCCTGCAGGCCGCCGGCGCACTGCTCGCCGACTGCGCGACAGCCATCGGCGGCGATGCGCATGGGCGAATTCTGTTGCTCCGCGTGCTGGCGGTCGCGGGTCTCACCGTGGAGTCGCTCGCGGCGGTGATCGCGTCGATGCAGCATCTGCGGCAACTGCTGGATGCTTCGCCGGAACGCTCGGCACTGCCGACATGACGCGTGCCCGTCCGTCGGAACTCGTCGCAAGCGTGGCGCTCGCCGGCTGCATGGCGTGCGTTTCACTACCGGCCCGCGCCGATTGCTTCGACGATGCCGCCGCCTACCAGTATGTCAACCCGACCGTGTTGCGCGCGCTCGCCTGGCAAGAATCGCGCAATCGACCCGACGCGACGCATGTGAACAGGGACGGCTCAGTCGACTACGGCGTGATGCAGATTAACTCCATTCACCTGCCCGAGCTGTCGCGTTACGGTGTTGACAGGCTCACGTTGCTCGAGCCGTGCAAAAACGTCTACATTGCCGCGTGGCAGCTACGCCGGATGATGCTGAAATACGGCGACACGTGGACGGCAGTCGGCGCGTACCACTCCGAAACCCCCGCGTTGCGCGACCAATATGCCGCGCAAGTAGCTCGCGTCCTGCAGCGTTGGATCGCGGCAGGATGGGTGGATAGCGGCGTAAAGCTGAGCGCAGGTAATTAATTGCCGCCATCAAGTCAATGCATCGGGGCGCCTGCGCTAATTATCATGCAGAAAAATCAGCCAAAATGGGCAGGTCAAATTGATTTTCCGTAAGTCGAAATTGCCGAAATAATAGAATGGCGACATAGAGAAACTCGTCGCCTATTGTTCCAAACACGCAGCCAATCACCGCTAATTCGATTCTAGCCGATAGCCGCATGCATATATCGATCGGATCCGCGCGCCGGATTCCTCGTTCATTTTCATTTTTTTCCTAATTGTATACATGTGCTGTTCGAGCGTCCGGCCAACGATATCCTCATTGCTAGCCCAGATCGCCGATGCGATTTGCTGACGGCTCAGATAATTTCCCGGAGCGACAGATAACGCCCATAGAATCGCGAACTCCCGCGAGGTCAGGCGCACCTTAGTTTCGCTCGAATTGTCGCGCAGCGTGACCGTCCCTCCCCGCCGGTCGAGCCGGTAGTTGGCGAAACTCACTTCAAGATCGCGAGGGTCGGAGGCCACTCGCTTAAATCGTTTGAGCGTATGCAACGTGCGCAGGTATAACTCGCTCGCGTCGAGCGGTAGCAGCACAATTTCGTCCGCTCTCGCCTCGAGCGAGCAGGTCATGAATTGCGGTTGCCGTAGTGCGCCGAACACAATCAATGGCACGCGGCGGTTTTCCAGGCTGAGATATCTGCTCTGTACTTCCTGGCTGAGGTCAGAATCAAGCAGCAGTCCACTAAATTCATTACTCGAAAAGGCCGGCATCATAGAAGCGGATTGATCGAATTGAGTGCATTGACAATCTTCAGGAAAACAATTCCGCACAAAATGGAATAGTTCGTCATCACGCGTAATGACCGCTAGTTTCATATTTATATGGCCGAAATCATTCATAAATGCGGCTGTCGTCGAAATCGTCCTATTAGTGTAAATACGTTAAAGTCTGTGCATGATTGTTTTTACCAAATGTTTCAACACGGCTCGACTAATTTATATTATTGAAAGTATCTTATAGAAATTAGCGATGAAATAGCGGACGTTGACGGCGGATACGACTTTTGTAACGCGTTAAATTACAAAATAATTACGAATGCTCACAGTCAGGAAACAGATTTATCTTCGAAATTTAACCGAAGCTTTCGGAGATTTTGCAGGTAAAGCTTGCCCGACTAACTCTATGTCACGCGCACATGTGTGGTCAGCAGTGGTATTTACAAGTCGGAAGACAATCGGCGATTGTCGACACTTGTACGTCCCGAGCGGTACGACCGTTGTCAACGACTTCAAGCCGATAGCCAGACAAATAGACGGCACGCAGCACCACAGGGCCGTCCTTACCTATTCTTAGTTTGCCGCGCAAGCGATGGATCTGTTTGCCGAGTGCGGAGTCGTTCTGCATCGCATTTGATTGCCAGATCACGGCTGCGATGCGCAGCCGGCTTATCAGTACGCCGGGATGGGAGAATAATAACCATGCGAGTTCAAACTCCTGCGGGCTCAGTAGCAACGTTGTGCCGTCGAGTGTCACGCGCTGCAAATGCTTGTCGAGGACGTAGTTAGCCAGTTCGACCCGAAATGCCTGCGCTACGGACGTATTCAGGCGGGAGTGACAGCGCGCTGCGCGCACCGCGAATTCGTCGATGTCGAACGTGCCGGTAACGAAATCGTCGCCACCTAGTTCTAGCGCGCGAGCGATAAACTCGGGGCGCAGCAACTGCCCGATCACGAGGATCGCGAAGTCCTTGCGCCCTTGGCTTTCCTTCCATGTGGAAAGCCGCCCAATTGCATCCAGATGCGTGTCCGCGTCGACGACGACCAAATCGATCGCTTCGCGATGCAGCATGTGCCGGATCAAATCCACAGTAGTTTCGAAGTGACGAGCAGCAAGGTCGCCGGATTGCACCGAGCGGGTTGCAATGGCCTTCATCAGGAAGCGATTTTTCGTCAAGACAGCGATAAGCACGATGCCACCTCCAGTCCGAGGACCGTTGGATATCTCTTGTAAAAACCACATTGCGGGCCAAAGGTTTACCCGCAAAGGCTCGTCATAAAAGTTTCGCCGTGACTGCTCCAGCCGATCCTCCCCTCCCGACCAATCTTGAAAAGTGCCTGTCAGATGCAGCGCAGGCACGAGCGATGAGATCACGCCATGAGCCATGTTGTCATTGCGGGTCGCCGCGCAGACGATGTCCCACCCTCACTTAACAATTCAGTTTCAGTGAATATTCCATTGCCTCGAAAAAGCGGCGCATAACCGACAGTTAAAACCGCGCGCTGTCTTTAACAACACAACCCGCCAGTCTGAATTGCGATCTGAAACGCTTCCTGCTTGAGTGCGCAGGGCTTCGACGAAATCGCTGGCGGATTCGGCGATGAACTGCATGGTGTTAAAGCTGGTAGACGGAAGGCACCCGGGCGAGATCCAGCAGGAGCAACATGTATTCTCGCGCTTTAGGAATGCGGCTCGGTTCATGGGCGCGGAATCTGCCGGCGCGTTTTATGTTTGCGATTGCCGCTGCGCGTCCAGCGATGAGACATTCCGAACTAAAAGACCATCCGGAGGCTCAGGCCGGCACCAAGGTTATTGCGCTCGCCAGAGAATGTCAGCGGCCCATTGGGATCATTGACAGAAGCGCCGCTGAGATGGCTGCGGTCGATCTCCAGGTAGACGTCAGTACGCTTACTCAGGATGTAATCCGCCATGCCGCAGACGGTCTGGATCGTGCCGTTGCTGCCTGGAGCTGCGTTCTTCGCATGATCGTACGCGTACGACACAATGAATTTCCATAACGGACCCGGCTGATAAGTTGCACCGACACGCGCAAAAAGATCGGTGCGCTTGTCGGTCTGCGGGCCGCTCGCGGTGATCGCGTTGCTCACAATGTTGGCGTTTGACAACGCGCCGCCCGTGTTCGTCCCCGCAACGGAAAAGCCGGCGTCGCGTTGGGCGTCGATCCCGTAGATATAAAGGCCGAACTGACCCACGTTCACCGTGCCGCCGAACGATCCCACTCTTAGCTTCCGGCCACCCGCGTCTTCTGATTGCGTTGCCGCTATGCCTACGCTGCCCGTGCTGAAGGTGTAGATGGCCGAGCCGAAGGTCGTGCCACCGCTTCCAAAACTTCCGGCCTGGTTGCCGAACGAGTGCTGCAACGAGATGCTGATCGGTCCGACCCGCGTGTCGTATTGCGCGGTGTTATCGAAGCGGATACCCGTAATGAAAAGCTCCCAGTCGGTGCTGTTGATGTTACCGCCGCCAATGGGATCGAAGTGGAACGCGTAGAAGTTGAACATGCCGCCGTACTGTCGGCCGAGCTTGAGCGAGCCATACGTGTTACTTTGCAGGCCGACCCACGAATAGCGGCCGAACAATTGGGACTGCTGGTCGCTCTTACCGTTGGCAATGTTATAACCCGCCTGCAAGTCGAAAATGGCCGCAAGGCCACCGCCCAGGTCTTCACTTCCCTTGAAACCGAACCGATTGCCATTGATCGGTCCTTCGTTCACGCCGACAAAGCTATGCGACGACGTGCTGGACGAACTCTGGTATCGGATCGACTGATCGATGAGTCCGTACAGCCTCACGCTGGATTGCGCATATGTACTGCCGCAAAGCAATGCTGCGCCCGCCCCGATGATGTTTTTTTTCATGTGAGTGACCCGGCCATTTCCGGTCTTTAGAAGTCGTTGGCATGTGGCTCTGCTACCCATCCAGATAACATGGACAGGGCATTTTTATCCGGGCTTGGGGAACAAATCGAATCAGAAATAAAAGTGAGCGGCACAAAAAAACTTTATGCGGCCGGCTTCATTTCAGAGACGTTCCAAAGACACGCTCGCGCGCGAAAGCCTTCAGAAAGGAAGCGATAAGAGATCAAAACAGATCACGGCTCGAACTCGCGCCTTTATTGACGCGGTTCCACTCGGGAGCTTAGTCAGGCTTGTTCGCCGGACGTCCGTATTCGCCAATGCGGTCCACATACTGCCGCACGGTTTCCACGGCAATATCGATCAGCCGGTCCGGCCACGCAAAGCCCGTGCGCCACGCCATCACGAAAGGCATGGGAGGCGGTGCAATAACGTTGGTCAGCAGTTTGAGCGCACCGCTCGCGAGTTCGGCCTGAACCAGCGCAGGTGGCATGACGGCCACGCCAAAATCGTTTTGTATCAGCTTGATCATGGCCGCCACTGAATTGACCGTGCTGATTTGCGATGACTCCATGCCCTGCGACTGAAGCATCCGCACGAGGTCCTGGTGAGGCCGCGAATAACGCGAGAACGTGATCAGCCGACCGCGTGAGAGCAAGCGCAATGCGGTGGTCGGCCCCTCATTGCCAAGCTCGCTGAGGTTGAAGTTGCGGGATGCCACCCATGCAAGCGGAAGTTGCAGCAGTTCCGCGCTCTGGATGGTTTCTTCGCGCAGCAGGTCGGTATGAAATACGACGTCGAGCATTCCTTTGCGCAAGTGCTCGTTGAGATGAAGCGCGGTATCGACAGTCACCGAAATATCGAGGTTGGGATATTTGCGCGTCACGTCAATAACAAAATCGACAAACCACGTATGCACCGCGCTATCCATGGCGCCAATTCGAATGGAGCCGTGTTCAAGGGTCTGGTCCTGCAGCGAAGCACGCAGGCGCAGCATGGCTTGCGTCACCTGTTCGGCATGTTGGAGTACCCGCTCTCCCTCGCGCGTCAACGTGACGCCCTTGGGGTCGCGGGTAAAGAGCCGAGCGCCCAGTTCCTCTTCAAGCACGGCGATTCTGCTGGATATGGCGGCCTGCGTTGAATGCAGCTTGTCAGCGGCGAGACTAAAGCTGTGCAGGCGCGCAACCCAGATAAAAGTATCGAGAAACTTCAGGTTCATCTGCACCTCAACGAACGACGCCTGAAACGTTTTTGGCAGCGAACCTCCGGTCAGAGAGTCGCCACCAGCGCGTAAATCCACGTACGAGCGGCGACAACTGACGACCCCTCTTACAAGAACATGAAAGTGTTCAGCAATATTATATTGATAACCAGCATGGTGAGCGCCGTCGGGACTTGCGCCTTGATGACGCCGTACTTGTACGAAAGTTCGAGCAACGCTGCAGGAACGATGTTGTAGTTCGCGGCCATGGGCGTGAGAAGCGTACCGCAATAGCCCGAAAACATGCCGATGGCCACCATGGGTGCAGGGTTGCCGTGAAATACACCCACCTATAAAGACCTCCCCGTTTTTGCAAGCTGGGTTTAGTAAATCATTCATTGAGCTCCTGCATTGCCAGTCGAGACCACAGGGACACGGACGGCGGCGAGACAGACTGCGCACCTATAAACGGCCTTGTTGGGCACGTGGTTGCTATGCCCGGGCCCGGATAGTAACCGCGCAGCAGGACTCCATCCGGGATACGGCGAATACATGTGATGTAGCGCCTGATGGGTGTTCGAGTTCGCCCGCTGCCGGTCTGACCTGTCGCTATCCTTGCCTGTTGCGTCTTCGACTACAAAGTCAATTCATGGTGAGATGGCATCTTCCGTTTTTGCTTCACGCGCCCGCCGCCATTCTGGTGCGGGCGGGCGCGTAGGACGGATCGAACCGTTCGCCCTTGGCAAGCACCGCCCACAAGATACGCGCGTGCTTGTTGGCCACGGCGACCAATGTCTTGTAGTAGCCCACGCGTGCCTGTAACTGGACGATCCAGCGTGAGAGCCGGTCGTTGCGTCGGTGCGCCGTCACGACCGCGGAGCGTGCGCCCTGAAACAGCAGGGTTCCCAGATAGTCGTCACCTTGTTTGGTGATGCACCCGAGCCGCTGTTTGCCGCCGCTGCTCTTCTGCCTGGGCACGAGGCCCAACCACGCAGCCAGTTGCCGCCCGTTTTTGAACTGCCGTGCATCCACCACCGTCGCCACTGCGGCCGATGCCGTCAGCCGGCCTACACCGCATACGTCCATGCAACGCTGCGCCTGCGGGTCGTGGTTTGCGTGCTCGGCAATTTGCCTGTCAAACCAGGCAATCTCCTCGTCCAGCGCCTGCCATTGCGCCCAGCCATGCATCAAGGCTTGGCGCGCCGGCCCTGCCAACTCATTGTTGCCATCCTCAACCCGGTCGACGAAATGCTTGCGCAACTGGCCGATACCTTGCGGCACAAACACGCCGAACTCGGCCAGCAATCCGCGAAGGCGGTTGACCAGCGCGGTACGCTCCTCGACAAATTCTGTGCGCATCCGGTGGAGCACCAGCACGCTTTGCTGCGCGGGTGATTTGACCGGCACGAAACGCATGTGGGGACGGCTTGCCGCTTCGCAGGTTGCTTCGGCATCGAGTGAGTCGTTCTTTACGTGAACGCCACCCTTGCGGTAGGGTGCGACAAACGGCTTTGTCGCAATGAGGCTGCCTGCTATGCTGCAGGCAACGAGACGAACGATG
>NZ_JALPRJ010000049.1 GCF_030464885.1 Caballeronia sp. SEWSISQ10-4 2 | reverse complement strand
GCCACGCACAGTGGCTAATAGTGATAAATAGAATAACTAACATATAACGACCGCAGGCCTGAGCAGCAGCAACCCGGCATCCCCCCCGACCGCTAACCCCAAAACCCCTCCAACCAGAACCCCGAGTGCGAACGAAAAACCATCAATGGTTGCAGGCACAACGTGTCTCACCAACCGTGACAGTGTGTTCCTCAATCGCGTCCTGAACCAGCCTCCGGCGCGCTCCCTCCGCGCCGCCTCCCGCTCGGTACGACTTATGCGTTCAGTCGTACCGGTGCCGCATGCTGCGGCGCAGTGCGTCGATCAGCCTTGTGGAGAGCAAGCCAATGGCTTTGGAAGAGCAGCTTCAGGACTGGCGCGAGAACGCAGCACGCGTGGAGCAGAGCGTCGCCGCGGCTGTCATAGGCCAGCGTGAAACCATCCGCCTCATCAACGTGGCGCTGTTCGCCCGCGGTCACGTGCTTCTGGAAGGCGGGGTCGGGGTAGGTAAAACGACGGTGCTGCGTGCGTTCTCTCGCGCCATAGGCGGAGACTTCGGGCGCGTGGAAGGCACCATCGACATGATGCCGGGCGACCTGATCTATCACACCTATGTAGACGCCGAGGGCAAGCCGCGCATTGATCCCGGACCATTGCTGCGCCACGGCGAACGCCTGGCCACATTCTTCTTCAACGAGATCAACCGGGCGCGCCCACAGGTTCAATCGTTGCTGCTTCGCGCAATGGCCGAACGTTCGGTCTCCGCATTCGATTGTGAGTACCATTTCCCGCACATGATCGTGTTCGCCGATCGCAACAAGGTCGAACGCGAAGAGACGTTCGAGTTGGCCTCCGCGGCGCGTGACCGTTTCCTCTTCGAACTGAATATGCCCACGCCGTCCGAACCAGATGTCCGGCGCGCGCTCGTCTTCGATCCTGTCTTCCACGACGTCGACACGCTGCTCGAACAGGTGACGCCCGGTGTCGTGCGTTGGGAGCAACTGAACGCCATCGGTGCAACCATCCAGCGGAGCGTGAGCGCCAGCGCGACCATCGAGCGCTACGTGCTGGACATCTGGCAAGCGACAGAAAATCCGCAGCAATTCGACATCGCCCTAGAAGGGGTGGACATTCAGCGGCTCATCCTCGTGGGCGCCAGTCCGCGCGGCATGAGCGCGCTGTTGCGCGCGGCTCGGGTGGTGGCGTGGCTCGCCGGCCGCTCGCATCTGATACCCGAGGACATTCACGCAGTGCTGTTGCCAGCGCTCGGCCATCGGGTGTTCTTCACGCCGATCTATGAACTGCGGCGGCAGGGCCTTGCCGAAGCGCTGATCGGGCAGATCATGGCGAAGGTCGCAGTGCCTTGAAGCAATGAACGCCATGAACGTAACGAATGTCATGCCCGAGTTTCACTATCGACTGCCGATGCGCGCCGGCGGTTCGCGGCCCGGTTCGCATCCCGGTTCGAGCTTCGGTGCGGGTCAGGCGTTCGCCATGCACGCACGGCTCTTCGATCATCCCGATCCGCGCCGCGTCGACTTGCGTGCGAGCTTGCGCGCCATCCCCGCCGAGTGGCTAGTGCGGGTTCATCTGCAACGCGTCGCGGTGCCAGTGTATGTGGTGATCGATGTCTCGGCGTCGATGTACTTCGGGCTGCTCAAATCGAAGCTGCATGTTGCCGCCGATTTCGTGACCGCGCTCGGATACAGCGCGTTCCGTGCGGGCGATCAGGTGGGTATGGTCGCGTTCGATAACACCGAGCGTGAAGAACTTTATTCACCGGCACGTTATGGCCAGGGTGTCGGTGACGTGATGGCCGGCCTGTTGCGCGACTGCACTCAGACACCGGGCGTGGCGGGCGGTATCGGCGGGCTGGAACAGGCGGTGGCGAAGCTGGCAGGGCGGCAGGGGCTGATCTTCATCGTGTCGGATTTTCACTGGCCGCTCACGCGGCTGCCTTCAATACTCGATACATTGACGCATGCTTACGTCATACCGATGGTCGTGTGGGATCAAGCCGAAATCGAGCCACCTGCGCAAGGCTTGCTGCTATCCGTCGACGATGCGGAAACTGGCGGACGCCGGACCTTATGGCTGCGCGGTAAAACGCGTCAGGACTGGCGCGACGCTGTCGCCCGGAGGCGCTCGGAGATCAAGTCTCTATTCGATAAACGCGGTTTGCGGCCGTTTTACGTGCAGGGCGCATTCGACGCTGAAGCACTGTCGCGGTATTTTCTGGAAGCAGTCGTATGAGGCTGCTCCTTAGTCAACGAAGCTTGTTGGTCGTCATGGGCCTCATGCTCGCATCAGCAGTTAGCGCAGCGCCCGCAACAGTCGAGCAACCGCGAGCGTTCGGTCATGTGCTGGGCGATGTGCTGACACAACGCATCCTGATTCAACCCGGCAGCCCTGACGCCGACATTATCGCCATGCCTTCCACAGGGAGGATCGGCGTCTGGTTCGAGCGCCGAAATCCCCGGATCGAAACCGATGCAGACGGCCGGCGATGGATAGCTATCGACTACCAGATCACCAACGCACCGCAAACGCTGACCACCGTCGCGTTGCCGGCGCTGACTCTGACCTCGCAATCCGGCGCCTTGCTGCAAGTGCCTGAATGGCCCGTGAGCGTGGGACCTCTGACGCCGCAGACTGCGTTCACCACCGGTGACCTGCAGGCGCTGCGACCAGATCGGCAGGCAAGGGGGGCGGCCATCGCGCCGCTTCGCCGGGAGATGACGTGGGCAGTCGGCTTGCTCGCGCTGACCTTGCTCGCGTGGTTGAGCTGGTGGCTATGGCGCAACCGGCGCGAAGCCGCGCAATTGCCGTTCGCTCGCGCATGGCGCGAAATGCGGCGCTCAACGACTCCTGACACCAATCACAACGAGCACGCATGGCTCAGCCTGCATCATGCGCTGAACGAGACGGCAGGACAGGTGGTGCATACCGGTTCGCTGCCCGCCTTGTTTGCAAAAGCCCCTCATTTGCAGCCGCTACGGCCACAACTCGAACGCTTCTACCAGCAGTCGGGCGAGCACTTTTTCGCAGCCGCTTCATCCGATGCACCTTTCCCATTGCTCGACCTATGCCGCGATCTTTATCGCGCGGAAAGGCGTTGGCAGCGATGACTTCGCCCATCGATTTCGCCCAGCCCTGGGCACTCGTTCTACTGCCGCTCGCGCTGCTACCCCTGTTGCGCCGGCGCGGCGATACGCTGAGTTTTTCCCACGTGGCGTGGCTGCCGGCCGATCGCGCTGGACGGGTGATTGGTGTTCTATGGCGCGCTTGCGCGGTGCTGACGATTATTGCAATTGTCATCGGCCTAGCAGGTCCGGGACGCTCGAATCTGCAAGTGCTGCGCACGGGCACGGGCGCGGAAATCCTCATCCTGATGGACCGCAGTTCGAGCATGGACGACACCATGGGGCGTCAGCCTATCGACACCAGAGGCATGTCGAAGAACGAGGTGGCGCGCCACTCGCTGACGCGTTTCGTCGATGAACGTCCCAACGACCGGCTCGCATTCATGATGTTCGGCATCAGCCCGGTGCCGGTCGTGCGCTTCACGGCTAATCACGAGATCATCCAGGAGGCGATTGCCGGAACAGGCATTGGCCGCGGCATGCCGGACACGCAACTCGACCGGGGATTGCGTGCGGGGATCGGCCAGTTCGACGGGCGTCGTTATGAAGCACGCCGGGCAATCGTGTTCGTGTCCGACGGTGGGGCGCGGCTGGACGCACAGGCTCGCCGGGATATCGAGGATGGACTCGCGCGCAATCAGATCGACCTCTACTTCATCTATCTGCGCAGCGGGGTCTATAGTCCGGACCTCCGGGCGATAGCCGCCAATGACACTTCCGAGGAAGCTGAACTGCAGCGGTTTTTCGTCACGCTGAAGTCGCCGTATCACCTGTATCAAGCCGGCGATGCCGACGCGATGGCTGAGGCCATGGCCGACATCAATCGCCGGCAAAAATCCGAGGTGTCGTTCGTGGAGCAGTTGCCGCGTCAGGATCGGAGCGCCTGGTGCTACGCCGCGGCGCTGGTGTCCTGCGTCTTGCTTTTGGCGCTGCACACCATTCAAGTCAGGAGTTGGGCATGAGGCGCGCTTCGACTCACCTGACATTCGGCGTGATCGCGCTCTGCTGCGCGGCTGTTGCGGCCTATGACGGGCTAAAACTGAAGCACGCTCACGACGTAGTACAAGCCGTTGCCGTAACGCTTGCCGACACGGGCAACATCGTCAGGACGCGGGGCGGTAGCGGCGATGCTTCCGATCCTCCCGAAGTGCGGCTGGCACGCGCGATGGTGTTATCGAAAACGGGCGCTTATGCGGACGCGCAAAAGCTCTACGACGGCCTGATACAAGACGCGGGGAACAGCGACCTGACGCATGCCGCGCTGTTCGATCTCGGCAACATGTATGTCCATCAGGCGACCGGCGGCAGCAGCTCCGGTCCCGTCAGGTCGCTGCCCTTGCTCGAACAGGCGAAGCAGCGTTACCGCCAGCTGCTGCGTGTCTCACCCGGTGACTGGGATGCCCGCTACAACCTCGAACGCGCCTTGTGGCTTGCGCCGGAAGCGTCCGAAGGCGCGGATGAGCCTGACGTCAAGGAGCAGCACGACGTCAAGTTGCGCGGCGCCGAAGCCGAGGATTTGCCGTGAAGATATCCGCCCTCATGCGAGGCTGGTTCGACCGGCGGCAGTGGCCGATCGCGGCCGCGCTGCTATTGCTGATCGCCGCGCTGGCGATGCCGCCCGTGGCGCTGCAACGTGATACCGCGAGTTACATCGTCACGTTCGACATCACGCAGAGCATGGATACGGAGGACGTTGGTCCGGGCAACGCACCAACGAGCCGGCTGGAGTTTGCCCGGGCGATGATGCGCGAGGCAATGGGCCAGTTGCCGTGTGGCTCAAAGGTCGGATGGAGTGTGTTCACGGGTCAGCGCACCTTACTGCTGATGATGCCAGCTGAAGTGTGCGGCAACTTCGATGCGCTGCTTTCATCGCTTAATGAAATCGATGGGCGCATGCGCTGGACCAACTGGAGCCGCATAGCCGAAGGCGGAATCTATTCGGCGGTGCGCACGGCGCATGACGTCGGGCGGGATACAGCAGTGCTGTTTATCACCGACGGGCAGGAAGCGCCGCCTGTGTTGCCCTCGAACGACCGGGTGCGCGAGATCGCGGAAGGCAAGGTACACGGCTGGCTCATCGGCGTGGGAGGCGATCAGCCCGTCAATATCCCGAAGACCAATGCGAACGGCAACCGGATCGGATTCTGGCGTGCCGACGAGGTGATACAGGTGCCGACCGTACCGGGCAAGCCGACCACGGTAGAAAGCCATGAAGAGCTGTCCCAACTGCGGGGGCAATATCTGGCTTCGGTTGCTGAACGGATCGGTTTTGGGTATAGAAGGCTGTTGACTCCGGCGTCCTTGACAAGTGCCATGCGAGACCCGCGATTGACTCATCGCGAACGGGTAGCAACGGATATGAAATGGTGCCCCGCGCTGCTTGCATTGTTGCTGCTGACGTGGCGCTTTTTCCCGGGCCTGCGTAGAGCGCGGCGCTCATTGGCCGCCAAACCGGGGCCGTCGATCATCGGTCGCATCTCACCATCGAACATTCATTCTGGATGACTATGTAAAAACAGGCGCATATCAATCGATGCACGAAGGATCGTGAATAGCCGCTATCAGCAGTTCGAGGAACGCGCTCACGGCTTTGGGCAAGGTACGTCCCGCCATCGTCTGGACCTGCAATGTCCGCTGATGCAATTCGGGGTTGCTGATAGGAACCGCTGCCAGTTTGTCCGGCTTGAGGCGGCTGCGAACCGTCAGGTAACCAACCAGCGTGACCGCCTTCGTTTGCTGAACAAAAGTCTGCAGCGCACTGCCATAGTTGCTCACGAACACAGGCTCGAAGGTCAGGCCTTCGAGACTGCAGGAGATATCGAATAATTGTCTGACGGTTACGCCCTCGCCGAAGATCGCGAGCGGCCACGGCGTCAGGTCGGAAAGCGACACGGACGGCCGCTTCGCGAGCGGGTGGTCTTGTGCGACCAGCGCAAAAATCGGCGCACGCTGCGCGTAATGCACGTTGACGTCTTTCTCCGGCGCGACGCTGAAGCACACGGCAATGTCGGCGGTGCCGTCGCGCACTCGCTGCGTTGCCTCGGCCGGCGCCCCAACATCCAGTTGAAAATGCGCCGCCGGCCAGGTCTTCAGGAAGTGCACGAAAACCTGCGGCAGGAAATCCCGTGCGACGCCTTCGGAACTCGACACGCGGATCGTGGCCCGCCGGTCCGTCGTCAGGCCGCGAATCTCCTCGGTCACGCGATCCTGCTCCATCAGGCTGCGATGTGCGTGCGCCGCCAGCAGACGTCCCGCTTCGCTCAGCACCATGCCTCGCGGCCGCCGCTCGAAAAGCGGCACGCCCATCTCGTCCTCCAGCTTTGCGATTTGCCGGCTCAATGCCGATACGGCGACGAACAGCCGCTCGGACGCTTTGCTCAGCGAGCCGCTTCGGGCAACTTCCAGAAAATAACGCAGCGCGGTGGTTTGCATGACACATGCCTCATGGGAGCTTTGCTTTTTCGGCAACGGAAACTGCCAAATATTGTCATTGTCCATAAATATCGGCGGTATCAAGATCGCGTCATCGATTTTCCAGACCAGAAGACCCAGCGCCTGCCGGCGTGCTTCATCGGAGACAACAAGAAGTGACACGCGAGTCTGCTATTCAAGCTGCGGCCGATCTGTACGATTCCGGCGTTTTTCTCGAAGACCTTCGTCGCCGTGTCGCGATGCGCACAGAAAGCCAGGAGCCGGAAAGCGGCCCGATGCTGAGGGCGTATCTCAACGACGAGATAGTCCCCGTTCTGACTGAACTCGGTTTTACGTTCCGGCTGGTCGACAATCCCGTGCCGGGCGCGGGGCCGTTCCTGATTGCTCATCGTAAGGAAAGCGATGACGTCCCCACGGTTTTGACCTATGGGCACGGAGACGTCGTGCGCGGTTACGACGCGCAGTGGCGCGATGATTTGTCGCCATGGCAAGTTACCGTCGCCGGCGATCACTGGTACGGACGCGGCACCGCCGACAACAAAGGTCAGCACAGCATCAACCTGGCCGCGCTGAAAGCCGTGCTCGACACACGCGGCGGGCGGCTCGGCTTCAACCTGAAGCTGTTGGTTGAAACCGGCGAGGAGGTGGGTTCGCCCGGTCTGCATGCCGTATGCGAGGCGCTGCGCGACGAACTGAGCGCCGATGTCCTGATCGCCTCCGATGGCCCGCGTCTTGGCGCAGCACACCCGACCGTCTTTCTCGGTTCGCGCGGCGTCGTGAACTTCAAGCTCGATGTAAACCTGCGCGAGGGCGGCCATCATTCGGGCAACTGGGGCGGCTTGTTGCGCAATCCTGGCGTGGTGCTGGCGAGCGCAATTGCATCGATGGTCGATGCCAGCGGGCGCATCCTCGTTGAAGGCCTGCGGCCACCGGAAGTGCCGCAAGCGGTGCGGCGCGCGCTGGACGGCATTACCGTGGGCGGCAATCCGGGCGAACCGGAAGTCGACACCGATTACGGCGAACCCGGCCTGACACCGGCTGAACGCGTGTTCGGTTGGAACAACCTGGAGGTGCTGGCGTTCCGCACCGGCAACCCCGAGAAGCCGGTCAATGCAATACCGCCGCACGCGTTCGCCTATATGCAGATCCGCTTCGTGGTCGGAACGGACTGGAAAAACCTCGAACGGATCGTGCGCCGTCATCTGGATGAACGAGGCTTCGGGATGGTTCGCGTCGAGCTGGATCGGGGCTCGCCGGCCACGCGCGTGGACCCCGGCAATGCCTGGGTTCAATGGGCCGTGCGCTCGGTTAAACAGACGACTGGCCGCGCGCCTGTCCTCTTGCCGAATCTCGGCGGCACGCTGCCCAACGATGTCTTCGCGGACATCCTCGGCGTGCCCACGTTATGGGTGCCGCATTCCTACCCCGGCTGTTCGCAGCACGCGCCCAATGAGCATTTGCTCGGAACTGTCGTGCGCGAGGGCTTGCGGATCATGGCCGGGTTGTTTTGGGATCTGGGCGAATACAACGAACACGACGATCACGCCATCACACGGAGGGCTGCGCGATGAGCACGGATTCCGCCACCACCCTCATTCCCGAAGCAAGGCGGCATGCCAGCATCTACAAGCTGATCGTCGCGACATCGATCGGCAATGCGCTCGAATTCTACGATCTCGTTGTCTATGGCTATTTCGCGTCGACGTTATCGAAACTGTTCTTCCCGACCACCGATAAAACGGTGTCGCTGCTGCTGACGCTCGGCACCTTCGCGCTCTCGTATCTCGCGCGTCCGGTGGGTGCATTCGTGCTGGGGTCATACAGCGACCGCAGGGGGCGCAAGGCATCGCTGACACTATCCATAGCCATGATGACGCTCGGGACCGGCATGGTCGCGCTGATGCCGAGCTACGCGGCGATTGGCGTGCTCGCGCCTATCGGCATCTTCGCGTCGCGGTTGTTGCAGGGGTTCTCGGCAGGCGGCGAGTTCGGCAGTTCGACGGCTTTCCTGACCGAGCATGCGCCCGCCCGCAGCGGGTTCATGGCGAGCTGGCAGTTCGCGAGCCAGGGAGCGAGCGTGCTGGTGGCGTCGGCGTTCGGCGCGGTGCTGACCAGCACGCTCACGCCGGCGCAACTCGAAGGCTGGGGCTGGCGTATTCCGTTCCTGTTCGGCCTGCTGATCGGCCCGGTGGGGTTGTACATACGCCGTCACGTCGATGAAACGCCGGAGTTCGAGCGCACGGAACGGTCCGCTTCGCCCATCCGCGAAGTGCTGGCTACGCAGAAGGAACGGCTGCTGGTGTCCATCGGATCGCTCGTGCTGACGACGACCGCGAACTACATGCTGCTCTACATGCCGACGTATGCATCGAGGCAGCTTGGGCTTGCGCCTTCCTACGGGTTCATCGCGACGCTGGCGGCAGGTTTTATCGTCATGGTGCTGACGCCGATGGTTGGCCACTGGTCCGACAAAGTGGGCCGGACGCGCATCATGCTCGGTGCGGGTTCGCTCTTCTTCGTGACCATCTATCCGGCATTCATGTTCATGAATGCGCATCCCTCGCTGCTGACGCTGCTGGCTGCCGTCATCTGGGTCGCGATACTCAAGGCCATCTATTTCGCGCCCATTCCCGCGCTGATGTCGGACCTGTTTCCGGTCCGTACGCGTACCACCGGCATGGCGGTCGGCTACAACCTCGGCACCACGATCTTCGGCGGTTTCACGCCGCTTGCGGTGGCTTCGCTGATCGCGGTCACCGGCAATAACCTTGCGCCCGGCTTCTATCTGATGCTCGCGGCCATCATCAGTCTCTTCACGCTGCTGTGGGCGCGCACGCGCCTCAAAGTGCATTAAACCGCTGGATGAATTCTCTGGATATGACCGATATGAAGGATTTGCAGCAAGCCATACAGTTCGCGATAGATCACGAATCACTCTGGGACCGTAATGTCGATGGCGCGTGGGGTGTGCATGTGAATGACCCGCCACCCTGGAACCGCCTGCTGGGTCCCGTGCACGATCGTGGTCCGGTGTCCGGTGCGATCTCCGTTGACGGCCGGATGCTCACGTCGTGGGGCGAACCGGATCGCGCGGACCTGACCTTCAGCGTTGCCAAGACCTACCTCGCTCTGCTGGCGGGCGTGGCGTTTGACCGTGGCCTGCTGCCCGATGTGAACGAACCGGTGCATAAACGGGTACCGGGCATCGGTTTCGACGATGAACACAATGCGCGCGTCACCTGGGCGCATCTGCTTCAGCAGACAAGTGAATGGAGCGGTGAGTGTTTTGGGCTATCGGACCAGGCCGATCATTTTCGCGCCGTGACGTTCGGTCGTGCACCCGATGGAAAGAAGGGCGATCTGCGGCGCGTGCAGGCACCCGGCACGTACTGGGAATATAACGATGTCCGCATCAACCAGTTTTCGCTGGCGCTGCTGCATCTGTTCGGACGGCCGTTACCGGAGGTGTTTCGCGAGGCGATCATGCAGCCGCTCGGCGCCAGTGAAAATTGGCAATGGGTCGGGTATGACAACGCGTGGGTCGATATCAACGGGCAGCGCATGCAGTCGGTACCGGGCGGAACGCATTGGGGCGGCGGGCTGTCGATCAGCGCAAACGATCAGCTTAAGGTGGCTAGTCTCTTCGTCAACGACGGGAAAGCAGACGGGCATCAGATCATCTCGAGGGCGTGGCTTGCGCGTATGCGAACACCTTGTGCCCTTGCACCGTATTACGGTTATCTCGTGTGGCTCAATCACGAGGGCCGCGTGTTTCCGAGCGTGCCGGCGTCCAGCTATTTCGCGGTCGGCGCGGGCAGTTCGTTCACGTGGATCGAACCTGAGCGGAAGATGGCAGTGGTGGTCCGATGGTTGAATTCCGCTCACGCCGATGAATTTTTCGGGCTGGTGCTGAAGGCGGTCGACGGGTTTCTGGGGCGCTGAGAAGCGGCTGGTGCGGCTGAGCTGTTTCGGCTTGCCTCACCCGCTATCGTGACTTAACCCGTCGCGATTCCCTGCAGCCACGCAAGCAGCGGCTTCAGTTTCTCGCGATACTCATTGCGCGGGGGATGCACCAAGTAGTATCCCGAGCCCGTTTCGAGCACCCGTTCGAACGGCGCCACGAGCGCGCCGCTCGTCAGGTTCTCCTCCACCAGATTCAAGTCCCCCAGCGCCACGCCATGACCTCGCACCGCCGCACCGAACGCGAGGTCGAGCGTGTCGAATACCTGTTCGCGATACGTATGCGACGCCAGTTCATCGCTTTCCTGCTGAAGCCATAACATCCAGCCGCGCCGGCCGAAGCTGGAATGCAGCAGCGTGTGATGTTTCAGATCGGCGGGTTCGACCAGCGGATGCGCGCCACGCGCTGTCTGCGGCGAACACACGGGCGTCAGTCGCTCGCGCATCAGGCAGGTCGCCTCAAGTCCTTCCCAGCGGCCGGTGCCGAACAGGATCGCCGCGTCGAGCGTACCTTCGCCGAAATTGGTCGGCAGGAACCACGCGGTGTCGATGTTCAGCTGCGTCCCGGGCACGTCTGCATAGAAATCGGGAAGGCGCGGCAGCAACCAGCGTGCGGCCAGCGTCGGCGTAACCCGCAGCGTGATGGTCTGGCCGCCCGTGCTGATGATGTGCATCGACCGGCGCGCGGTTGCGAGCAACTCTTCTACGATCGGCACGAGCCGCTGGCACTCCGCCGTGGGCACCACCATCCGCGTGTGCCGCACGAATAACGCGCAGCCGAAATACTCCTCGATCTGCTGGATATGCCGGCTCACCGCGCTCTGGCTGAGGAACAACTGCTGTGATGCCGCCGTGAAATTGCCGCAGCGAGCCACGACCAGCAGCGACTGCAGCACGTTGAACGGCGGATAGCGTTCGATTTTCATTTATGCAAGTTGTGCATGGTAACCATGAGATTTTACCGTTTGTCGCTTAAAAATTGGCGTTCATAAAATCGCCTTGAAAGTTAAGGTTTTTTGCCTGCTCGACAGCGCAAGAGACCTTTGGCGAGCACTGCGCCAAGCGATCGACAACCCATCCACTTCCAGGGAGTTTTTGCATGACCCAACATTCAGACCGGCTGTGGGGTGGACGCTTCAAGACGGGGCCTTCCGCCGCATTGACCGCGCTGTCGCGCTCGGACCCGAGCTTTTTCCGGCTTGCGCCCTACGACCTCGCGGGCTCTCGCGCCCATGCGCAGGAGCTGCGGCGCGCGGAAATCCTGACAGCGGACGAACTGCAGCAACTGCTCAGCGAGATGGACCGGCTGGAAGCGCAGTTCCTGGCAGGCGAAGTGGGTCCGACGCTCGACGATGAAGATGTACATACGTTCCTCGAGCGCGAACTGACGCAACGCCTGGGCGCGACCGGCGGCAAATTGCGCGCCGGCCGTTCGCGCAACGATCAGGCAGCGAACGACCTGCGCCTCTTTCTGCGCGACAAAGCGCGCACGCTGACGCAAGCGGTCATCGATTTGCAGAATGCATTAATCGAACAAGCTAACGCGCACGTCCGCAGTGTGACCGCGGGTTTTACGCATTTGCAGCCGGCGCAGCCGATCGTGTTCGCGCATCACTTGCTGGCGCACGCGCAGTCGATCTATCGCGACATCGATCGTTTGGTGGACTGGGATCGTCGCAGCGCGCGTTCACCGCTGGGCGCGGCGGCGCTCGCGGGATCGGCGATATGCCGGCGGCCGGAGTTGTCGGCGGCGGAACTCGGTTATGACGGTCCGTGTGAGAACTCCATCGATGCCGTTGCTTCGCGCGACCATGTCGCCGAGTTCGTGTTCGTGACGAGCATGCTGTCGGTGAACCTGTCGCGGCTCTCGGAGGAAGTCATTCTCTGGACCTCGCGCCAGTTCGGCTGGGTTGTGCTCGACGATGGTTATGCGACCGGCAGCTCGATCATGCCGCAGAAGAAAAACTCGGATATCGCAGAGCTGACGCGCGGCAAGGCGGGGCGCTTGATCGGCAACCTGAGCGGCTTGCTCGCCACGCTGAAGTCTTTGCCTTTGGCTTATAACCGCGATCTCGCGGAAGACAAGATCGCCGCGTTCGATAGCATCGATACCCTCGAACTCGTGCTGCCCGCCATGGCCGGTATGATCCGCACGATGCGCGTGAACGTGGACGAAATGCGTCGTCAGGCACCGCTCGGCTTTACGCTTGCCACCGAAGTCGCCGATTGGCTGGCGCTGCGCGGCGTGCCGTTCAGCGAAGCGCACGAGATCACGGGCGCCTTGGTGCAAGCCTGCGAGGAGCAGGGCATCGAACTCACCGACGTATCCGTCGCGACGCTGGCCAAGGTCGACGCGCGGCTTGAACCCGCCGTGCTCGACCACGTGACGCTCGACGCCGCCGTGGCGGCACGCAGCGGTTTCGGCGGCACTGCGCCGGCGCGTGTGGCCGAGCAGGTCACGCGTCTGCGGACGGCCCTCGATCAGCAACTGGCGTGGGCCACTTCATACGGCGGACCGACATGCTGAGCGTTTCAAAAGAGATGACATCGGGCGATGCAATCGATGTCGACTCGACGCAACTGGAATACGTGCGTCGGCGGCATTGGGGACGATATATTGCGTCAGCCGTGATTCTCGCGATGATTGTTTATATCGGGCTCGCGTTTGCGCATGGGCAGATCGAATGGACTTATGTGGCTCGCTTCCTGACGGCCAAGTCGATCCTTACCGGCCTCGTCAATACCATCGTGATGACCGTGCTTGCAATGGCGCTAGGCGTCGCGCTGGGCGTCATCACCGCGATCATGCGGCTCTCGATCAATCCGGTGCTGCAGACGGTCGCGCAAGCCTACGTGTGGCTGTTTCGCGGCACGCCGGTGATCCTGCAACTGCTGCTGTGGTTCAACCTCGCGCTTGTGTTTCCGTCGATAGGCGTCCCCGGCCTCTTCGAGTTCCGCACTGTCGACATCATGACGCCGTTCCTTGCGGCGCTGCTCGGGCTTGGCATCAATCAAGGGGCGTACACATCGGAAGTGGTGCGGGCAGGTCTGCTCTCCGTCGATACGGGCCAGTACGAAGCGGCCAAGTCCATCGGCATGCCGAGGCTGCAGGCGCTGCGCCGCGTGATCCTTCCTCAGGCCATGCGCGTGATCGTGCCGCCTATCGGCAATGAACTGGTAGGCATGGTCAAGCTGACCTCGCTCGCGAGCGTGATCCAGTATGCGGAGATGTTGCACAACGCGGAGAACATCTACTACGCCAACGCTCGCGTGATTGAACTGCTGATGGTCGCGGGCATCTGGTATCTCGCGGTGGTGACGGTGCTGTCGTTCATGCAGTCGCGCGTGGAGCGGTTTTACGCACGCGGCGCAGGTCGTGCATCGGGCCGGCAATGAACCTGGTGACTCAAAAGGAAACGCTCTACATGAGCTCAATCGTTCGTGCCGTCGACGTACGCAAGTCCTACGGCGATTTCAAGGCGCTGCAAGGCATCACGCTCGATGTGCCCAAAGGCGAAGTGCTGTGCGTGATCGGACCGTCGGGTTCAGGCAAGAGCACCTTCCTGCGCTGCATCAACCAGCTCGAAGAGATCAACGACGGCGCATTGTGGGTCAACGGCGAACGAGTGGGTTACAGGCGCGTGGGCAACAAGCTGTATGCGCTGTCGGAGAAGCAGGCGGCGCGTCAGCGGCTGGCGACCGGCATGGTGTTCCAGCGCTTCAACCTGTTCCCGCACAAGACCGCGCTGGAGAATGTGATCGAAGGGCCGGTGCAGGTGCTCAGGCGACGTCGTTCGGAGGCTGTCGAAGAAGCGCGTACGTTGCTGGAACGCGTTGGCTTAGGTCACAAGTGCGATGCGTTCCCGGTGGAGTTGTCGGGCGGTCAACAGCAGCGTGTCGCGATTGCACGCGCATTGGCCATGCATCCGCAACTGATGCTCTTCGATGAACCCACCTCCGCGCTAGACCCTGAACTGGTTGGCGAAGTGCTCGCCGTCATGCGCGATCTCGCCAAGACCGGCATGACGATGATCGTCGTCACGCACGAACTCGGGTTCGCACGAGAAGTGGCTAATCGCATCGTGTTCATGGATCAGGGGCAAGTGGTGGAGAGCGGCACACCGGAACAGGTGCTGTCGAATCCGCAGCATCGGCGCACGCAGGACTTCATATCCGCGGTGCTGTCGTGATTTTTTATTCGAGGTCCCAGCACGACTGGAACCCGGTCTGACTTTTATTTTTAGCGAGTTTCCATGAACGTTTCTCCTCACCTGACGCGGCTTGCCGCACTCGTCACCGGCGCGATGGTGTTGACCATGCCGCTGGCGCACGCCGAGACCGCACCGTCGATCGGCAAGACGACGCTGGTAGCAGCCATTGTGCCGAACTATCCGCCGTTCGAATATAAGGACCCGGCCACTGACAAGCTGATGGGTTTCGATGTCGATCTCGGCGAAGCGATTGCCGCGAAGCTTGGCGTCAAGTTGCAGTGGGAAGAGACCGGCTTCGACCAGATGATGAGCGCACTGACTACGCATCGTGTCGACGTGATTCTGTCGGGCATGACTGACCTGCCTTCACGGCGCGAGGCGGTGAACTTTCTCGACTACGTTACGGGTGGCCCGCAGTTTTACACCGTCAAGGCGCGCGCCGGTGAGTTCGCCAGCATGGACGCGCTGTGCGGCAAGACGGTGGGCGCGAGCCGCCGCACGTCGTGGCCCGACGACATCACGACCTGGAGCAATGAGTATTGCGTGAAGGCGGGCAAGAAGCCGATCAACGTAAGCGGCACCAACGGCTCGTCGGATGCCCGCGTGCAGTTGCGCCAGGGCCGTATCGACGCTGCGGTGCAGGGCGGTGAAACACTGCCGTATCAGAACTCGGTGGAGCAGAACGCGTATGTGCCCATCGGCAAGCCGTTCCTGTCGCAGTACAACGGCATCGGCATGGCGAAGGGCAATGCTGCGTTGAACGCAGGGCTGACGACCGCGCTCAACCAGCTTATCGCCGATGGCACATATCAGAAGATCCTCGTTAAGTGGGGACTGCAGGAACACGCGGTTCAAAAGGCGCAGATCGATGCCAGCAACTGATATGAATCCGGATGTACCGCGCTGGCCTGAGGGCAATCGCTCGTGCGTCGCGCTGGCCTTCGACCTCGACGGCCCGACCGGCGACGCAATGCTCGACGGCTCGATCTGGAACAACCCCTCGTACTTCACGCTCGGCAGCTACGGCCCGTGGCGCGCGCTAGGGCGCCTGCTCGACATGCTCGCCGACCGCAAGGTCCCGGCAACGTTCTTCGTGCCGGCGTGGGTCGTCGAAAACTGGCCGAAGCAGTGCGCGGCGATCGTCGAAGGTGGTCATGAGATCGGTTACCACGGGTATCGGCACGAAGCGTTCTGGACGCTTGATCGCGATGCACAACGCACCGTGATGGAGCGTTCAGCGGAAATCTTCGATAAATATCTCGGCATCCGCCCGGTCGGTTTTCGTACGCCATCAGGCGACTGGGGACCGGACACAATCCGCGTATTGATGGAAGCGGGCGTGCGTTATTCGAGTTCCATGCGCGGCGACGACCGTCCATATCTGCTGCACGCACAAGGCATCGCCGAGCCGATGGTCGAGATCCCCGGCCGTTGGGAAATGGACGATTACGCGTCGCTTGCGTACCACCGCAATCCGAATTTTCCGGCGAGCCTTGATCGCATCGCGAGCTACGACACGACGCTCGATAACTGGCGGCGCGAGTTCGACGGTTCACATCGCGATGGACTCTGTCTGACCACGCTGTTTCATCCGAAGGTGTCGGGCAAGCCAGGCAGGATCGCGCTGCTTGAAAGCCTGATCGATCACATGCACGCGCAGGGCGGCGTGTGGTTTGCCACGTGCCGTGACGTCGCGCAATGGTGGCTCGACAACCATGCTTCACCGACTCCGCAGGAAGCTCGCAGATGAACTCTTTACGCTGGCCGAAAAACGCGCGATGCGCGGTTGTTGTCACAGTCGACTTCAACGACGAACACGGCATCCTCACGCAGGAACCTCGCATTGCGGGGCGCGAGAAATCGCTTTCCGTATGGCGCTATGGTGCGAAGCGCGGCGTAGATCGCGTGCTCGATGCACTGGAAGAATTCGATGTGCGTTCCAGCTGGTTCGTGCCGGGCCGGGTCGCTGAGACGCACGCGGAACTTGTGAAACGGATCGATGCGCAAAAGCATGAGATCGGCAACAGCGGGTATCGATGCGAGGACTTCGATACGCTAACGCTCGATGCGCAGAAGGATGCGTTCAGAACCGGACGAGCGGCGCTGGAACAGGTGCTCGGACGACGCGCGCAAGGCTTCCGCTCTTTCACCGGAAACTGGGCGCCCGGCTTCGCGGATTTCCTGCGGGACGAAGGTGTGACGTGGTCGTCATCGTGGCGCGGCGACGACCTGCCGTACTTCCATCTACCGGATACGGGCGCCGTGCGCACAATGCCGCCGCTCGTCGAACTGCCGTTGCACTACGAACTGGAAGACGAACCTTACTTCGCTTATAACCTCTCGCCGGCAGTTCCAGTCGGGCAGCCGCGCATCCCTTCGTATCGCGAAGTGCTGGCGAACTGGAAGCATGATTTTGCGGCGTTTCACCGCTTCGGATTGTGTTTTGTGCTGAGGCTGCATCCGGAGATTATCGGCACGGCGGGGCGTATCGATGTACTGCGCGAATTGCTCGCCGACATGCGTACGCGCGACGATATCTGGTTTGCAACCGGCGCCGAGATGGCTGCGTGGTGGCAGCAGAACGTCGATGGCAACGAGCCCGGCCATCCGGTGGAAGTGTATGCACGGCATCGGCAGGAGGCGCAATGAACGCGCGCGATTTGACGTTATCGGAGCGACTGGCCGGGTTCGTGGCTAACACTTCCTGCGATGCGATTCCTGCCGCAGTCGTGCATAGAGCGAAGCGCCATATCCTCGATACACTCGGTGCAGCTTTGGCCGGCGCGACCGCGCTGGAATCGCGCAGCGCACGCGCGGTCATGAGTGCGGGCAGTCACGGCAACGTACTGGCATGGGGCACGGAGCAGACCTTCGGCGCACGCGATGCGGCCTTCGTGAACGGCGTTGCGGCACATGCACTTGAACTCGACGACTCAGGCGGCTGCGATCATTCCGGAGCTGTGGTTCTTCCCGCGGCATTCGCCGCGCTCGCCCGCACGGAGCGGCCGGTGTCGGGCCGCGAGTTCCTGGCGGCAGTCGTATTGGGTTACGACGTCGGCCGTCGTGTGCTGGAAGCGTGCGGCGGTTATTCGCCTCACAACGGTCGCGGCTGGCATTCGACCATGACTTGCGGTGTGTTCGGCGCAGCGGCTGCCAGCGCGCGATTGCTTGGACTCGACGCAGCACATACGGCTGCAGCGCTCGGCCACGCGGGAAGTTTCAGCGGCGGGTTGTGGGGTTTTATCCACGATGCGTCGCAGACCAAACGCATGCATACGGGTCGCGCGGCGGAAGGCGGATTGCTCGCAGCGCTGCTTGCCCAACAAGACGTTAGCGGTCCGACGCAAGTGTTCGAAAACGTATGGGGCGGCTTCTTCAATGCGTTCGCGCCGGACACGCAGCAACCGGAAGCGTTGCTCGCGGACCTGGGCGTGACATGGAAGATCATGCGGTGCTCGATCAAGCCGCACGCATCGTGCCGCAGCACGCACGCAGCCGTGGATGCGACGCTGCAGCTTCGCGGCCGTCAGCCGGACCTCGATCTCGACAAGCTACTCGGCGTCCACGTCAGGCTGAGCGCATTCGTGAACAACATGTGCGGCGGGCGCGACCTGGACAAGCTCGCTTCTGCACAGATGAGCATGCCGCACGCGATCGCCGCGGTACTCGTGCATGGTCATGCGGGTATCGGCGCTTATCTCGAGACCCAGCGGCAAGATCCACGCATCGCAGCCGTGATGGAGCGCGTCACGCTCGAAGTCGACCCCGCGATGTCCGATCTGGACGAGCCCGTCATCACGCTTTCAATGGCCGATTCCGAGCCCTGCTCGCAACAAGTCCTGGTGCCGCTCGGCGATCCGCGCAATCCGGTATCGGATGCAGACCTTGCCGCCAAATATCGCGTGCTGGCCGGCATGACGATCGCCGAAGCGCCGATGAACGCGCTTGAAACCGCTGTGCTGGATCTGGACAATCTCGCCGACGTGCGCACGCTGATGCCCTGGCTCAGCGGCGATGCCGATGCGAAGCCCGTGCTGCGTTAACCGACATTCGCCAACATTCGCCAACATTCCTTGCTTTGAAAATTCCATGGCTTCGACCTTTATAAGGGTGTGTGTTCAATGAACAAGCTAAAATCGCTGAGTGCCGTGTCCGGTCTGATGGCAATCTGCCTGTCGACATTTCTTGTAGCGAGCGGCGCTCAGGCGCAAGCGCTGCCTGACGCCATCGCCAAGTCAAAGGTGATCAAGGTTGCGGTCAACTCGATCTATCCGCCGATGGAATACAAGGACCCGGAAAGCGGCGATCTGGTCGGCTTCGATATCGATCTCGGCAACGCGATTGCGAAGGAACTGGGCGTGAAACTGGACTGGCAGGAGTCGGCGTTCGAGCAGTTGCTGCCGTCGCTGACGACAGGCCGCGTCGACATGATCCTGAGCGGAATGAGCGATCTCCCCACACGTCGCGATACCGCCGATTTTATTGACTACCTGAATTCGGGCGCGCAGTTTTATATCCTCGCGTCGCGCGCGAACGAGATCAAGCAGGCGACGGATCTCTGCGGCAAGTCGGTCGGCACGAGCCGCAGCACATCGTTCCCGGCCGATACGGCTGCGTGGAGCGCGAAGAACTGCGAGGCGGCAGGCAAGCCGGCCATTACGGTGTCCGGGACCGAGGATACATCCGCGGCACGCATGCAACTGAAGCAGGCGCGGATTGCGGCGGGCGTGCAGGGCAGCGAGACGCTGCCGTACGCAATGAAGCTCGAACCAAATACCTACAAGCCGATTGGCGAGCCGTTCGCGACATCGCCTGAAGGCATGGCGTTCGCGAAGTCGAACCCGAAGTTGCGCGACGCCGTGCTCGGTGCGATGAATAAGCTGGTCGCGAATGGCACGTATGGCGCGATCGCCGCCAAGTGGAATTTGCAATCGAGCGCGGTCAGGCAGGTGACGCTGAACGGAGCGGCGGCGCGGTAAGTGATTTGTCGCTTCGGGCATCGATGCGCTGTAATTTGCCGGGTGAAGTTCGTGATACGGTAGCCCTGTCAGTTCCACTCAGGAGCCCAGGTGTCCAGAACCACTCGTCTTCTAACCTTGCTGGAGATGCTTCGCTCGCGGCGCGTGCCGGTCACGGCTTACGAGCTCGCGTCGGAGCTGGGCGTGTCCGAGCGCACGCTCTACAGGGACATCGCAACGCTGATCGATCAGGGCGCGCCGATTCACGGCGAGGCGGGAATAGGGTATGTGCTCAAGCCGGGACTATTCCTGCCGCCATTGATGTTGAGCGAAGATGAGATCGACGCTGTGGTCCTGGGCCTGCGTTACGTCGACCAGCGCGGCGACGATGTTTTGCGCAAGGCCGCCGCTCAGGCCTTAGCCAAGATCGATGCCGTACTGAATGCATCGGGCAAGGATGCAATGCGCGCCCCGACCGTGTCGTCCGGTCCTCCGGTGCAGGAATTTCCTGTCAATGCCGTGCCGCTCACCAGCCTGCGAGCTGCCATTCGCGGCCAGTGCAAACTGCGGATTGCTTATCTGGATGCTCAAGGCGAGCCGTCGGATCGTGTGGTCTGGCCGGTCGTTCTGGGCTTTCTCGACAACGTCCGGATTCTTGGCGCGTGGTGTGAAAAACGCCAGGATTTCCGCAGCTTTCGTACGGACAGGATTGCTGCCGCCGATGAGACGGGTGAGCGTTATCCGGGAGTGCGTTCAGTGTTGATCAGCCGGTATCGGGCACATCTTGCGAAGTCGACGCCGTGGTAGCAGTGGGGGGTGACCCTTGTATCGTCGCGTTGATCCGGTTGATGAACGATGGTTGTTCGTCAGGCGCAGATTGTGATGATCTGATTCAGTTGTTCGCAGGCTGCTGAAAATACGTCATCAGAGACATGCTTCCAGGGGTGAGCTTTGGCTCCTCGCGCACGCCAGTCGAATGACCTTGGCTGGTGGGCTAATACGTAGCTTGCCACATTCTTCGGACCTTGAAACTTGATTGCGAAAGGGTTGGTTTCGTTGAATGCCGCCGTCGTCATGGGCAAGCCGATTACGATACCCGTTCGTTCGTTGAACGCCTTTGGGGAAAGCACCAGCATAGGATGGAAATCCTTCATCTCACGACCGAGCTGCGGGTTGCAGTCAATCCATATGATGTCGCGCCGGTCGGGTAGCCATGAGGCGCGCACCATCAAAACACCTCCGCGCCAATGAGGTGGGTTTCCATTGCCTCGCCGCCGTGTTTCGCTGGATCGAATTGCTCCAGTTTTTCCGCCAACGTCAGCTTGCGCCGCCCGACCGGTTTGACAGATACGCCGACTTCTTCAGTCGTCACTTCAACTTCCTGTCCCACCTCGAAGTGGGCCGAACGAGCGACGGCAGCGGGGATGCGCACGGCAAGGCTGTTGCCCCACTGCTGGATCGTGAGTGTCGCGGACTTTGGCATGATTTGAACCTCGTATATGTATCAACAAGTGTATACGAGATGGAGAAATGTTTCAACGTGTATATACGTCGTGATTTTTACGTCTTTCCTCCACCCCGATCGCCTGCACCACTTCCTCCGCGCTCTGCGCCACCTGCCCGAAATAGAGCCCGAAGTTCATCATGGCGGCGTCGTGCATAGCTGGAATGCAATCCGCGCATGCATCCGACACCAGCATGCAACCGAAACCACGGTCCGCAGCATCCCTCGCCGTCGTCTCCACGCAGCAGCTTGTCACCACGCCCGCGAACACCAGATTCCTGATTCCCGCACGGTCCAGCACGTTCTGGATCTCGCTGCCATTAAACGCGCCCTGAGTGGTCTTCCGGATAACAGTCTCACCCTCCAGCGGCGCGACTTCCTTACGAAACGCGTTGTCGGGGTTTCCGGTCCACCACATGTCATCGATACCCGCTGCCCGTTCCAGCCTGTGGGTCCAGTCGCGAAAACGCGGCGGGCAATCGCGCATGTCGCGGTAAGCCGAACCCGTCGAAATATGCACGACCGGCATCCCGGCCGCGCGGAATGCATCGAGTAATTGGCGGATGGCGGGGATGGTGGTCTGTTCCAGGCGCTCCAGGTAATAACGCATCGAACCGGGCTCTACCGCTTCACATGCCTTCACCCAACCGCGGTCAGGCGCAGCATCGCTGTATTGAACGTCGACGACGACCAGCGCCGTAGCATGA
The DNA here is from genome assembly GCF_030464885.1 of Caballeronia sp. SEWSISQ10-4 2. Taxonomy (GTDB): domain Bacteria; phylum Pseudomonadota; class Gammaproteobacteria; order Burkholderiales; family Burkholderiaceae; genus Caballeronia. The sequence goes on along the minus strand of NZ_JALPRJ010000049.1, from coordinate 42,681 downwards.
CGATCCGTCAGGTCGACGGACGGAATGGTCGATGAAAGATCTTCGAATGCAGCGGACGTTTTCTCTGACTGGTTCATGCCGGACGATCCTCGGTTGCGGTTGACGTGCTGTCATTGTGAATAGGTGAACCCTCGATCGCCCACACGAAAGCGACACCCGCTTACATTCCGGCGACGCGGCCCGGTGCGCTGATCCACTGCTGACAAAACCCGCGCCGCAAGTGTCGCAAAATATCAAGTGTGCGATTTATGACTCAGTAAATTGAATTGGTCGCGCTTGTGCAAACCGGCTCTCGAAGCCTGCCCGCCTGTCACCCGAAAATCGATTTTCCTGGAGAAGAAACGATGAAATCCCCCGCACGCCTCGCCTGTCTGACGTTGACTGCCTGTTGCTGCATGACCGCCCGCGCGCAAGACCCGGAAGCGTGCCGGACTGTCCATTTCGCGGACATCGGCTGGACAGATATCGCCGCGACCACGGCACTCGCATCGACCGTGTTCGACGGGCTCGGCTACAAGCCGGTGAAGACGGTGGCATCGATTCCCATCGCGCTCACCGGCATCAAGTCAAAACAGATCGACGTGTTCCTGGGAGACTGGCAGCCTTCAATGGATCCTGTCGCCGAGCCGTTCGTCAAGGCGGGTACCGTGAAGGTCCTTACCACGCCGAATCTGACCGGCGCGAAATATACGCTTGCCGTACCGACCTACGAATACGATGCGGGCCTCAAGTCCTTCGCCGATATCGCCAAATTCGGGGATAAGTTGCAGCACAGGATCTACGGCATCGAACCAGGTAACGACGGCAATGCGCTGGTGAAGAAGATGATCGACGGCAATCAATTCAACCTGAAGGATTTCAAGCTGGTCGAATCGAGCGAGGCGGGCATGCTGGTCGAGGTGAACCGCGCGGTCAGGAACAAGGAGTGGGTTGTCTTTCTCGGCTGGGACCCGCATCCGATGAACATCCAGTTGAAGATGACCTATCTCACGGGCGGCGACGACGTGTTCGGTCCTAACTATGGTGAAGCGAAGGTCTACACCATGGTGCCGCCCGATTACCTGACTCGTTGTCCCAATGCCGGGCAAGTGGTGACGAACCTGAAGTTCACGCCGGGCATCGAGAACCAGGTCATGCAGTCGATCACCACCGACAAGAAAGAGCCCAACGTTGCGGCGAAGGAGTGGCTAAAACACAATCCGAGTGTGCTTACGCAATGGCTCGCGGGCGTCAGGACGTTCGACGGCAAGGACGCGTTGCCTGCCGTGAAGTCGTATCTGGCCACGCAGTAACGGGCTCATGCGTTCAACGCGGCGCCAGTGTTTCATCCGGCCGCCGCGTTGGTGTGGGCGACGACACGCGTTGCCGCATCACCGGCGCCTCCCATGACTGCGACCGGTCTCGGCTCGGCGGACAACCGAACTTTGTCTTATAGACACGCGAGAAATGTTCGAGCGAGTCGAAGCCGGTTGCGGCCGCGACTTGCGAGACGCTGAGTTCGGTTTGCTGCAACAGTTTATGCGCGGTCGCCAGCCGCAAGCTGACGTAATAACGAAGCGGGGCGGTCGCGGTATAATGCTTGAACTGCCGCTCAAGTTGTCTTTTAGACAGCCCGACCGCGGCCGCCAGATCTTCACACGAGACCGGCGCGGCGACGGATTCCTGCATCAATCGAATGGCGTGGCTCACCTGTTCGTTCATCGGTGCGGCATCGAGGCCGGTGCGTGCAAGTTGCACTTCACTGGTTCCCCGAATGCGTGCGTGCAACAGATGTTGCGATATCTCTGCCGCCAGTTCCGTCCCTGCATGCTGGCCGATCCACTCCAGCATCATGTCGATAATGCCGCTGCCGCCTGCGCAAGTAATCAGCCTGGGCTCAATGGTATAGAGCTGCGTGGTCGCCTCGACGTTGGGATATGCCTCCTGAAATCCTTCGAGATTGTCCCAATGCACAGCGGCTGGGCGACCGTCGAGAAGTGACGCGGCCGCGAGCATTTCAGTCCCTGTTTCGATCCCGCCAATCTGCGCGCCGAACACACTTTCGCGTCGAAGCCAGGCTTTGACCTTGCGGTTCTTCGCGTGCTTCTTGGGCTCGAAACTCGCGATGACAAAGATGGTTGAGAACTCGCCGGTTTCGCCCGACACGGGCCGTGCGGGAGCGATCATGCCGTTGGTCGCCTGCACCGGTTCGCCGTCGATGGACAGCACCGTCCATTCGTAAAGCGTGCGCTGGCTGAGCCAGTTCGCGATGGCCATCGGTTCGATCACGAGCGCGAGGCTGAGGTTCGAGAACTGCGGCAAGACGAGGATGCCCACGCGCCGCGGCGATCGAAGATCTCCGGCCGAGGTCATTTCAAAAGCGGATTTGCTCAGCGTGCTCATGGGGCTCCCGAGTCTTTTACTGGCCTGACGAAATTACGCATCGTGTGTTGTCAGGCTAAAGGTCGAGCACGAGCCGTGCAGATCGCGCTCTTGATACGCAGACGTAAATTACCGTATTTTGATTTTTTTCCGTATCGGTCTGGACCACATCCCGATGCTCGGCTTCACCGGCCAGAAGCGGCACTGCGCAGGTTCCACAGATTCCTTCACGACATACCGAGTCGATGCGCACGCATTCCTGACGCAATGCCTGCATGATCGACTGATCCGCTTTCACGGTGATTACCTTTCCGCTCCTGGCCAATTCGATTTCAAACGATGCGGGTTCGGACGGTGTCGTAACCGGCGCGGGCGCTGTGAATCGCTCGAAATGGATGGTGTCGCGTGGCCAGTCGCTGGCTGCCTCAAGCACACCGTCGATCAACCTGCCGGGGCCGCAGACATAAACATGAGCGCCCGGACGCGGCGCTCCGATCAGTCCGCGTAAATCGGCTTCGCCGTGCTCGTCGCTGAAGTGGATCCGGGCGATGTCCTTGAGCGCACTGGCATCGATAACATCAAGCAAGGCGGTTCGCTGACGGCCCCGGCCGAGATAGTTAAAGCTGAATCGCCTTCCGGCCTTAGCGAGTCGCATGGCCATCGGAAGGATGGGTGTGATGCCGATTCCGCCCGCTATCAGGACGGTCTCGTCGTGGTTTTCGTTCAGCGCGAAGTTGTTTCGCGGCCCCGATACATGGATGCGTTCTCCCACGCAAAGCCGATCCACAACATAAGCCGAGCCGCCCCGCGACGACGCCTCGCGTAGAACGGCGATGCGGTAGGCGGAGCCATCGGCGGCACGTTCGATCACCGAATACTGGCGAACGTTACCGTCAGGTAGCCATAGATCGATGTGTGCGCCGGGGTTGGCCGGCGGCAGCATCGCGCCGTCCGCAGCAGCGAGGCGGATGTCTTTGATATCTGTGGTGAGCATGGATGTTTCGATGACGATCGCATCGATCCTGCCCATCGGTTCGTTAAAGTTCGACATGACGTCCCTCCGCTCAACGCTGCTGCGTACGCCAGTCGGACGCGGCCCAGACCGCTGCCGTCGACGGTGTCAAGGGCGCACGACCCAGCACGAGATCGCTGCCTTTCTCTCCGATCATCACCGTTGGTGCATTGGTATTGCCGCTGACGATGACCGGCATGATGGACGCATCGATCACGCGCAGCTTGTCGAGGCCGTGCACACGCAGGTCCGGTCCGACGACCGCTTCCGCATCGCTGGCGGGACCCATCTTGCACGTGCCTGCCGCGTGATAACCGGTCTCGGTGACTTGCCGCGCCCAGGCGTCGAGGGAGACGTCGTCGTTCGCGGCCGGCCCCGGCGTCAGCTCTTTTCCGACCAGATCGCGGAACGCATTCTGCCCGATGATCTCGCGCACGAGCCTTGCGCCCGCATGCATGTCGGCAAGATCACGGTTGGTTTGCAGATAGTTGAAGATGATCTTCGGCGCATGGCTCGGGTCATTCGACGCGAGCGTTACCGAGCCGAGGCTGGTCGGCCGCATCAAATCGATATGCACCTGGAACGCATGCGCCGGCACGCTCGCGACGCTGCCGGGTTGAACCGCGAGCGGCATGAAGGTCAGTTGCAGATCAGGATGCTCGACCCCGGCACGTGAACGGATAAACGCCCCCGCTTCGAAGTGATTGCTGGCGGCGAACCCCGAGCGGTTCATGAACCACTGCGCGCCGACCCACCACTTGCGCGGTGCAACGGTCCACGGATAGATGGACACTGGCTTCTTGCACAGGTACTGGACCACCGTGTCGGGGTGATCGGATAAACGCCGCCCGACACCGGGCAGATCATGAAGCGGCCTGACGCCGGCACGACGCAGTTCGTCGGCGGGACCTACACCTGACAGCTGCAGCAGTTGCGGCGTGTTGATCGCGCCGCCGCATATCAGGACCTCGGTTTCGGCATGCACGGTGATGGTCTCGCCATTGCACGCGTACTCGATGCCGACCGCACGGTTGCCGCTCAGGAGTACACGCAAGGCGAGCGCACCGGTCACGACTGTCACGTTGCTGCGGGTCAGCGCTTCGGCGAGATAACCCCGCGCCGTGCTCCAGCGCTCGCCTTTCCATGTGGTCCGGTCAATACGTCCAAAACCTTCTTGCCGGTAACCGTTGGGGTCGTCGGTATGGCCGTAACCTGCTTCAACGCCGGCTTCGATGAACGAACGCGTCAACACCGTATCCGTATTGCCGGCAGTCACACGGAGATGACCGCCGTCGCCGTGATACGCATCGGCGCCGAGTTGATGTGTTTCCGAGCGGATGAAGTAGGGCAGTACATCGCGATAACTCCAGCCGGTGCAGCCTTGTTCAGCCCACGCATCGTAGTCGCGCGCATGACCGCGGATATACACCATGCCGTTGATCGACGATGAGCCGCCGAGCACGCGGCCTCGCGGCGTACCTATGCGGCGTTGGTTCAGGAACGGTTCCGGCTCCGACTGATACTGCCAGTTATAGCGGTCCCCGCCGACCACAATACCCATCGCCGAGGGCATGTCGATCGACCAGTTGCGGTTCACAGGACCGGCTTCAAGCAGTAGCACCCGTACCTGTGGATCGGCACTGAGGCGATTAGCCAGCACGCACCCTGCCGAGCCCGCGCCGACGATCACATAGTCGTAGCTACGGCGAATGCTTTCCGTCGACATCGATGGCTTCGCTCTCATTTCATTCCTCGAAATAACGGGGACAGTCCGCTCATTCGCCGTGAATGCCGTTGTGAACCAGCGTGTGAAAGTGATGCACCAGATGCTCGCTTTCATTGCTGCGATCTGCGTCGATGACATAACGGCCCTGGTTATATCCGACCGAGTGCAGGCCCTTTTGCACCGAGATATTCAGCTTGATATCTTCGGGTCCGAGGTCAGTGTTCATCCAGTCTATACAGGCCTTCGTCAATTCGGGGACAGTGTCGTGCGTGGTGTAATAACCGAAGCGCAGCAGCGTTTTCTCGGGCTCCAGCGGGACGATCAGGAAGGTCGCGAGGAACTCGGAAAAGGGGAACGTATAGAACGTGTTGTGCGGCCAGATGCCGATGTTGAAGAAACACTCGTCTGGATTTTTATCCGCACTTAACGGCACGCCGTATGCACTGGTCGCGTCCTTGTTCGCCGGTGCGGCGTACGTCCACCACTTGTCGCGCTGCGTGAGCTTGTAGCCTTCGAAGTCGATCAGGTCGGCAAGGTCGACATGGCACGGACCCGAGAGTGAAAAGTGATAACCCTCGATGGAGTTGTCCATGATGACCTTCCAGTTCGCCGGGACGATCACGTCCTTTTCCTCGAGCAGCTTATAGTCGTCGAGCTTCGGGAACACGCGCTTCATTTCCGCGTCGGCGCCGGGGAACAGATCGTTCAAGGATGGCGCGTTCGGGTCGAGGTTAAAGTAATAGAAACCACCCAGTTCCTCTACGCGCACGGTCGGGATGTCGTAGCTCCCCGCGCTGAAATTCTTGATGCGCTCGCTGCGCGGCGCGTGGCGAAGATTGCCGTCGAGTCCGTAACACCACGAGTGATAAGCGCAGCGGAACACACCTTTTTGCACGCCACGCCGTTCTTCGACCAGCCGGTTGCCGCGATGCTGGCAGACATTGTGGAACGCGTGAACGACGCCATCTTTGCCGCAGGTCGCAATGATGCTTTGATCGAAGATATCGGTCATGACGAACTGGCCGGGCGTGCTGAGTTCGCTCTTGTGGCCGATCACATGCCAGGCCGAGATGAAAATCCGGTCGCGCTCCGAGCGGAAGATCGTGTCGTCGAAGAAATAGCGCGAGGGTAAGGTTAGCGCTTCATCCGGCAACTGGGCGAGCCAGTTATCGGGTGCAACAATGTCTTCTTTCTTCACAACACGAATGGTTTCCATGCGCGGGGTTCCTGTCGGTTTATGGGGGACGGGGCAGCATGTAGCGCTGTTGGCGCTCGCCGTTAGATCAAACTGTAGGGCCGCAAATATTCATCGACTTGATGAAAGGCGACATGATGATGGCGTATTTAATCGTCGAGAGAATCACCGGTCTAAGTTCGATGAGCCTGATCGTTTGCGTCTCCGTTACGTCGCTTTCGATCAGGTAGTCGGAAAATGGCGAGCTTATAGTCCGCTTCGAATGCCGGCGTTTCATGCATCCGATGACGCGAGCGCCGCCCCTTCAAGGAGACTTCATGGACGCAAATTTCCTCTACATCGATGGCGAACGGACCGAGGCAGCCAGCGGCAGCCGCCGCGATGTCATTGATCCGGCAACCGGCAAAGCGATTTCAACTTCGGACCCAAAGCCATGGGCTGGTTTTAATGGCCAGCAAAAGAGATGCTGTCATGCTTGAACACCGTCAGCAACGCGTCGATCTTGCGTGCGCCTTTCGCTGGGCTGCGCGACTCGGCATGCACGAATCGATTGCCAATCACTTCAGCGTCGCGGTCTCGGACGATGGAACGAAATTCCTGATTAACCCTAGTGGCAAGCACTTTTCTCGCGTCAAGGCGAGTGATCTGCTGCTGGTGGACGCCAACGACGCGCAGACAATCGACCGGCCGGACGCGCCCGATATCACCGCATGGGCGCTTCATTCGGAGATTCATAAGCAGCATCCATACGCGCGTTGCATCCTGCACGTCCATTCGAAATATGCGACGGTGCTCTCCTGCCTGCAAGACCCGGTGCTGCCGCCACTCGATCAGAACTGCATGCGCTTTTTTGAGCGCGTGGTGATCGATACGGGCTTCGACGGCATGGGTCTCGGCGATGAGGCGCAGCGGGTGAGTCAGGCGCTGGATGGCAAGCCGGTGATGCTCATGGGGCAGCATGGCGTCCTTGTGGCGTCGGCGACGGTCGCGCAGGCATTTGACGATCTCTATTATTTCGAGCGGGCGTGCGAGACGTATGTCACCGCGCAAATGACGGGAAAGCCGTTGCGTATTGCCTCGGCGCGCGTCGCGCAGAAAACGGCGCGGCAATGGACGGAGGATTACGCGGGTTTCGCCGATCAGCACCTGGCTGAGTTGAAGGCGATACTCGATGAAGAGGGATCTTCGTACGCTCGGTAGGGACAGTGACTACGGGCAATAGCGCTACGGTGCGCGTTTAAATTTCTCAAGCACTGTCCGCGAGCATTCTGGGCCCGGTCAAGTTCGACGATCAGGGGGACTGGATCGACGCGCCGGTGACCATCTACAAATTGTCTGGCGGAAACCTTATGCCGGTCAGCGCGCAATAAGCCCGACTACCGCCGGCCCCGGCGCGGGACGCTCGCCCGAAGATGAGCGTTTTATGTCGGATTATCATGGTCGCCGTGGGCGAAAGGCGAGACGGGAAAAAGCGCTTGGGCGTCGTACCACCTGATAGGCTGGAGCCCTTGTTCAACCGTTGCGCAGGCAAAAATGGATCATGAGGCTCGTCGTGCTGGCGACGACACCGGAAATCTTCAGGTCGCGTTCGACAACGAAAGCTGGCGCGCGGCGAGACGTCACGCCGCGGCAAGTGCGCAAGCGCTCGTCTTCGCGCTGGACGCCGAAGGCGCGATGCCAACCCACCATATCCAACTTTCGTGAGGCTCATCCATGCCGGCTCAATCAGACTCGCAGTTCTGGTCAGACGCTCAACGCCATTTGATCCGTTACGGCGGCTCGTTTTCGCCAGTGATCATAGAACGCGCGAGCGGCAGCTATGTCTATGATTCGACGGGTCGCGCAATTCTCGATTTCACGTCGGGGCAAATGAGCGCGGTACTGGGCCACGCGCATCCGGAAATAGCCGAGGTTATTGCAGAGAGCGCGCGTAATCTCACGCACCTGTTCAGCGGCATGCTGTCGCGCCCGGTTGTGGAACTGGCGACGCGTCTTGCCGGCATCGCGCCCAAGGGCCTTGAGCGCTCACTGCTCCTAAGCACCGGCGCCGAGGCTAACGAGGCTGCACTCAGGATGGCAAAACTCGCTACCGGAAAATACGAGGTCGTCAGTTTCGCGCAGTCGTGGCATGGCATGACCGGAGGTGCGGCCTCGGCGACTTATAGCGCCGGGCGCAAGGGTTACGGTCCCGCGGCCGTCGGATCGTTCGCGATCCCAGCGCCGTATCCATACCGGCCGCGATTCGAACACAACGGCGCCTACGACTGGGCCGCCGAACTCGATTACGCGTTCGACCTGCTTGACCGGCAGTCCACGGGGAATCTAGCTGCGTTTATCGCCGAACCGATCCTGAGCTCGGGCGGGCTGATCGAACTGCCGCTGGGCTATATGCGCGCGCTGCATGCCAAGTGCGCGGCGCGCGGCATGATGCTGATCGTCGACGAAGCGCAAACGGGCCTTGGGCGCACCGGCACGATGTTCGCGTGCGAACGCGACGGAGTGGTGCCCGACATCCTGACGTTATCGAAGACGCTTGGCGCAGGCATACCGCTGGCCGCCGTACTGACGACGCTTGAGATCGAGGCGCGTTGCCATGAGCGCGGTTTCCTGTTCTACACGACCCACGTTTCCGATCCGATGCCCGCTGCCGTCGGGCTCAAGGTCATCGATATTGTCGAGAGGGATAATTTGGTCAGGCGCGCCACGGTCGTCGGCGCAAGGCTGTATGAAGGGCTCAAATCGCTGCAAAGCCGTTTCGATTGCATCGGCGACGTGCGTGGACGAGGCCTGATGCTCGGGATAGAAATTGTCGGCGACAGGGAAACAAAATCGGCCGCGCCTGAGCTTTCCGGCGCGATCACGCAGCGCTGCCTCGAACTCGGGCTGCATATGAACATTGTGCAATTGCCGGGCTTCGGCGGGGTGTTCAGGCTCGCGCCGCCGTTGACTATCAGCGAGACAGAGATAGATAGCGCGTTGACGATCCTGCAGGATGCTATTGCAGGAAGTCTGAGGGCCTAGGAGGCTCGAGCGCAGCAGGACGGGTCTAAACACACGCCCCCGTCCGCTCGTGTTATTTTCTAGAAATCGCACCCTTCACCACGACTTCCAGGAGAACGCCGATGACCGCCTTAGCCGCCGTTGCAGCCATTCTTGCCGCGCTATTAGTGGGCGCGATAAGTCCCGGTCCGAGCTTCGTGCTGGTTGCGCGCAACGCAATCGGTTTGTCCCGGTCCGATGGACTCGCGACCGCACTGGGCATGGGCGTTGGCGGAGTCTTCTTCAGCGGGATTGCGCTTGCCGGGCTTTATACGCTGCTGTCGGCCGTTGAATGGCTCTATGTCGGGCTGAAAGTTGCCGGCGGGCTCTACCTGATCTACATCGCCTCGAAGATCTGGCGCGGAGCATCCAGCCCGTTGGTCGTGGACGACGGGCGTGACGCGCAAAACCACAACTTGCGTAAGTCGTTCTGGATCGGTCTCACTACGCAACTGAGCAATCCCAAGACGGCCATCTGGTACGGCAGTATCTTCGCTGCCCTGTTGCCGCAGCATCCGCCGCTCTGGTGTTATCTGCTCTTGCCGCCCATGATCTTCGCAATAGAAGCAGGGTGGTACACCGTTGTCGCGTTGTGCTTTTCAAGCCGCCGTCCGCGTGAGGTTTATCTGCGCGCAAAGAAATGGATCGATCGTGTTGCAGCGGGCGCTATTACCTTGCTCGGTCTGCGATTGATTTTCACCGCGCATAAAGCGGGTATCTGATGGCCGCTTTGCGTGCCTAGTGGCTGATCATCCACGGCCGGCCACCGGCTGTACGCGGTGCCGCTTGCGCCTCGGCCGAGCGCGGCAGTTTGATCTTGCCCGAGCAGCAACCACACCCCGCACCGTGAGCAGACGAGCGAACGGGTTCATGGGACGAGCGTTCGTTTACTGCATGTGCTGATCGCGTTGTCTGGCCAAGCGAGGACAACTGCGGCGCGCTGCGTATGACCCGGGCTGAAAAGGTTTCGCACGAGGGGCAGCTTGCGGGCGTGTCGCGCTCGGCCATGGCACGCCTTGCGTCGAAGGGACCGCAGAAAGCACATTCGTATTCATACGTCGGCATGTCATGTCCTCGTTTTCGCGATTCCCGGATTGCCCCCGCAAGCCGGGACCGCATTCAAAATGATCGGCTAGAGATCCAGCGACAACGGCAGGTCTATTCCTCCCTTGACATGCTTGATCGGTCCGGCAGCATTCGGGCTGATATCGAAGTCGAAGATTTGCGTCGGCAGCCATAGGGTTGCACAGGCATTCGGGATATCGACAACTCCGCTGATATGCCCCTGCACCGGCGCCGTGCCGAGTATCGAATAAGCCTGCGCGCGCGAGTAGCCGAACTTGGTCATGTATTCGATCGCATTCAGGCACGCCTGCCGATACGCCACGTGTACATCGAGGTAATGCTGCTGGCCGGCTTCATCGACGGAAATGCCTTCGAAGATCAGGTAGTCGTTGTAGTGGGGCGTGATCGGACTCGGCTTGAAGATCGGATTCTTGATGCCGTATTTCGCCATGCCGCCTTTGATCAGGTCCACTTTCATGTGCACCCAGCCGGCCATTTCAATCGCGCCGCAGAACGTGATTTCACCATCTCCCTGGCTGAAATGCAGGTCGCCTACCGAGAGGCCCGCGCCATCCACGTACACCGGGAAGTAGATCTTCGAGCCACGCGATAGATCCTTGATGTCGCAATTGCCGCCGTGCTCGCGCGGCGGCACGGTACGCGCACCGGTCGCAGCCGCGGTATCGCGCGCGGCGCCTTGCAGCTTGCCCATGTGCGCGGTCGGCGCGAACGGCGCATTTGCCAGCGGCGGGACCCGGTCAGGTTGCGTCGCGATAAAACCAATCTCGCGATCGTTCCAGGTTTCAAGTAGCTCCGGGTCCGGCAGGCAACCGATCAAACCCGGATGGATCAGCCCCGCAAAACTGACGCCGGGAATGTGACGTGAGTCGGTGAAAAGTCCGTGAAAATCCCAGATACTTTTCTGCGCATGCGGGAAATGCTCGGTGAGAAAACCGCCGCCGTTCTGCTTTGAGAAAAAGCCATTGAACCCCCACTGGCTGTCCGCCTTGGTGCCGATGTCGAGGAGGTCCACCACCAGCAGATCGCCTGCCTCGGCACCGTGAACGCCTACGGGTCCAGAGAGAAAATGGACGATGGACAAGTCGATGTCGCGCACGTCATCGGCGGAATCGTTGTTCTTGATGAAACCGCCGGTCCAGTCGTAGGTCTCGAGCACGAAGTCGTCGCCGGGTTTGACCCAGCATGCCATCGGAATGTCCGGATGCCAGCGGTTGTGAACCTGCTCGTTGTCGAAAGCGGACTGGTTCAGGTCGACCTTGATAAGCGTATCGGGCATGTAACTCTCCTTTATAAGTACCGGCTGCACCGGCGAACAAATGGCCTGCTCGTCAAACCCGCGTCAAACGGACAGGAATTGCCGGATGCGGGCGGTATCGGTGGCGTCGCGTGGGCTTTCATGGACCAGCCGACCGCTTTCGATCACGAAGAGCCGGTCCGCCACGTCCATAGCAAAACTCAGGACCTGCTCGGACACAACGATGGTGATCTCGCGCAGCTTGCGGATCTCGTGCAGCGCTCGTGCGATGTCCTTGATGACCGAAGGTTGAATACCTTCGGTGGGTTCGTCGAGCAGCAGGACCTTGGGCTCGCTGACGAGCGCCCGGGCGATGGCAAGCTGCTGTTGTTGCCCGCCGGACAGGTTGCCGCCCTTGCGATTGCGCATTTCGTAGAGCACCGGAAAGAGGGCATATATTTCGTCCGGAATCCTTCGCGATCTAACCTGCTCCATGCCGGTGCGAATATTCTCCTCCACGCTCAGCGATGAAAATATCTGCCGTCCCTGAGGCACGTAAGCAAGTCCTTTGGCCACACGCCGAAAGCTTTCATCCTTCGAAACATCCGCGCCGTCCAGTTCTATCGCGCCACCTTTTACGGGCAGCACGCCCATCAGCGCCTTGAAGAGCGTGGTCTTGCCCATGCCGTTGCGGCCCATGATCGCCACGATCTCGTTGCGGGCAGCTTCGAACGAGACCCCGTGCAGCGCCTCGCTTTGTCCGTAGCTAACGAATACGTCTTTAACGTGCAACATGGTCGTTGTCTCCTCAATGTCCCAGATACACATCGATCACGCGCGGGTCGTTCTGCACCTGTTCCATCGGACCTTCGGCGAGGATCTTCCCCTGATGCATCACGGTGACCTTGTGCGCGATCCGTGCGACGAACTCCATGTCGTGTTCGATGACGATCATCGACCGGTTCTGGCAGATCTTCGTCAGCAACTCGGCAGTGATCTCACGCTCACGCACACTCATTCCAGCGATGGGTTCATCGAGCATCAACAGCTCAGGATCCTGCATCAGCAGCATGCCGATCTCAAGCCACTGCTTCTGCCCGTGCGACAACAGGCCGGCTTCGGTCGGCAGCAACGCAGCGAGCCCGATCTCCTCGGCTACCTCCTGCACTCGCTCGCGAACATCGGCTGTACAGCGGAACGCCAGTGCCCCAAACACACCACGTCCACGCGGAAACGACACCTCCAGATTCTGGAACACGCTCAGGTTTTCATAGATGGACGGCGTCTGGAACTTGCGCCCGATACCCGCCCGCACGATGCGAAACTCGGCCATCGACGTCATCTCTACGTTCTTGAACTTGATCGAACCGCTGCTTGCCGCTGTGCGTCCGCAGATCAGGTCGAGCAGGGTGGTCTTGCCCGCGCCGTTGGGTCCGATCACGACGCGCAATTCGCCGCGGTCCACGTAGAGATTGAGGGCATCGATGGCTTTAAAACCGTCGAAAGACACACTCAGGTCTTCGACCGCCAGCAGGAAGTCGGTATTGCTCATCACGGGCTCCCGAGGGTGGAACGGCTGCGGCCATTCCGGCCGACACGGCGCAAGACTGAAGCGATACGCGGCTTCACATGCGCCTCGTACAAGCCCGCAAGACCATCGGGGAACGCCATCACCACGCCTATGTAAAGTGCCGCCATCAACAGCAGCCACAGGTTCGGAAAGCTCTCGGAGAAATACGTCCGGCCAAAGTTCACGAGCAGGGTGCCGTACACAGCACCCACCAGCGACATGCGCCCACCGACGGCCGCATAGATCACCATCTCGACCGACGGCACGATGCCGACGAACGACGGCGACATGAACCCGACCTGCAGCGTGAACATCGCGCCGCCGATAGCCGAGAGCAGCGCAGCGAGGCAGAACGCGAAGACCTTGAACATGGCGACGTCGTAGCCGGAGAACCGCACGCGGTCTTCCTTGTCGCGCATCGCGAGCAGTAGCGTGCCGAGTTTGCTTGTCTGCACCAGCCGGCAGAACAGGATGGCGAGCAGCAGGAGCACGGCATTGACGAAGTACAGGACGATCTTCGCGGAGTCGGGACGGATGTCCCAGCCGAGCATCGTCTTCAGGTCGGTGATGCCGTTCACGCCGCCCGTATACCCCTGCTGGCCGATGATCAGCACCGAGAGAATCAGCGCGATAGCTTGCGTGATGATCGCGAAGTAGACACCGCCTACGCGCCGCTTGAACATCGCAAAGCCGATCACGAAGGCGAGCGCCGTCGGGATAATCAGCACCGCCGCGATCGCGAAAGGCAAGTGCTCGAAGGGCTTCCAGAACCACGGCAACGCTTTAAGCTGGTTCCAGTCCATGAAGTCGGGGATGCCGGGCGTCGACTGGATTTTCGTGCTGACCGGGTCCGATGCTTCGAGCTTGAGAAACATCGCCATGCAGTAGCCGCCGAGCCCGAAGAACACCCCTTGGCCGAGACTCAGCACACCCGCATAACCCCAGGCCATGACGAGGCCGATGGCGACGAATGCATAGGTCAGGTACTTGCCTACCAGGTTGAGACGGAACACGTCGAGCATCAACGGCATGACCACCAGTAATACAAGCGCAAGCAGCACGAAGCTGCCGAAGCCTCTGTAAGCGAGCCAGTCGCGCAGCGCTGCCATTCGCGATGGAGCGGGAGCGGGCGGCGAATCGGTAACGCGGTTCATGGCGAACTCCGGTGAGAGGGGGACGGATTCAGCAGGCTCAGACACGCCGCACCTTCGACGCAAAGAGTCCCTGCGGACGCGCCATCAGGATCAGCACGACGGTCAGCAACGTAATCACGCGCGCCGACGAGCCGGTAAGAAAGAACTCGCTGATCGACTGGGTTTGCGCAATGCCGAAGGCCGAAGCGACGGTGCCGAGCAAGCTGGCCGCGCCGCCGAACGTGACAACGAGGAACGAGTCGACGATATACAGCGACCCGCTCGTGGGTCCGGTCGAACCGATGGTCGTGAACGCCGCGCCCGCCACACCCGCCATGCCGCAGCCGATCGCAAAGGTGAGCCGGTCAGTGCGCTTTGTATCGATGCCGGCGGCGTTGGCCATCGTCCGGTTATTGACGGTTGCACGCACCCGCAGACCCCAGCGTGAGCGATACATGGCTGCCAGCACACCTGCCGTGAGCACGATAGCGAGGCACATCACGAACAGCCCGTTGATCGGGATGTCGAGACCTGGCGCGGGCGACCACGATCCCATCAGCCAGTCAGGCAGCGTCGGGCTGACCTCCTTCGGACCGAAGGTCGAGCGGAACATCTGCTGCATCGCGAGGCTCAGGCCCCAGGTAGCGAGCAGCGTGTCCAGCTGGCGCCGGTATAAGTGGCGGATCAGCAGCCATTCAACGATCCAGCCGAACACGAATGCAATCGCGAATGCGGCGACGATGGCCATCGGCAGGAACATATTCGTGGCGACAACGCCCATCGACTCGGCCCACTTCGAGAAGACGTACACCGTGTACGCCCCGATGGTCATGAACTCGCCGTGCGCCATGTTGATGACGCCCATCTGTCCAAAAATCACCGCGAGGCCGAGGCCCATCAACAGCAACACGCTAAAGAGGCTCAGGCCGGCGAAGCCTTGCATCAGCGTAATGTTCAGAATATCGGTGGCCGACATGGCGGGTTCCTTCAAGCAAAGTGCCGGGCGTGGCACACGTTCGCGCACCACGCAGAGGGCTGACGGATTACTGATAACCCTTCGGGAACGGATTCGGTTCGATCAGATCCGGCGACTCCGCGACCACCTTGAACTGCCCATCGGCTTGCGCCATGCCAATGCGCGTCCGGCTCCACAAGTGATGGTTCGGGTGGATCTTCACGTAACCTTCGGGCGCTGTTTTCAACTCGATGCCGGCGGAGGCCGCCGCGACCTTGTCGACATCGAAGCTGCCTGCTTTCTCGACCCCGGCCTTCCATAACCAGGGCCCGAGATAGGCCGCCTGCGTGACGTCGCCGATCACGGATTTCGGCCCGTACTTCGCCTTGAACGCGGATACGAACGCCTTGTTGTTGGCGTTATCGAGCGACTCGAAATACTTCATCGCGGAATAGAAGCCCGCGAAGTTTTCCCCGCCGATGCCAAGCACCTCGTCCTCGGTCACCGAGATGGTCAGCAGGAATTGTTTGTCGGCGGTAATGCCGGCTGCTTTCAATTGTTTGTAGAACGCGACGTTCGAACCGCCGACGATGATCGCGTAGATGCAATCGGGCTTCGCGATCTTGATCTTGTTGATAAGCGAGTTGAAATTCGTCTGACCGAGCGGATAGTACTCTTCGCCGACCACCTTCAGGTGCAGGTGTTCTTCAATATGTTTGCGCGCAATCTTGTTCGAGGTGCGCGGCCAGATGTAGTCCGAGCCGATCAGGAAAAACGACTTGGCTTTCTTCGTCTCGGATGCCCAGTTCAGCCCCCACAAAATTTGCTGGGTCGCTTCCTGGCCGGTATAGAAAACGTTCTTCGATTGCTCCAGCCCTTCGTAGAAGGTCGGGTAGTACAGCAGGCCGTTGTCACGCTCGAAGATCGGCAGTACGGCTTTGCGCGACGCCGAGGTCCAGCAGCCGAACACGCAAGCCACGTGATCGTTTTCCAGCAGCTTCTTCGACTTCTCGGCGAAGGTCGGCCAGTCGGACGCGCCATCTTCCTGAATAATCTTGATCTTGCGGCCGAGCACGCCGCCCGCTGCGTTGATCTGGTCGATGGCAAGGCGCTCGGCCTGGATCGAACCGGTCTCGGAGATCGCCATGGTGCCCGTGGCGGAATGGAGCTGGCCGACGGTGACTTCGGTATCCGTGACGGCGAGCTTGGTCGTGTTCACCTGGGCGGTCGACATCGACTGGCCGAAGGCGAAAGCGGGCGCGGCGAGCGCCGGCGCGGCAGCAATTCCTAGCAGCAGCTTGCGGCGGCGTTGGGAGATCGCCTCCCGGCTGTCGGAGGAACCGGCTGTGTCGGGCGCGTCGTGCTGATCGTCAAAAGGCATGGGACATTCTCCTGGGAGGCTCGTAGTTGGCTGCGTGGGCTAGGGTTCCGGCGCTATGGCGTTGCGCTGGCATGGGGCAGAAGTTAAGTGGCCGATACGCGCGCCGAAATACGTCTTTTGACGTACAGCGCGGGTATTTATGGATCGCTAGACTCACGACGCGACGCGTGCAATGTTTGCTTCGGCGGAGGACCTCCGCCTCAGCAGCCGTGACGCGTTTTGTGCCCATTCGGCCCCAACCGGCATCCGCGAGAGTCATGGACCCATCCGATTCCCCCGCCGCTGCGCCCGCGCTCGGTACTCAACGCATCGTCAAGATCCGGCGTGACTACAACGCCTGGGTCGCCGACGAAACGCTCGAGGACTACGCGCTACGTTTCACGCCCAGGTCGTTTCGAAAGTGGAGTGAATTCCGGGTCGCGAACACGGCGTTGGGCGCAATTTCGTTTCTCGCGCTGGAAGCTATCGGCGGATCGCTTGCCCTGAACTATGGCTTTGCGAACACGGTATGGGCGATAGTGGTGACCTCGGTGCTGATCTTTTTGACCGGCTTGCCCATCAGCTATTACGCGGCGAATTGCGGCGTCGACATGGACCTGCTGACGCGCGGTGCGGGGTTCGGTTATCTCGGTTCGACGGTCACGTCGTTGATTTATGCGGGCTTTACATTTATTTTCTTCGCGCTCGAAGCGGCCATCATGTCGCTTGCGCTGGAGATGTATTTCCACATGCCGATCGCGGTCGCGTACCTGATCAGCGCGTTCGCGATCGTGCCGTTCGTGACGTTTGGCATTACGCTGATCAACCGCTTGCAGAGCTGGACGCAGCCCGTGTGGATCGTGTTGCTGATCGCTCCGTATATCGCCATCCTGATCCGCGAGCCACATTTGTTCTCGGACTGGGCGACCTTCGCGGGCTATACGCAAGGCGGGCGGGAATTCAGCCTGATGCCGTTCGGCGCGGCCTGCACGGTGATTTTTGCGCTGGTGGTGCAGATCGGCGAGCAGGTCGACTTCTTGCGTTTCCTGCCGCCGCGCACGGCGAAGAACCGGGTGCGCTGGTGGTGCGCGATGCTGGCCGCCGGTCCCGGATGGATCGTGCCAGGCGCATTGAAAATGCTGGGTGGCGCGTTCCTGATGTTCCTCGCGTTGCAGAACCAGATCGATCCATCGCATGCCACCGAACCGACGCAGATGTATCTCGTCGCGTTCCGCTATGTCTTCGATTCCCCTGGCTTTGCGCTGGCCGCCACCACGCTTTTTGTGATCGTCTCGCAGGTCAAGATCAACGTGACGAACGCGTATGCGGGCTCGCTCGCGTGGTCGAATTTTTTTGCGCGGCTCACGCACAGCCATCCCGGCCGGGTCGTTTGGCTTGTGTTCAATGTGTTGATCGCGTTGATGTTGGTCGAGCTCGGTGTGTTCGGCGCGATCGGCAAGGTGCTTGCGCTGTATTCGAATGTCGCGATTGCGTGGATCGGCGCGCTTGTCGGCGATCTCGTGATCAACAAGCCGCTCGGATACAGCCCGAAGGACGTCGAGTTCAAGCGTGCTCATCTCTACGACGTCAACCCGGTAGGCGTCGGCGCGATGCTGGTTGCGTCGATTGCAGCGGCACTCTCGCAAGCGGGTTATCTCGGCGAAATCGCGCATGCGCTGGCGCCGTTTATCGCGTTGGCGGTTGCGTTCGTCTGTGCGCCGTTGATCGCGTTTGCGACCCGTGGACGCTTTTATCTCGCTCGCGGCAGCGCTGATCTCGAAGCGGGTTCGGTGCTGCGCTGCGTGATCTGCGAGAACCAGTTCGAGCGCGAGGACATGGCCTCGTGCCCGGCCTATGCGGGCGCTATCTGTTCGCTGTGCTGCTCGCTCGATTCGCGTTGCGGCGATACATGCAAGCCGCACGCACGTTTCTCGTCGCAATTGACGGTCGCATTGAAGCGGGCATTTCCAACGCTTGCGCCCACGTCGCAGACGCTGCGCGTGGGGCGCTATCTGATCTATCTGACCGTCACGTTGTCGCTGCTTGGCGCGATGCTTTATCTCTCGTATAGCCAGACCGCAATGACCCTCGCGACCAGCAACGAGAGCGCGCTGGATACGCTGCTGCGCGGTTATCTCAAGGCATTTTTTGCGCTGGCGCTGGTCGGTTGCATTGGCGTGTGGTGGCTCGTGCTCGCCAAGGAAAGCCGTGCGGTGACGCAAGAGGAATCGAAACGGCAGACCTTGCTGCTGATGCAGGAAATCGAGGCGCACCGTCTGACCGATGCCCGCCTGCAGCAAGCCAGCGCCGCCGCCGATGCCGCCAATCGAGCCAAGAGCCGCTACGTGACCGGCCTGAGCCACGAACTGCGAACGCCGCTCAACAGCATCCTCGGCTACGCACAGTTGCTGCTGCGCGGTTCAGGCGCTGTCGATGCGCCACAACGCGACGCGCTCGCGACCATCTATCGCAGCGGTGAGCATCTGCTGGCGCTGGTGGATGGCCTCCTGGACGTCGCGCGCATCGAAGCCGGCAAGTTGCAGCTCGATGTCTCCGAGGTGGCGCTGCCCGACCTCTTGACGCAGCTCGGCGCAATGATGGAACCGCAAGCGGCGGAGAAGGGGCTGGCATTCCATCTGGAGACAAGCGGCCGCATCCCGGACGTGGTTCGCGCCGATGAAAAACGCGTCCGCCAGATCCTGATCAATCTGCTGGGCAATGCTGTCCGCTTCACATCGCATGGGTCGGTCAGATTGCGCACGAGTCATGCATGGGGTCTCGCGACGTTCGAGATAGAAGACACCGGTTCGGGCATTCCGGACGAGCAACTGGAAGCGATCTTCCTGCCTTTCGAACGCGGCGAAGCGGCGCGTCCCAACGATCACGGCACCGGCCTTGGGCTAACCATCTGCCGCTTGTTGACGGAAATGATGGGCGGCCGTCTGGACGTGCAGAGCCGGGTAGGGTCCGGCACGCGTTTCGTCTTGCAACTGTTCCTGCCGGAAGTACGCGATCCACGCGTGCTTGTCACGCGTCCGAGCAACGTGCTGGGGTATCCGGGACCGCGCCGTTCCATCCTTGTAGCGGACGACCTCACGGACCAGCGTCGCATTGTCACCAGCGTGCTTGAACCGCTCGGTTTCACCATGATCGAAGCGAGCAGTGGACCGCAGGCGCTACAACTTCTCGCCACGCATAGCGTCGACCTGATCGTGATGGACGTTGCGATGCCATCGATGGACGGATTCGAAGCAAGCAAGCTTATTCGCGAGCATCGGCTGAGCGAAGCGCCCATTCTGATCTTGTCAGCCAACGCATTTGCGGGCGATCTGGAGAAGGGCGCTGCTGCCGGCTGCGACGATTACCTCGCGAAGCCGCTGCACTTGCCCTTGCTGCTCGACAAGGTCGCAGCCTTGCTCGGCTTCGAGTGGCTGACCGATGCGTCCGACCATGCCGACGCCGTCGCAGCGCCCGCGCAAACCATGCTGCCGCTACCCGCGATGCTCGCCCATGAGCTTCGCCGCTTCCTTGAACTTGGGTACATGGAAGGTTTTGTGGCGCAACTCGATGAAGCCGGGCAAAACCATCCCGAACTCGCCGATACCCTCGCGCCGCTGCGTGAATCGGCACGCCGTTTCATGCTTGACGACCTTGACCGGCAATTGCGCGCGGTTGATGGGGTGACACCCAATGGAGCGACACCCGATGCAGCCTGATATTCCACTGGGACGCCCAGTGGTGCTTATTGTCGATGACACGCCGGACAACCTCGCCATGCTCTCGAGCGCGCTCGTAACCGCGGGCTACGCGGTGCTGGTCGCACTCGATGGCGCCTCGGCGCTCGAACGCATCGCGCGCCTTACCCCCGACGTCATTCTGCTCGATGCAATCATGCCTGGCATGGACGGCTTCGAGACCTGTGAGCAGATCAAGAGTAACGATCTCTACAAGCACATTCCGGTGATCTTCATGACCGCGCTGGCCGACACGCAGCATGTGGTGCAGGGTTTCAGGGTTGGCGGCATCGATTATGTGACCAAGCCGATTCGCCCCGATGAAGTCGTCGCACGGATCGCCGCGCACGTTCGCCGGGCAGCGAGTCAACGTCATGCGGATATTGTGCTCGAACTGAACTCGCGCGCGGCCGTGATCGCGACGGCCCAGGGCGAAGTGCACTGGCATAGCGCGCTGGTACCCTCACGGCTGGCACATTTCTACGGCAGCGACAGCAACGTGGCGATGACGGCGGCGGCTCCACTGACGCGGCTACCGGGGCCGCTGACGAACTGGCTGCTGGATTATTCCGCCGCTCCGGACGAGGATCGGGCACAGACCGTCGAGATTCTCCCGGGCGGCGAGCGGTTGGTCGCGCGTATTGCGGGCGCGGCGAATCGCGGGACGTGGATCGTGGTTTTCGAGGAGCATGCCGACGGCCGCGACACAGCAGGTCTGGCAATGCGTTTCGGGCTGACGCAGCGCGAGGCGGAGGTGTTGTTATGGTTGTCGCGAGGCAAGACGAATCGGGATATCGGCGAAATTCTGGGGATGAAACCCCGGACGGTGAACAAGCACCTTGAGCATATCTTCGAGAAGCTGGGCGTGGAAACACGTACCGCGGCAGCGGCTACGGCACTGAGTGGCGGGCGGTAAGCGGGTGAGGCGGTATAGACAGGGCTGGATTGTGGTTTCAGGTTTTACTGGAATGTCGGCGAATAAGGGTTAACCCAAATATATTGCACCTGTTAGCTAGATTTTTTCAAAGCGTTTGTACTTATCGGGTAAGACCATCGCAAACCGCTTTCAGCACCTTCCTCCATCCGCACCCCAAAAAACCTCTTGTATATACCGATTTTGTTGTCCTAGACTCGGGGTTATTCTCTTGTATAGACAAGATGGCGCCGAAGCCTAAAAAGGACGACCCGATGATCAAGCTCACCCCCGGCAAACTGACACTGCCCCAACTGCGCCGTATCGCGCGGGAACGCGTCCAGCTGGAACTGGACCCGGCGAGCCACGCCGCCATCGATGCCTGCGCGAAAGCGGTGGAGGACATCGCCGCGAAGGGGCTGCCGGCCTACGGCATCAACACGGGTTTCGGGCGGCTGGCGAACACGCATATTCCCGCCGATCAGCTTGAACTCCTGCAACGCAATCTCGTGTTGTCGCATGCGGTGGGAGTAGGTGAGCCAATGGCGCCGCCGGTCGTGCGTCTGCTGATGGCGCTGAAGCTGTCGAGTCTCGGGCGCGGCCACTCGGGCATTCGACGCGTTGTGATGGACGCGATGATCACGCTGTTCAACGCGGACATCTTGCCGGTAATCCCTGTGAAAGGCTCTGTTGGCGCATCGGGCGATCTCGCGCCGCTCGCGCATATGTCGACGGCGTTGCTGGGTATTGGTGAAGTGACGATCCGCGGTGAGCGCGCGAGTGCGCTGGAAGGCTTGCGCGTCGCCGGGCTCGAGCCCCTGACGTTGCAGGCCAAGGAAGGTCTCGCGCTGCTCAACGGCACGCAGGCTTCCACCGCGCTGGCGCTGTACAACATGTTCGCTATTGAAGACCTGTACCGCACGGCGCTGGTATCGGGCGCGCTCTCAGTCGATGCCGCGATGGGTTCCGTCGTTCCCTTCGACGCCCGCATCCATGCGTTGCGCGGCCACGCCGGACAGATCGATGCGGCCGCTGCCTATCGCACCTTGCTGGAAGGCTCGGGCATTAACATCTCGCATGCTGGTTGTGACAAGGTGCAAGACCCGTACAGCCTGCGATGCCAGCCGCAAGTGATGGGCGCGTGCCTCGACCAGATGCGTCATGCAGCCGGCGTCTTGCTGATCGAAGCGAATGCGGTATCGGATAACCCGCTGATCTTCCCGGACACTGGCGAAGTGCTTTCGGGCGGCAACTTCCACGCGGAACCCGTTGCGTTCGCCGCCGATAACCTCGCCCTTGCCGCCGCGGAAATTGGTGCGCTGGCGGAGCGCCGGATCGCGTTGCTGATCGACGCAACACTCTCCGGTTTGCCGCCGTTTCTCGTCCGCGATGGCGGCGTGAACTCGGGCTTCATGATTGCTCACGTGACGGCTGCGGCGCTTGCATCAGAGAACAAGACCTACGCGCATCCGGCGTCCGTCGATTCGTTGCCGACATCGGCGAATCAGGAAGATCACGTTTCGATGGCAACGTTCGCGGCTCGCAAGCTGGGGTATATCGCGGAGAACGTGGCGCATATTCTCGCTATCGAATTGCTCGCTGCCGCTCAAGGCGTAGACCTGCGCGCACCACATCAGACGAGTCCGCGTCTGCAGCCGGTCATGCAATCGATTCGCGCAGACGTCGAACATTACGCGCTCGATCATTACTTCGCTCCGGATATCGTGGCGATCGCGAAGCAGGTAACGAACGGGACAATCGCGGGGTTTTGCCCACTGCACTTCGAATCTGAAGGCGCGGTTTAAGCGCGCTTTGCAGTGGGGGTCAACTCTGCCGCTGCATGCTGTCGCCGCCGAACCGGCATCCCAGCCGATACCGCGTCCCAGGATGCACGAAGCGCGCGAACGTCACCGCGACATGGTTCGCCCAGGTCCGTCGCACGAGCGTCAGGCAAGGCTGGTCCGGACCGATCTCAAGCAGTCGCGCATCCGCACGCGAGGGCAGCACCGCGTCCACCACGTGCTCGACCTCGTGCGCCGGCACGGTGTTGAACAGATACTCCGATGGCCGCACCGTCGCGAAATCCTGCTCGAGAAAATGCGGCGCGACTTCGGGATTCACGTAACGGTCTTCAAGCTGCACCGGCACGCCATTCTCGCGATGCACACACACGACATGGAACACCGATGCTCCCGGCGCGAGGCCGAGTGCCGCGGAGACATCGCTGGCCGCCGCCTCGCGCGCGGCCAGCACGATCGCATAACTATACTCATGTCCGCGAGCGCGAATCTCGTCGCCTATATGCGCGATCATCAGCAGCGTGGACTGCGGTTTTTCTTCCGCGATAAACGTCCCTACGCCTGAAAAACGCGTCAATACGCCTTGCTCGGTGAGTTCACGCAACGCGCGGTTGATCGTCATGCGCGACACGCCGAGTTCGCCGACCAGCGTCATCTCTGAGGGGATTCGATCGCCAGGCCGCCACTCACCGGAGAGGATACGTGTGCGGATATGTTCCTTCACACGCTCGTAGCGCGCGAGCGGCGCGGCTGAAGATGCTGGGTTCGAAAGACCGTTTGTATTCATGTCTCGCTCAGGTTTCGTTAAGTCGCGCAGGTTCGGTGGCCGCCGGAACCGCGCTCGCTGGCGGCTCCTCGCGACGCGCCCAGAACGCGTTCCGGTCGAGATAGTTCTGCAGGAACTGTCGAAGCCTCGGTTGCTGTGCGTTGTGAAACACGTCCTCGGGCGATCCTTGCGCAGCGATCTTGCCATGATCGATGAACACGACCGTATCGGCGACCTGCGCGGCGAAACCCATTTCATGCGTGACGATGACCATCGTCATGCCGTCGTTCGCGAGGTTCTTCATGACCTGCAGCACTTCGCCGACCAGCTCCGGATCGAGCGCGGAGGTGGGTTCGTCGAAGAGCATGATGTGCGGTTCCATGGCCAGCGCGCGGGCGATCGCCACACGTTGCTGCTGGCCGCCGGACAGCCGAGCCGGATGATTGTCCGCGCGGTCGGCGAGGCCGACCTTGTCGAGCATGGCGAGTGCCCGCTTGCGGGCTTCGGCCTTGGGGAGTTTGCGTACGCGCACCAGCGCCTCGGCCACGTTTTCAACGGCCGTCATGTGCGGCCACAGATTGAACTGCTGGAACACCATGCCGACATTTCGCCGAACGCGGTTGATCTCGGCTTGCGGTGCACGCACGCGCTGGCCGTTGCGGTCGGTGACATAACCGATCAATTCGCCTTCAATATAGATCTCGCCTTCGCTGTATTCCTCGAGGAACGCGAGCGAGCGCAGCAAGGTGCTTTTCCCCGATCCCGACGGTCCGATGATGCACGTCACTTCCGACTTGCGCACGGCGAGCGAGACGTCGTCGAGGACTTTCAGCGCACCGAAATGCTTGCCGACATGCCGGGCATCGACAAGATATTCAGCCGGTGAAGGCGTGTTGCCAGAATTCGGTTTCTTCATGATTCCACGCTCAGGTTGATTGGGACCAAGGCACGTTCACCGCGTGAGGAAGCGGCCTACGCGAACCTCGACCCACTGTCCGGCTCGCGACGCCAGTTCCACTAGCACGAGATAACACACGCACAGCGCGAGCAGGGTCTCGACGAACGCAAAACGCTCCGAGCCGATACCCGTCAGCACAAACGTCAGTTCCGGCACGGTGACGACCGACAGCACCGCGGTTTCCTTGCTCAGCACAATAATCAGGTTGGTCAGCGCCGGCACGATGATCACCAGCATCTGCGGCAACTGTACCCGCATGATGACCTGCAGCCGCGTGAAGCCGAGACACTCGGCGGCTTCTATGTGACCGCGTGGCACCGATGTAAAGCCGGAGCGGAACGCTTCAGCAAAATAAGCGCTGCCATAAAGCCCCAGGCCGACGATGCCGGCCGTCAGCGGCTCAAGCGAAAGTCCAAGCGACGGGCCGCCGTAATACAGCACGAAAAGCTGCACGAGAAACGGCGTCCCGCGGAAGATCTCGATGTACGCGCGCAAGAAGCGGCGCACCCATGTGCCACAAAATATCTGCAGCAACGCGATGGCGAAACCAATCACCATGCCGATCATCACACCGCCGATCCATACGGCGATGGTCGTCGCAAAACCTTCGGCGAGCGCGGGGAGGGAGTCGGTAAGAACGGTGGGGTCGAATTGAACGGCCATGCTTATGCCTGCCTATGCTCGCGCCATGCGGCGTTCAGCGCGATGCCCGGCCAGCGACAACGCACCGTTGATGACCAGGTACACCAGCCCCGCG
Source organism: Caballeronia sp. SEWSISQ10-4 2 (assembly GCF_030464885.1). Taxonomy (GTDB): domain Bacteria; phylum Pseudomonadota; class Gammaproteobacteria; order Burkholderiales; family Burkholderiaceae; genus Caballeronia. The sequence continues at coordinate 17,083 of NZ_JALPRJ010000049.1, read as the reverse complement.
GCAACATACGCTTCCAGCGGCCGATACGTACTGGCGGCAATATTCTGCGCGGTGCGCGTGATGTCGGCGACACCGACCACCGAGATCAGCGACGACGCTTTCACCAGCATCACCATTTCATTGACGAGCGACGGTGTTGTCATGCGCAACGCCTGAGGCACTTGAATACGCAACACGGCATGCAGCCGCGACAAACCGAGCAATTGCGCTGCTTCGAGCTGCCCATGCGGAATGCCGATAAACCCGCCGCGCAGGATCTCGGCGAGATAAGCGGCTTCGCATAGCGATACCGCGGCCGCAGCAGCCACGAGCGGCGGCACGTTGATGCCGATGAACGGCAGGAAATAGTAGGTAAGCAGAAGCTGCACGAGCAGCGGCACGCCGCGAAAGAAGCCGACATACGCGCCCCCCAGCTTCGAGACGAAGGGGTTCTTCGAGAGCCGCGCGCTGCATACCGCGATCGCGACAACAAAACCGACCACCAGCCCGACGAGCGAAATCAGGACCGTGGCTTGCGCGGCCTTGATCAGGTAGGGAAGAGCATCCAGCAAGGCATGAAGGCTGAACATGGGCTGTCCGGCACGGAGCAAGGCGCCGGAGCGCCTTGCAGGGCATCAATGGTTCAATAGTTGGGCGTCGGCATGGTGGTGGGTGTGTCCATCGTCACGCCGAACCACTTCTTCTGCAGCGCGGCGAGACGGCCATCGCCATGCATCTTGACGATCGCCTGATTGATCGCGTCGATGAGCGGCTTGCTGTCCGCGTCTTTGCGGCCGAGGTAACCGAAATACACCTTGGTGCCGAACGGCGGCTGCACGACGGCGAACGTATCGGGACGCTGACGGGCCACATACGCAATGTTCGGCAGCGAATTGCCCACGGCGACAATCCGGCCGGCAGCGAGGTCCGCATAGGCCTGGTTGTTGTCGATGTACTCACGCACACTTGTCTTGCCCGGCAGCGTGGCAACGTACTGCTTCAACTGGTCGAGCTGCGCGGAACCCTTGCCGCCTCCGACTGCCTTGCCGGCGACGTCGGCGTTGGTCTTGATGCTCGCGTCGTTGGCGCGCTTGAGCAGCGCAACCGTGCCGTCTGCAATAGGCAGCGTGAAGTCATAACGCTCCATGCGTGCCTTGGTGATCGTGACCGGGCCGCTGACAATGTCGAACTTGCCGGCTTCGAGTCCGGGCAGCACGCTCGGCCACGGCAAGTCGATGGAGCGCACCGTTACGCCCAGGTCTTTCGAGAGCTCGGCGAAGAAGTCTTTGTTGAAACCTTGTTGCTGGCCGTTTTCCAGGAAGTCGAACGGTGCGAACTGCATCTCGGTTCCGACTACCAGTTCACCCGCTTTCTTGACCTTCGCGAGCTGGTCTTCGGCGTGAGCTGAAACCGCTGTCGCGACCAGCGCGGCCACGAGCAGACGACCCTTCCACTTCGAGAAAAAATTCATTGTTGGACTCCCCTGATTAAAAGTGCACCCGGCTTGGGCAAAGGTGCGCACCGGTGCGCCGACCTGCATGTGGTGCGCTTCAGTATATACCGTCAATTTGGGTTGCCAAGCGTGTCAAAAATACTTCGCGCCGCTAAATTTCAAGGCTGATGGTGTTCGCGAAAACGCCGGGTTGCATTCGCCTAATTGGCGGTATATACAGACACTTGAGCTGGATTTCGGCAGGCGTTCATGGCCTGTCCGCAGACGATTGCGGCTGAGTTGGGACGCTGGATTTCCGGTCGTGGCGGGTCCCGTGTATGTACAGCATGGCGGCGCGCAGTGAAACCATTTTGATTGTCGGCCGCGCGTCTTGCACCGGTCCGGCATGTTGCCCGTCGAATCGCGTGGAGGCTCGTTCGGGCCTTGCGGTATAGACGGTTATGGAACTTCGGAGCAACCTGGATGACCTCGACTTCTCACATCCCCGTCGTCGACCTGGCGGCCGTTCGTGCGTTGGATCCCGTTGGACTGCGCGAAGCCGCGGCCGCGATCCGCGACGCCTGCACGAGCATCGGATTCTTCTATGTCAGCCATCACGGCGTGCCGACTGATGTGCTCGAAGGCGCGGTGAAAGCTGCGCGTGAATTCTTTGCTTATCCGCCGGAGGTGAAGCGGCGTGCCGCGGTGAATCATCGGCATCGCGGTTTTAATGCGCTCGGCGACGCCGTCATGTATCAGGCCACCAAGCCTGACTACAAGGAATTTTTCAGCATCGGACTGGAGCTGCCGGAAGACGATCCCAGCGTGCTCGCGGGCGAGGCGTTGCGCGGTCCGAACAATTGGCCCGACTTCATGCCGTCGCTGCAACCGGCGCTGTATAGCTACTACGAAGCGATCGGCGCGTGCGGTGCGGATCTGTTGCGTGCGGTAGCGGTGAGCCTGGAAATCGATGAAACGTTTTTCGTGAGCAAATACACGAAGCGTATGCAGCGCACGCAGATGGTGTATTACCCGCCGCAAGCGCCCAAGTCGGATGCCGATCAATTCGGCGTCGCACCGCATACGGACTACGGGTGCATCACGCTGCTGTGGCAGGACAACGTGGGCGGTCTGCAGGTGAAGGAGCTTGCGACCGATAGCTGGATCGACGCGCCGCCTATTCCGGGAACGCTGGTCGTGAATGTCGGCGACTTGCTTGCCCGCTGGTCGAATGATCGTTTCCGCTCGACGCTGCATCGCGTGATCAATCGCTCCGGGCAGGAACGTTATTCGATCGCGACCTTCTACGATCCGACCTACGGCGCAAGCGTGGATCCGCGCGATCTCGGTCTTGCCGGTGCGCAGCCGCTGTATGAGCCGGTGGCAGCAGGTGACTACATTCTCGGGCGGATCAACGACTCGATGGGTTACAGAAAGAAACACGCGAATGGCTGAGCACACTGTGAAAGCCATTGTGCAAACGCTTATAGATGCACTCGGCGCGGAGTCAGTCCGTTGCGGCGACGCTATCGAACCACGTTATCTCGGTGACTGGAGTGGCCGTTCGCCGGTTGCACCCTTGACGGTCGTACTGCCGCGTTCGACCGACGAAGTCGCCACCGTGTTGCGCCTGTGTAATGAAGCGCGTCAGAGCGTTGTCCCGCAGGGCGGCATGACCGGGCTTGCGGGTGGTGCGATTCCGTCCGGCGCTGATATCTGCTTGTCGCTTGAACGGCTTGTCGGCATCGAAGAAATCGATCGTGCGGCGGCGACCATGACCGTGCTTGCCGGCACGACATTGCAAACCGTGCAGGAAGCCGCACAGGGAGCGGGCTTCGAATTCGCACTCGATCTCGGCGCGCGCGGCTCGTGCCAGATCGGCGGCAATCTCGCCACGAACGCCGGCGGCGTGCGCGTGCTGCAGTCCGGTACGGCCCGCGACCAGGTGCTTGGGCTCGAAGCCGTGCTCGCCGACGGCAGCGTGCTGAGCTCGATGAACAAGATGGTCAAGAACAACACGGGTTACGACTTGCGCAACCTGTTCATCGGTTCGGAGGGAACGCTCGGGGTCATCACGCGCGCGGTATTACGTCTGAAACCACGCCGCGCCGCACGCAATACCGCGCTGTGTGCGCTGAACGATTACGACGGCGCGGTCGCGTTGCTGCGCTCGCTGCAATCGACCTTCGGCGATGAAATCGGCGCGTTCGAAATCATGTGGCCGGAGTTCTACGACTTCGGTGTTTCGCTGACACGCTCGCGGCAATCGCCGCTCGGTCAGGCCTATCCGCTCTATGCGCTGATCGAACAGGCCGGTTTCTCCGACGATCACGGCGAGCGTTTTGCATCGGCACTCAATGTACAGCTTGACGCGGGCGTGGTGCTTGATGCGGTTGTTGCGCAGTCGCAGGCGGAGACCCAGGCGCTGTGGGCGATTCGCGAGGCGACGGCCGAGTTGCCGGTCAAGCTCGAGCCGATCAATTTCGATGTGAGCTTGCCGATAGGCGAGATCGGCCATTTCGTCGATGCTTGCCGCAAGGACTTCGCTGCACGCTGGCCGACGCATTACGGTTTGTACTTCGGCCATATCGGCGACTCGAATCTGCATGTCACGCTCGATGCACGTTCGATTCCCGGCGTGACGGTGGAAGAGGTCGACCTCGCGCTGTACGGCATGGTTCGTGACTACAGCGGATCGATATCGGCGGAACACGGCATTGGCGTGCTTAAACAACCGTTCCTGGGCTACTCGCGCAGCCCCGCTGAACTCGCCTGCATGCAGGCGATCAAACATGCTCTCGATCCGCACGGCATTCTCAACCCCGGCAAGGTGCTGCCTGCCGTGGTTGACGGAAGCGCTCGCAACGAACAAGGAACTCAATGAGCGTGACTGCTTTTATAGAAAACCTGCGTGCTGAAGTGCGCGGCCTGCCTGCGTACAACGCGGGCTTATCGGGGGAGTTCGTGCGGGCGCGCTATGGCGTTCCGCATGTCGCGAAGCTCGGCAGCAATGAAAATCCACGAGGTGCGAGCGCGGCCGTGCTTGCGCACCTTGCCGAGTTCACTACGGCTGGCACGCTTGCGCTTTATCCCGATCCGTCATGCGGCGCGTTGCGTTCGCTGATTGCGGAACGGCTCGCGGTCGATCCCGAGCAGATGTTGTTCGGCAACGGCTCTGAAGATTTGCTCGCCATTGCGGCGCACACGTTTCTCGCTCCCGGCGATGAAGTGATCACCGTGATCCCGTCGTTCGGTTTGCACATCATTTATCCGCAGAGTGTGGGCGCGGAGGTCGTTACGGTACCGATGCGCGCTGACTTCGAATTTGATGTCGATGCGCTGATCGCCGCCGTTTCACCGCGAACGCGGATGTTGATCATTAGTAATCCGAGTAATCCGGTTGGCTGTGCGATGGACGCTTCTGAGATGCGTCGGCTGTTGAACGCGGTGTCGCCCAGGACGCTTGTGTTGTGGGATGAGGCCTATTTCGAATACGCCGCCGATAAAGACGGTTACCCGGACAGTCTCGCGATACTGCGTGAGTCAGACTTGCCGTGGTTGTTGCTGCGCACCTTTTCGAAAGCCTATGGGCTGGCGGCGTTGCGGGTGGGATATGGCGTTGCATCGGCACCGGAACTAGCTGGTCTGATGAATCGCGTGCGCACGCCGTTCAACATCAACCAGATCGCACAGCAGGCGGCGGCCGTGGCGTTTAACGATCAGGCGCATGTCGCGGCTAGTGTGGAGACTGCTCGTGCGGGGCGCGAGTGGATGCGCACTGCGTTGATCCGGCTCGGAATAAATCCGGCGCGTTCGTGCGCGAATTTTCTGTTCTTCGATTGCCGCGAGGACGCCGCGAAGCTTGCTGGGCGGATGCTGGAGGATGGGGTGATCGTGAAGCCGTGGCGCGAGGCTGGTTATGAAACGTGCATGCGAGTCAGCGTTGGCAGCACGGGGGACAATGCTTTGTTTATCGAGTCGTTCGAGCGGCGACGGGGAAGGTGATTCGGTTGCGCCGGCAGAATCTTGTCCGCCGGCGCCAACGAACACTTACTCCACGTTCTCCTCCAACTGCGCTTCAAGCCCAACAATCTTCTCGCGCCGTTCCTTCGACAGATTGCCTATCGGCGGCCCGGCAAAACTCTTGCGTACGCCTGCGCCGTACCAGATCAGCATCAGCACCGCGAGCAAGCCGAGAATCACATAGATCACTTTCTGATTCGGCGGTTGTATGCCGACATAAGCAAGAATCAACGCGCCGATCACCGCCGCAACCGCAAACGGCTTCGACCACATTCCCAACTGAAACGGCCCTTTTTCAGTCCACGTCTTGCCTTCGGCAAAGATCCCTGCAGCCACAGGCATGGCATACGAGATGAACAGGAACACCGCGCTGCCCGCGCTCAATACCGAGAATGCATCGCCGTATAAGGTAATGACAATGGCCAGCACCGCCGATACCCAGATCGCAATCCCCGGCGTCCGGTGCGCATTGACCTTGCGCAGGAACTTCGATCCCGGCAGACCGCCATCGCGCGCAAACGCGAACATCATCCGCGATGTCGAGGTTATTGCGGCAAGGCCACAAACGTAGTTGATAAAAAACAGCAGCAACTCGATCACGATCCGCAATGGTCCCGGAATCGGCGCAAGGATCGCTTCGAAGAATCCCGTACCCTGCTTGATCGCTGCACCAATGTCCGGCATCACAAGCACGAACGAGCAGACCAGCACATAACCAAACAAGGTCGACCAGAGCACCGACTTGACGATCCCGCGCGGCACGTTGCGCGCTGCATCGTGAGTTTCCTCGGACGTGTGTGCGGACGCATCGAAACCGGTGATCGTATAAGCGGTCAGCAACAGGCCGGAGAGGAATGCCATCGCCATGGTTTGCGCGGGCCATTGGCCGCCATCGACGCCAGTGAAATTCGTGAAGGTCACGAGCCGCGAGAAGTCCACCTTGACCGGCGAATAGATCACCAGCGACGCCACCAGGATCACGGTCACGACGAAGATGAGATAGCCGGAGACATCGGTGATCTTGCTTGCGATCCGGATACCACGGTGATTCAGGAAAGCCTGCGACGCCGTGATCAAAGTAAGAAATACGGTCTGATGCCACCAGCCGAGCGACTCGGGCTTGACGCCCAACATCGGTGCGATCAGGGTGCGAAAGAACGGGTCCCATGTGCCGAAGTTGATGGCTGCGACCACGAACACGAGGCCCAATAGATTGAACCACGCGGTGAGCCAGCCCCAGGTTTTGCCACCCAGGATCGAGCTCCAGTGATAGAGCCCGCCGGCCGTCGGATAAGACGAGGCAATTTGCGCCATCGCGGCTGCGACCACCAGCGCGAAGACGGAGCCGAGCGGCCAGCCCAGTCCGATTGATGCGCCGCCGGCCGCGCTCAGCCCGAGCTGGAACGACGTGATTCCGCCGGACAGGATGCAGATGAGCGAGAACGATACGGCGAAATTCGAGAACGCCCCCATGCGGCGGGAGAGCTCCTGCGCATACCCCATTTTGTGCAGCAATGAGACGTCGCTATCCGCGCTTTCTGGCGGTGGAACTACCGTATTGATGTCCATGATGGTCGATCCTTGTGGCTGAAGCTGCTGGGTAGACGTTGGATGAAAGAAGTCGCGATCCGGGGTGGCTAACTCACGCGGCCGTAAAGCAGTTATCGACGTAGAGATGCGCGCCGTTGATGAAACTCGCGTCGTCGCTGGCCAGAAAGAGTGCCGCCTTGGCGACTTCCTCGGGCGCGCAAAGACGGCCCTGCTGAAGCGAGAGCGCCGCTTCGCTTGCATCGAAACCGTATTGCGCGAGCGCGGCGATTTCACGCTGTCCGTGCGGGGTATCGATGAAACCCGGGCACACCGCATTGCAGCGGATACCACGCTCGCGATACTCAACGGCAATGGCCCGCGCAAACATCGCGCACGCGCCCTTGGTCGTGCAATAAAGCACTTCGAGCGGGGTGGCCGCCGTCGACGAGATCGACGCCGTGCAGACAATTGATCCGCCACCGCCGGCGAGCATGTGCGGGAGCACGGCGCGTGTCATCGTGAACATGCTCTTGACGTTGACGTCCATGAGCCACTGGTAGTCGTCGTCGGTGGTATGGAGGAACGGTTTGACGACGATGCTGCCCGCATGATTGAACAGCACGTCGATCGTGCCGAAGCGCTCGGCGATCCGCGTCACCGCGGCGTTCACCTGGTCGGTCTTCGCGACATCCGTCTTGAAGAACTCAGCCACGCCGCCGTTCTCGCGGATCTGCGCGACGACTTGCATTCCGGCGTCGGCGTTGATATCGACGACTGCTACCTGCGCGCCTTCCTTGGCGAACAGCAGCGAGGCCGCGCCACCGCACCCGGTGGCCCCGCCCGACACGATCGCGATCTTGCCCGCGAGTTTTCCGCCAACAGACTCGGACTTGCCCATTCCTGACCTCTCGTTATTTATCCTTTTTTTAGGCTAGGCCCGACACAATTTGCGCACTATCCGAAATTGGCAATGGACTGGAATAGCGCCCGAAAAAACCGCAAATCGCGTCGTGCCAAGACCAAGGAGCCGGCCGGGCAGGGTTTTCAGCGATGGGCGTCCACACGCGCAGCGCTTACCGTGGCGCTCGGACAGCGGCTGGAATGGTCAGAATGACCGTCGGGGAATTTTGGTCGTTTACACTTTTTTGACGCTACCGTCCGCCAAGGAGTTTTTATGCAAGCGGTCCTTCCGGTGCGTCCGGCCGTCGATATTCATTGCTGCCGGAGCATTGACGAGCAGGCCCGGCTGCTCGAAAGCTGGAACCAGACCTACTGCCAGATCTCGCGGGGCGTTTTCGACGGATCGGTCAGTTCCGTGCGTGCGGGCGCGGTGCGCATACTCGTCGAACGCATGAACCGGATGGTGTATCAGCGCGGTTGCGTCGACCCGTCGAGGATCGCCGTCGGCATTCCGTTTCAACTCGAAGGGCACGCGCTGTTATGCGGGCAGGTGAGTCATCTCGACGGCCTGCATGTCTTCTCCGGGCCAGGCGGATTCGAGTTTCTGTCGCCCGATAAACACGTGGTCGTGAATCTCGAGATCGCGCCGCTCGAGCTGACCGACCCTCTGCTTCGCCTTGCAATGGACCGGGTCCAGCAGGCACTCGGTAACGAACCCGGTGTGCTCAATGCAGATCCCGGCCGGTTGCAGGCGTTCAGGAATACGCTGGCGAGGGTGCTGGACACGGTCACGTCCACACCCTCGATGCTCGCCGACGCAGGCGTGTGCGCAAGTTTTGAGCGGTCTGTGATCATGGGGCTATCCGAGTTGCTGCTCGATGTCGGCGAAGCGGATACACGGTCCGGACCGTCACGCAACTGGAAGCTGGTGGGCACTGTTCGCGAACTGGTGGAGGCGTCGGCGGATTGTCCGCTGTCGGTCGCTGAACTGTGTTTGCGGCTGGGTGTCAGCCGGCGCACGGTCCAGTACGCATTCGACGAAATCCTTGGCACGAATCCGGCGTCGTATCTGCGTGCGGTGCGGCTCGATCGCGTTCGCAAGGACCTGCTTCACGCCGGCTCGGTCACCGACGCGGCAACCCGCTGGGGTTTCTGGCACTTCGGTCATTTCTCCAACGATTATCGGGAGCAGTTTGGCGAATTGCCATCGGAGACGTTGCGGCGGTTGCGCAGCGGGGTAGGGCGCGCTTGAGGGCGCGTTCGTACCGAAATATGAAATAGCCGCTGAGGAACGGCCTAAACTAAAAGATCAGACCTCAACTTGCGAGGAGACAATGCGCTCCCTCCTGCTTGCGTTCGTATTGGCGTGGTTCGTTCCTTCCGCCGGCGCACAACAGCCGCCGTTATACGAACAATCCGGCGACTTCGTTGCAACCGGCTTCCACTTCGAAGACGGTTCCTCGCTGCCCCAGGTTACGCTCCATTACCTCACGCTCGGTATTCCCCATTGTGACGGTAAAGGACACTTCACCAACGTCGTCTTGCTGCTGCACGCCGCCACCGACACCGGCCGTGCATTCCTCACGGCCGCCATGCGCCGCGAGCTGTTTGGCCCCGGTCAGCCGCTCGATGCCAGCCGATATTTCATCATCATTCCGGACGGGCTCGGACGCGGGGGATCGAGCAAACCCAGCGACGGACTGCGCGCGAAGTTTCCCCAGTACGGCTACAACGATATCGTTCAAGCGCAGTACCTGCTAGTCACGCAAGGATTGGGCATCGACCATCTGCGCCTTGTGCTCGGGACGTCGATGGGCGGCATGCAGACGTGGGTGTGGGGCGAGCGGTATCCGGACATGATGGACGGCCTTATGCCGATCGCAAGCCAGCCGGTTGCGCTCAGCGGGCGCAACGGCTTCTGGCGGCAAATGATCATCGACGCTATCCGGCGCGACCCTGAGTGGAACGACGGCAACTATACACGTGAGCCCATTCAATGGTTGCGCACCATGCCGGTCTTTACGCTGATCACGAGGAACCCGGCACGCATGCAAGCGTTGTCGCCTACGCCCGGCACGGCCCGATGGTCCTATGACGTGGCCGTCTACAGTGGTCGCCAATACGATGCGAACGACGTGATGTACTGGTTCGAATCGTCGTGGGACTACAACCCTGAAGCCGCGCTCGGACAGATCAAGGCACCGCTTTTCGCCCTCAATTTCTCCGACGACTTGCTGAACCCGATCGATCTAGGCATCATGCAACGCCTGGTTCCGCGAGTGCCGCGGGGGCGCTTTGTCGAGATGCCGGAGAGCGAGAGTTCTTACGGCAACCAGACGATCGAGCATCCCGAGGTGTGGAAAAGTTATCTCGCCGATTTTCTCCAGACCTTGCCGCCGGAAGCGCATTGAGCGTGCGGCGGGGAAAAGGGCAAGATCGGTTAGCCGTCCATCATTTTCTTTTCCTGCGGACCGATCCATTCACGATCGAAGCGACCTTCTGCAATGGACCGCAACGCCGCCGCTTCCTTGTTCGCCTGCAGCTTCGCGCCTTCTATTACCCCCGCCACATCCTCGGGCGCTATCGCCAGGACACCGTCTTCGTCGCCTACGACGATGTCGCCGGGATGCACCACCATGCCGCCGACCGTGACCGGCACATTGACCTCGCCCGGACCGTTCTTGTAAGGACCGCGATGTGTCGCAGCGCGCGCATAGACCGGGAAATCGTGTGCGCGAATCGCGCCCACGTCGCGAATGGCACCGTCGATTACCAGGCCCTGCACGCCAAGGCTTTCGGCAAAGGTCGCCATGATTTCACCCATCAGCGCTTGCGTGACATCACCACCGCCGTCGATCACCAGCACGTCGCCGGGCCGGCAAAAATCGAATGCGCGATGAATGGCGAGGTTGTCACCGGGACGGGTACGCACGGTCACCGCCGTCCCGGCCATGGGCTTGGGCTTGTGATAAGGCAGGAGCCCCACCGTGCCGCTGACACGCGCCATGTTGTCGCTGAGCAGCGAGACGGCGAGGCCACGCAGTGTTTCCAGAATCTCGGGGCTTGCTTGGCGAGCGGACGCATGACGGCGCCATCCAGGTTGATTCATGACAATGATCTCCTTCAGGAAAACTGACGATTAAGCTGGTTCGACAAACGCCCGTACACGGCGCGCGCATTGTCTTCGTAGATGCGCTGGCGATCGGCCGGCGTGAGCCAGGAAATGGCGTCGATATAGCGGCGGGTATCGTCGTAGTAGTGACCGCTTTCGGGATCGATTCCCTGGACCGCGCCGATGGTCTCCGATGCAAACAGGATGTTCTCCACAGGGATCACTTTCGCCAGCAAGTCGGCGCCGGGCTGGTGGTATACGCAGGTATCGAAGAACACGTTCTTGAGCAGGTGATCTTTCAGCAGGGGTCGCTTCATGTCCTGAGCGAGCCCGCGATACCGCCCCCAGTGATAAGGAACGGCACCGCCGCCGTGGGGAATGATGAAACGCAAGTCCGGGAAGTCGGCGAACAAGTCCGCGGTCAGCAATTGCATGAACGCCGAGGTATCGCCATTGATGTAATGCGCGCCGGTCGCGTGGAAATTGGGGTTGCACGACGAGGACACGTGAATCATGGCCGGTACGTCGAGTTCCACCATCGTTTCATACAAGGGGTACCAGGAGCGATCGGTCAGCGGCGGTCCGGTCCAGTAGCCACCCGATGGGTCCGGATTGAGATTGCAGCCGATGAAACCGAGCTCTTCGACACAACGGCGCAACTCGGGAATGCAGTTGGCGGGCGCCACGCCGGGCGCTTGCGGCAACTGGCAGACACCCGCGAAGTTGCGCGGAAACATCTGGCATACGCGATGGATCAGGTCATTGCTCTCCTGTGACCAATGCGCGTTTGCGTTGGCGGTGGCCAGGTGATGGCCCATGCCGGCGGCGCGTGGCGAGAAGATCGTGAGATCGGTGCCGCGCTCGCGTTGAATGCGCAACTGCCCCGATTCGACGCTGTCGCGGATCTGCTCGTCCGTGATGACGGGACGCGGCGGAGGGGATGTGCCGTCTTTCAGCGCCGCTATCTGGGCGGCGCGCCAGGCTTCATGCTCGCGCGGGGAGGTCGTGTAGTGACCGTGGCAATCGATAATCATTGCAGGGTTCCAGATCAGGGCTCAGTGAAAGTTTCCGGCGTGGGAGTCACCGGCCGGCAGCGCGTCGATCTCCTCTTCCGAGGGGGTGACGCGCATGACCAGCGCAATGATGGTTGCCACCACCAGGAAGGCGGCGATAGTCAGGAGCGCGAGCTTGAAGTTGCCCGTGGCATTGCGGACGAGCCCGATGCTCCAGGGACCGACCAGGCCACCGAACTGGGCGACGGTGTTGATGAGAGCGATCGTCGCGGCACCGGCAGCGCCGGTTCTGAACGAGGAAGCGAGGCTCCAGAAAAGCGGATTGCCCGCGTAGATGAAAAGCCCGGTCACGCACAGGAGCGCATACGCGATCACCGGGTTCGGCGCATAAGCGCTGCCCGCGATAGCGAGTGCGCTCATCCCGTACACGAATGCGAGATGTTTCTTCCGGTCGCCGGTCCGGTCGGAACTGCGGCTGATCAGCAGCGTGCCGAGAACACCCAGGAGCGGCGGGGCGGCGGACAGGAAACCCACTTCGAGGTTGCTCAGGTTGCCCAGGCTCTTGACGATCTGCGGCAACCACAAGAACAGGCCGTAGATGCCCACGAGCGCGCAGCCGAACAAACACGCGAGGCTCCATACGCGGATGTCGCTGGCCACGCGCAACATCGAAAAATGCTTGTCGGCGCCAAGGGCCTCGCGTTCCTTCGTCAGGGTAGTCTCGAGCCATGCCTTTTGTGCATCGGTCAGCCACGCGGCGTCGGCGGGACGCTCTGTCATCAGGCGCAGCGTGAGCACGCCCAGGAGCATCGCCGGGACGCCCTCCAGGATGAACATCCACTGCCAACCCTGCAGGCCGAGCGGTCCATTCGCGTAGGTCATGAGCGCGGTCGAAATGGGACCGCCGAGTACCGCGGAGAACGATCCGGCAATGATGTAGCCACCCACCGCCCGCGCCCGGTAGCGCACCGGGAACCACTTCGTCAGATACACCGCCACGCCTGGAAGAAAACCCGCCTCCATGACACCCAGCAGGAAGCGCAACACATAGAAGCTCGACTCGTTGAACACGAAGGCTGTCGCGGCGGCAACGGCTCCCCAGGTCAGCAGGATGCGCGCGATCCAGCGCCGCGCGCCAACGCGATGAAGGAGCAGGTTGCTGGGCACTTCGAGCAACATGTAGCCGAAGAAGAAAATGCTTCCGGCGAAGCCGAACACGGCTGGGCTGAAGCCAAGCTGCTTGTTCATGTCGAGCGCGGCAAACCCGATGTTTATTCGATCAAGATAGTTGAAGAACATCATGGCGAAGAGCAACGGCATGAGGCGGCCGTAGACTCGGCGCATGGTCGCGGTTTCGATTGGATCGATCATCAATGTCTCCTCTTGTAAAGCGTCCGTAGGTCGGACGTCGTTCCGGCTTGTCTTGCTTTGCAGGATGAATCGAATGCCCGCTCATCGCCCGCTCGCAGGCTGCCATCGGCATGGCCGGTTTTCAATGGGATATGCGGGCGGGCATGCTGCGTTATTCAGGAATTTGTAAGCATCGCTAAGGGTTGCTGCCAGTTGCATCCAGAGAGCGACGGGAATATGGCGAACCAAGGGCCGGATAAGCGATGCCCCGGCAGCGAACCGAAAGTCGGCAGTAGTAGAAAACCCTAATCCCGGTGCCGGATGGCCGGGACTTACCGTTGAATGTCAGCGCGGAGGATGAACGCGGTAAAAAAGCCAGAACCCATCTGGCATGACTTGCACCTGCACGCGACTCGTTCTGGATGAGTCATGTTACGAACCGGCATGTCGTACGTCCAAGACCGTCTTTTTATCTTTTTATAATAATTTTCTTATAGTTCCAGGGTATCTGGCGGCAAGTCTTTCGCGATGGGTGACAAACACGTAAGGAAGGCTTGCAGATGGGGCGAACTGTCGTCGCTGCGAAAGCTTGCCGCAAGCGTCGTGGTCTGCGACGCCAACGGTCCGCTCAGGCGGCGGTACACCACGTCCGAGCGCCCGTGCCGCGCCACTGATTCGCCAACGAACGTCACGCCCAATCCCGCAGCAACCAACGCGATGGCCGTCTGGATCTCATAAGCCTGGTGCGCGATGTGCGGCGTAATGCCTGCATTGCGATACAACGATTCGACGAAGCGCGAGAATTGCGCATTCGGATGCTTCGGGTAAAGCACGAGGGGCGTGTCGGCAAGCTGCGTGATGCGTATCTTCTTCTCGCCTGCGAGCGGGTGGTCAGGCGGGAGAACGGCCATCACGCGTTCGCGCAGCAGCGGCAGCGTGGTACAGCCTACTATGGCCGGAACCTGCCGCCCGATGCCGATGTGAATGCGCGTCTCGTGCAGCGCATCGGCTTGCTCTTCGGTGAGCATTTCGAAGAGCTTCAGTTCGACCTTGGGGTAAGCCCGATGAAACGACTTGAGCGCGGGGGGCAGCACGCTATACATCGCTGAGCGGGTGAAACCGATACCGAGCCAGCCACGCATGCCAAGACCGATCTCGCGGGTGCCAAGCGCGGCCTGATCGAAAGAGGCGAGAATCTGGCGGGCCTCGATGCAAAGATAGCTGCCGGCCTCGGTGAGTCGCAGAGGGCGGCTCCCACGGTCCACGAGTTGCGTGCCAAGCCGTTCCTCCAATGCGCGGATCTGCTGGCTCAAGGCGGGCTGCGCAACATGCAGCCGCTCCGCTGCGCGGCTGAAGTTGAGTTCTTCCGCGAGGACGACAAACGCGTGCAAGTGTCGGAGGTTCATGGTGGCGTGAATGACAGGCGAGGCAACGTACAAACCAAGAATGCGTCTAAAGGCAAGAGCGGTGTCACGAAACCTGCAGAGGTTATGAAAAGACGCGCAGACGATACGTAGTTTGGCGCTTTGTCGCGTGTGTCAGGCTTTCGATGGTGCTGGCATCGACGCGCGTGAAAACCATCCGGGATTAACGTCGCCTGGCCGCTGGAGGAACCCTTGGGAGGCTACCGCGGCGCATGCCGAAAACGCCAGTCCTAAAGCACATTCAGCATGGCCAATGCAGTTTCCTGCAAGTGATGCACGACCCGATTAATAGCCGCTTCCGTCGTTTCCTTGCCCATCGGCATGTTCGTGCTGAGCGCCGCGACGACCTCGCCATGCCGGTCCTTCATCGGCACCGCAATACCCCGCACGCCCACTTGCAACTGCTGTTCGATGACCGCGAAACCATCGGCCCGGGCTTGTCGGATCTTCTCTTGCAGACGTACTTTGTTCGTCAACGTATGAGGGGTGAACGGTGTCAATACAGTCGTGTTCAACCACTCATGAACCGCTTCTTCGTCGGGCTTGTACGCGAGCAAGACGACCCCGGGCGACGTAAGCGGCGCTGGCACCCGGGCGCCCAGCACGAACCCCGTCGTCATGACTCGCGAAGTCCCATTGCGCGCGATAAAAACCAGCTCCCATTCATCAAGCACGCTGATATAAACCGACTCGTTGAGCGTCGCGCTCAGTTGCTGCAAATACGGCTGAACCAGTTTCGGCAACCGCGCGGAATCGAAATACGACCAGCCCACCCGCAGCACGCGCGGTGTCAGTCCGAACAACTTGCCATCGCTCTCGACATAACCAAGACTCTCAAGCGTCAGCAGATGCCGACGCGCCGCCGTCCGCGTCATGCCCGTGCGGGCAGCGGCTTGCGTCGGTGTCATCCGGGCATGTTCGCTGTCGAAGGCCTCAAGCACCGCGAGCCCTTTCTCAAGCCCCGCGATCCAGTCGCGCTTGTCCAAAGGCGGTCGTTTGGTCATAAGCAATAACCCTCATTTCGTGCGATCAATGATGATGTGTGAGCGATTATCGCTCACTTGCCGGAAACATTCCTTCGTATCAACCGGGCCAATCCTTATCCTTTATTCCACTGGCTTAGTGAGCGAATGGAGACATCATGAGAATCACCGGTACGACCCGGGTGTTTTATTGCATCGCTGATCCAGTGGATCAGGTGCGTGCGCCGGAGGTCTTCAACGAGGTGTTTTCGCGGCATGAAGTCGATGCCGTGATGGTGCCTTTGCGAGTCACGGCGGCACATCTCACGGCAACGCTGCGTAGTCTTCTCGCCTCGCCGACCGTAGGTGGCGTGTCGCTGTCCATCCCGCACAAAGCGGCTGCTGCGGCAACCGTGGACCGCTGTTCAGCGGCTGCGCTGGCCGCGAATGCGATCAATGCCGTCAGGCGTAATGCGGGCGGCGAGCTCGAAGGAGATTTGTTCGACGGCGCGGGTTTTATCCGCTCGCTGGATCGCGCAGGACTGGCTTACGCGGGCAAGAGGATCCTCATGCTGGGCGCAGGCGGCGCTGCGTCGGCGGTGGCGACTGCGCTGGCGGGGGCGGGTGTTGCCGAGCTCGCGCTCTTCGACCCGGACTTCTCCAAGGCGCAGCATCTCGCTCGCGTGCTGAGGCGCGATTTCGGCATCGCCGCGAGCGATGTGCCAACCAACGACCCGCAGGGTTACGACGTGATCGTCAATGCATCGCCGCTCGGTTTGAAGGAGAGCGATCCGATTCCTGTCGATGTCGGCGCGATTCGCGAGCATGCGGTCGTGTGCGACATCCTGATGAAGAACCAGCCCACGCCGCTGTTGCGTGCGGCCCGCGCGCGGGGCTTGGTAGCGGAACCCGGTTTCGACATGCTCATCCAGCAAACGCCGCTTTACCTTGAGTTCTTCGGTTACCCGGAGCTCGCGCGATCAGTGCGTTCGGACGATACCTATCTGCTTGACCTGATCACGCCGGCCGCGATGCAGCGTCGTCGGGAGGTAGTTGTTTGCCCGCAAAACATTGGTTTCATGACTTAGAATTTGTTGCGAAATTGATTAAAAGGGCCGCTGACTTTATCTTACGGTGGTTTCGTTCGCACTCGGTCGGGGTTGATGCCGGGTTGCTGCTTTCGGCCTTCGCGGTCTGCGTGAGTCGGATTTTCTCTTTATCACTATTAGCCACTGTGCGTGGCGGCACTTCATTTTTTCCAACACAACGGCGAAAAAGAAACAAAAGCAAAGAAAACGCTTTCCAACAATCAGCAAGTTAGTGTCCCTAGCGTGCAGGCCCCAGTTTTTGGCACCTGA
>NZ_JALPRJ010000048.1 GCF_030464885.1 Caballeronia sp. SEWSISQ10-4 2 | reverse complement strand
GTGATAAAAAACACAGCTAACTCACGCAGACCACCAACGCCGAAAGCACCAACCCGGCACCAACCCAAGACCGACGGCTCAGGCAGACCCCAACCGGCTCAGGCAGACCCCAACCAACCCCCGCCCCCCAACCAAGTGCGAACGAACCTACCCCAACCGCCCGCACAAAAATTCCAGAAACAGCCGTACCACCATCGGCAATGTGCGCCCCACCAGCGTCTGCACTTCAATATGACGCGCGTCCATACCCCGGTCGCGGATCGGGATCATCACCAGTTCACCCCGCGCCGCACGGTACCGAACCGTGACCTCGGCAGCGATCGAAATAGTATCGGACATGATCGCGAAATTATGCAACGCCTCAACATAATTGCTGACGACTGCCGGTTCGAGCGTCAGTCGCTGCTGCCCCACGACAATATCGAAGAGTTGCCGGATGGTCGTGCCGGCATCGGGCAGGGCGAGCGGATATTCGCTCATTTGTGACAGCGACAAGGTCTCGAAGCGCGCGAGCGGATGGCCGCAACGCATCACGGCCATCATCGGCGCCACTTGCCGGGACTCGACCTTGATTTCGCTTTGCATGGTCCGGCTGAAGGTCACGCCTATGTCCGTCTCGCCTTCGCGCACTCGCCGCGTGACTTCCGCCGGCGCACTGACAAGCAACTGGAACACGATGCCCGGATACTTCTCGCGAAAGTCGGCAATCGCCTGCGGCAGGAATTCGATGGCAAACCCTTCCGATGTAGCGAGCCGCACCTGGCCGCGTCGCAAGCCATGCAGCGCGTCGATGTCCTGCACCAGGCGGTCCGCTTCCAGCGCCGTCCGGAACGCAAATGCCGCGAGCATTTCGCCGGCGGCACTCGCGACCATGCCGCGCGGCCGCCGTTCGAACAATGGCGTGCCGAGCGCTTCCTCGAGGCCCGCGATCTGGCGGCTGATCGCGGAACTGGCGACGTTCAGGCGCGTGGAAGCTTCGCTGATCGAACCGGTACGCACGACCTCGAGAAAATAGCGTAGCGCGGTCTCCTGCAAATGGTGATGTTTCATTCTGGTCCGTTCGAGCGCATCTGCGATGCCGATTCGGCAACGGGCGGTTATTGTTTCGATGATAGTCGCGACAAAATTCAGCGTTTAGTCTTGATTCCGAAAACCCGCCGAATGTGGGCCGAGCGTTCAAGCGCAGCCCTTTCCACAGGAGTCAGACGATGAATGTTGCCGGTCGATTCAAGCTGGCGTTGCTTGCCGCTTCGCTGTTTCTTTCCAGCCAGGCCTTCGCGGGAAAGTCCAACGACACGCTGGTTTATGCCTCGGACAGCGAACCGGAAAACATCTCGCCGTATCACAACAACTTGCGCGAAGGCGTGATCGTCGCGCACATGGTGTGGGACACACTGATCTACCGCGATCCGTCGACCGGGCAATACAAACCTGAACTGGCGACGGCCTGGAAGTGGGAATCGCCGACGTCTCTGCTCGTCGACCTGCGCCGCGACGTCACGTTCCAGAACGGCGACAAGTTCACCGCCGATGACGTCGTCTTCACGTTCAACTATGTCGTGTCGCCCGACTCGAAGGTCGTCACGCGGCAAAACGTCGACTGGATCAAGGGTGCCGAGAAGGTCGGAGACTACCAGGTGCGCATCCTGCTGAAAGCGCCGTTTCCGGCCGCGCTGGAGTATTTGTCCGGCCCGACGCCGATCTATCCGGCCGCGTACTTCAAGAAAGCCGGGCTCGAAGGGTTCAGCAAGGCGCCGATCGGCACCGGTCCCTACAAGATCACCTCTGTCACGCCCGGCGTCGGTGTGACGATGGTCAAGAACGCCAGCTACTTCAAGGACAGTCCGCTCGGCACGCCGAAGATCGGCACGATCAAGTTCCTGGTGATCCCCGATCCGGAAACACGCTCGGCGCAACTGATGACCGGCGCGGTCGACTGGATCTGGCGTGTTCCCGCCGACCAGGCCGACTCCCTCAAGGCGATGCCGAACCTGAGCGTGATCGGCGGCGAAACGATGCGGGTCGGTTATCTGTCGATGGACGCCATCGGCAGCTCGACCCCGAATTCGCCGTTCAAGGACGTGCGTGTACGTCAGGCCGTCAACTACGCGATCAATCGCGGCGCGCTTGCAAAAGACCTGGTTCGCGGGGGGAGTCAGCCGGTGTACGCGACCTGTTTCCGGACCCAGTTCGGCTGCGATAACGCGGTTGTCGTCAAGTATGACTACAACCCGGCGAAGGCGCGTGAGCTGCTCAAGGCGGCGGGCTATCCGAACGGCTTCGAGACCGATCTCTATGCGTATCGCGAGCGTGAATATGCTGAGGCGATCATCGGTGACCTGCGCAAGGTCGGGATCAATGCGCGCCTGCATTACCTGCAATACGCGGCCTTGCGCACCGCCCAGCGCTCGGGCAAGACACCGATGACATTCCAGGCGTGGGGTTCGTTCTCGGTCAATGACGCATCGGCCTTCGTCAGCGTGTATTTCAAGGGCGGTCCCGACGACAGCGCCAAAGATCCGGACGTGATCAAGGTACTCGACGCCGCGGATTCGTCAAACGATGGCGCCGTGCGCAAGGCGGACTACGCGACGGCGCTCAAGCGGATCAGCGAGCAGGCTTACTGGGCGCCACTGTTTTCGTACTCGACCAACTACGCGTTCACGTCCGATCTGAATTTCAAGGCGTATCCGGACGAACTGCCGCGTTTCTATGAAGCCAGCTGGAAGTAGCACGTAGCAACGTCCGCGGCAGCGGTGCCGCCTTCATCAACCAGGAAGCTCTCATGCTCGCCTACGTTCTTCGCCGTCTCGGGCTGGCGATCGCGGTTGCGCTCACCGTGTCGATCGTCAGTTTCGCGCTGCTGCATCTTTCCGGCGATCTCGCGACCTCGATCGCAGGGCCGGAAGCATCCGCCGCCCAGGTCGACGCGCTGCGGATCCAATACGGACTGAACCGGCCGATGACGTCGCAATACATCGACTGGTTGTGGCACGCGGCTCACCTCGATTTCGGGCGTTCGTTCTTCTTCCAGTCATCGGTCATGGACCTGATCGCAGAACGTCTGCCGATCACGCTCAAGCTCGGTGGCATCGCGCTGGCCATCGCCGTGTTCGTGGCGATTCCGCTCGGCGTGCTGGCCGCGCTGTATCGCGACTCATGGGTCGACCGGCTCGCATTGCTGATCGCCGTGATCGGGCAGGCCATGCCGAGTTTCTGGTTCGGCCTCACGCTGATCCTCGTGTTCTCGGTGGGACTGAAGTGGCTGCCCGTTGCGGGTAATTCGAGCTGGCAGAACTTCGTGTTGCCGGCTATCGCGCTCGGTTACTACGCGACCCCCGCGATGATGCGGCTCACGCGCGCCGGCATGCTCGACGTGCTCGGCGCCGATTACATCCGTACGGCTCGCGCCAAGGGCCTGAGTCCCGCTCGCGTGGTCTTCAAGCATGCGTTGCGCAACGCGTTGATTCCGGTCGTCGCGCTGGCGGCGGTCGAACTCGGGTTCATGCTGGGCGGGTCGGTCGTGATCGAATCGGTGTTCTCGCTGCAAGGACTCGGCCAGCTCGCGTGGAATGCCATCGCGCGCAACGATTTTCCGGTCGTGCAAGCCGTCGTGCTGATCATCGCGATGTTTTATATCGCGCTGACCTTCATCGCCGATGTCGCCAACGCCGCGCTCGATCCGCGCATGCGTACCCGCTAGGAGAGCACCATGACCCCGGATACCCGCATTCTGCCCGCGCTGCGCCTCGACGCGGCTGCCATGCTGCCGTGGCAACGGCTGTTGCGCCGCGTACTGGGCCAGCATGGTCTGACACTCGGCGCGGTGCTGCTCGGCCTGATCGTGCTGGCGGCGGTCTTCGCGCCGGTGCTCGCGCCTCACGATCCCTACGGGCAAGACCTGTCGCGCCGTTTGGTGCCGCCGGTCTGGAGCGCCCGCGGCAGTTGGCAATACATTCTTGGCACCGACAAGCTCGGGCGCGACTATCTCAGCCGGCTGCTCTACGGCGCACGGGTGTCGCTGCTGATCGGTGTTGCGGCCGCGACCATCTCCGGTTTGATCGGCACGACCCTGGGCGTACTGGCGGGCTACTTCGGCGGCCGGGTCGACGGACTCATCAGCTACATCCTCACCACCCGTCTCGCGATGCCTGTCGTACTCGTGGCGCTGGCAATGTCCTCGCTCATCGGCGGTTCGCTCAAGACCGTGATCCTGCTGCTTGGCCTGCTGCTGTGGGATCGCTTCGCCGTGGTCTCGCGCTCGGTCACGCAGCAGTTGCGTGACGCTGAGTTCATTGCGGCGGCCAAGGCGGTCGGTGCATCGACCCCATACATCTTGCTGCGCGAACTGCTGCCGAATATCGCGAGCGCGCTGATTGTCGTGCTGACGCTCGAGATGGCTCACGCGATCCTGCTCGAAGCCACGCTCTCATTTCTCGGGCTCGGCGTGCCGCCACCCATGCCGTCCTGGGGGCTGATGATTTCCGAGGGCAAGGCGTACATGTTCTTCCAGCCATGGGTCATCGTGATTCCGGGCACCGCGCTCGCGGTGCTCGTCCTGGCGATCAACCTGGTCGGCGACGGTCTGCGCGATCTCAATGCACCCGATGGCCGGAACTAGGAATCAAACCATGAGCGTGTTACTCGAAGTCGAAAACCTCCAGGTTGAACTGCCGACGCAAAACGGTCCGCTGCGCGCCGTGCGTGGCATCGACTTTCATGTCGAGCGCGGCGAAATGCTGTGTCTGGTGGGCGAATCCGGTTGCGGCAAATCGATGACGTCGCTGGCGCTGATGGGCCTGCTGCCGCGCCGTGCGAAACGGCAGGCGACGCGCCTCAGGTTCGATGGCGTGGACCTTCAGGCGCTCGACGACCGCGGCATGGCGAAGCTGCGCGGCAACCGCATCGCGATGATTTTCCAGGAACCGATGACGTCGCTGAACCCGTCGTACACGCTCGGCAACCAGTTGTGCGAAGCGCTGCGCCAGCATCGCAAGGTATCGGCTGCGCAGGCCCGCGAGCGCGCTGTGTATTTGCTGGAGCGGGCGGGGATCGCAAACGCGGCCGAGCGGCTGGGACAGTATCCGCATCAGTTGTCGGGCGGTTTGCGGCAGCGTGTGATGATTGCGATGGCGCTGATGTGCGAGCCGGACCTGATCATCGCCGATGAACCGACAACTGCGCTCGACGTGACCATCCAGGCGCAGATCCTTCACATGCTGCGCGATCTACAACGCGAGTTCGGGACCGCCGTGTTGTTCATCACACATGACCTGGGTGTAGTGGCGCGCATCGCGGACCGGGTCGCGGTGATGTATGCGGGGCAGGTCGTTGAAACAGCGCCGGTCGGCGTGTTGTTCCGCAGGCCGAGCCATCCCTACACGCGCGGTTTGCTGAACAGCATTCCGGTGCGCGGACGTACTCAGCCCGGCACGCATCTGGCGGCGATTCCCGGTGTAGTGCCCTCGCTGATCGGCGATATCTCCGGTTGCGCATTTCGCAACCGGTGCGAGTTCGCCCACGACGAATGCGCGCAGACACCGCCGTTCGTCGACGTGGAGGGCGGACACAGTGCGCGCTGCGTGCTGGCCGAAACGCTGCTCGAGGAGCCCGTCCGATGAAACCCGTCATGCCTTCCTCTTCGCCTGCCATGGCGGGCCAGGACATTGCGTTGGAACTCTGCGCGCTCAGCCGGACGTTTTCTATCGGGGGCGGATTGTTTCGGGCCGGGCGTCCGTTCCAGGCCGTCAACGAAGTCTCGTTGCGGCTCTACCGCGGCGAGACACTCGGGCTCGTGGGAGAGTCGGGCTGCGGTAAAAGCACGCTCGCCAAGATGTTGCTGGGCTTGCTCGCACCGAGCGCGGGCAGTGTGCTGATCGACGGCAAGCAGATCGATCCGCGTGCTTCGCTGCAGATGGCGCAGCGTATCCAGCCGATCTTTCAGGATCCCTATTCGTCACTGAATCCGCGCAAGACAGTCGCGCAGATCGTCGGCTTGCCGTTGATGCTGCATAAGCGCGGAACCCAGGCCGAACGCGCCGCCGAAGTCAAACGGATGCTCGATCTTGTCGGCATGCCCGAGCGCACTCACCTGCAGTATCCGAATCAATTGTCGGGCGGGCAGCGCCAGCGGGTGGCGATTGCGCGGGCGCTGATCCTGCGGCCGGGCATCCTGGTCTGCGACGAACCGACCTCGGCGCTCGATGTCTCCGTGCAAGCGCAGATTCTCAACCTGCTGCTCGATCTGAAGGCCGAGTTCGGTCTCAGTTATTTGTTCATCAGCCATGACCTCGGTGTGGTCGAGCATCTGGCCGATCGCGTTGCGGTGATGTATCGCGGCAGCATTGTCGAGCAGAAAAGCCGCGAAGCGATTTTTTCGAACCCCGAGCATCCGTACACGCAGATGCTGCTGTCCTCGGTGCTGACCCCCGAACCCGGTCTCGGCCTGCCCGAGCTGGCGCCGCTCTGATTATTTTCTGAACCCCTTCTTGACCCCAACCGGAGACACGACCCGATGAGTCGCACCCGAGCCATCGACCTGGCCACTTCCTATTTCGACGATGGTCAATTCATGCGCGTGCTGGACCAGCGCGTGGCGCAACGCACGGAGAGCCAGTCGGCCACGAGCCTGCCGGCGCTGTACGCCTACCTGACCGAGCAGATCGTGCCGGAGCTCGAAGCGCTCGGTTTTACATGGCAGATCGTCGATAACCCGTTGCCCGGCAAAAGCCCGTTCCTGATCGCCGAGCGGATCGAAGATCCGGCGGCACTGACTGTGCTGACCTACGGTCACGGCGATGTCGTGCTGGGTTACGCGGAACAATGGCGCACCGGCTGTGAGCCGTGGAAGATCGTGGTCGAAGGCGACCGCTGGTATGGCCGCGGCACCGCCGACAACAAGGGCCAGCACACCATCAACATCGCCGCGCTCGCACAGGTTCTGGAAGCGCGTCACGGCATACTCGGCTTCAACGTCAAGGTCATCCTCGAGATGGGTGAGGAGACCGGCTCGCCGGGGCTGGCCGATGTCTGCGCGCAGCATCGCGACGCGTTGAAAGCCGATGTGTTCATCGCGTCCGACGGGCCACGTGTTTCGGCATCGCGTCCTACGCTGTTCCTCGGTTCACGCGGCAACCTCAACTTCACGATGAAACTCCAGTTACGCGACGGCGCTCATCATTCGGGCAACTGGGGCGGCCTGTTGCGCAGTCCCGGCATTCGCCTCGCCAACGCGATAGCGTCAATGGTCGATGAGCGCGGCCGGATTCTCGTGAAGGGCCTGTTGCCCGAGTTTTTGCCGGCAAGCGTGCGCGATGCACTGACATCGATCGAAGTCGGTGGCGGCCCGAACGATCCCGAAGTCGATCCGCAATGGGGCGAGCCGGGTCTCACGCCGGTCGAGCGCCTGTTCGGGTGGAACGCACTCGAAGTGCTGGCGTTCAAGACAGGCAATCCGGACGCGCCGATCAATGCAATCCCCGGTTACGCGTTTGCGGCTTGTCAGTTGCGATATGTGGTCGGCAGCGACAGCGAGAATTTCCTGCGGCATGTGCGCGAGCATCTCGATGCGCTTGGCTATAACGATATCGATGTCACCGAGAACGGCACGCGGATGCACGCGACCCGGCTCGATCCCGATGATCCATGGGTGCGCTGGGGCATGGCGTCGATCGAAGCGACGGTTGGCGAGCCGCCCGCGTTGTTGCCGAACCTGGGCGGTTCGCTGCCCAACGATGTGTTCGCGCAGACGCTCGGCTTGCCCACGTTATGGGTGCCGCACTCTTATCCGGCCTGCTCGCAACATGCCCCGGACGAGCATCTGCTGGGCAGCGTCGCACGGCAGGCGCTGCAGATCATGGCCGGTCTTTTCTGGGATCTGGCCGAGCAGGGGGCCGAGATCCGCACGCGCCGCGCCGCCTGAAGCGCTGTCTCCTTTCATCTGACCAAGCGCTCGCTTACTGCCCGATTCATCCCATTGAAAATGACTGTTTTGCCCGTTGTGTGGATTTTTGACATTTGCATTGCTTCTTTTTTGAGAACTTACACTGCAATCGGTCAAATCACACAATCGCATGCGGAGCGAATCGATGACAATGGAATCTGGATCACGTCGTAAAGCGTTGAAGTTCGGGGCAGCAGCGGCGGTAGGGGCGCTTGTGGGTCCCTACGTCACCCGAAGCGCATCGGCCGCGGAGCCGATCAAGCTGGGCAGCCTGCTCGACGGCACGGGCGCGCTCGGCATCGAGGGCCGGCGCATGATCCAGGCCACCGAATTTGCGGTCGGCCAGATCAACGACCACGGCGGCTTGCTCGGACGCCCGGTCAAGCTGATCGCCTACGACACCCAGAGCAGCATCCAGCTCTATACACAGTACGCGCAGCAACTGGTCCTCCAGGACAAGGTCGATGTAATACAGGGCGGTATTACATCGGCTTCACGCGAAGCAATCCGGCCCATCTTCGATCGCAGCAAGACCCTGTTTTTCTACAACACGCAATACGAAGGGGGCGTGTGCGACCGCAATGTCTTTTGCACCGGCACCACGCCCGCGCAGACCGTCGATCATATTGTTGAATACGCACTCAAGAATTGGGGCAAGAAGGTCTACATCATTGCCGCGGACTATAACTACGGCCACATCACCGCGAGCTGGATGACCAAGTTCGTCAAGGACGGCGGCGGCTCGGTCGTCAGCACCGATTTCTTCCCGCTCGACGTCACCAATTTCTCGTCCACCATCAGCCGCATCCAGGAAGCCAAGCCCGACATGGTGCTGTCCGCACTGGTGGGGGCGAATCATGTCGGGTTCTACCGGCAATGGGCGGCAGCGGGCATGAAGTCGAAGATTCCCGTGGGCGCGACTGTGTTCGGCCTGGGCGACGAACTGACCACCATGGACGCCGCCACCACCGACGGCATCATCACGTGCTTCGGCTTCTACAACAACCTCGGCACCCCCAATGCAAATGCCTTCGTCAAGGGCATGCAGGCCAAGTACGGACCGAGCCTGACAGACCTGGGCGAACTCGATACGGCCACCTACGAAGGGATCATGTTGTGGGCCGAAGCGGTGAAGAAAGCCGGCTCGGTCGAGCAGGCCAAGGTCGTGACGGCGCTCGAGACGGGTATCTCCATCGAGGGGCCTTCAGGCACCGTGAAGATGGACCCGGCGACGCACCACACCATCCGCAACGCTTATCTGGCACGCCCCAAGAACCGCGTATGGGAGATTCTCCAGACCTTCCCGAACCAGTTCCCGTCGGACACGGGTGGCGCCTGCGATCTCATCAAGTCGCCACGCACCAACAAGCAGTTCATGCCTCAAGTCTAAGCGGAGTCAATATGGACCTGACCGGCCTCCTGGCCTTCAATGTCCTGACCGGGGTTGCCACGCTCGCCCTGATCACCATCGGGCTGGGCGTGATCTACGGCATGATGCGGATCATCAATCTCGCCCACGGCGAATTCATGATGCTCGGCGCTTATACGGCGGTGACGGCCAGCACGGCGGGCATCAACATCTGGGTGTCGATGCTGATCCTGCCGCCGCTTGTGGTCGGTCTGGTCGGACTCGTGCTTGAGCGCACCATCATCCGCTTCCTGTACGGCCGGATGATGGACACCATGCTTGCCACCTGGGGCATCAGCCTCGGGCTGATCGGCCTGATTACGTCCATCTTCGGCAACGTGGTCAAGTCGGTGCAGATGCCGGTCGGCAGTTTCGCGATCGGGCAATACCACGTGAGCGCCTATAGCCTCGTGATCATCGGAGTGGGCGTGGTGGTGCTCAGCTCGCTGCTGTTGTTGCTGCGCAAGACCCGCTTCGGGCTCATCCTGCGCGCGACCATGCAGAACCCCGCCATGTCCGCGTCACTGGGCGTGCGTCCGGCCGCCGTCTACATGGCCACGTTTGCTCTTGGCGCGGCGCTGGCCGGTCTCGCCGGTGGCGTGCTTGCGCCCATCTCGGGCGTGTCGCCCGGGATGGGCGGCGCTTATATTGCGAAGGCCTTTATTACCGTGCTGGGCGGTGGTCCGGCGATTATCGCGGGTACCGGGCTGGCCGCGGGCTTGTTTGGTTTCATCAACGAGATTGTGTCGTTCCTGTCCACGCCGGTTATCGGGGACATTGCGCTGCTGGCGTCGGCGATCGTGCTGATCCGCGTCCTGCCGCAGGGTATTACCGGCCGTTTCCTGAGGCGCAGTTCATGAAATTGCTTCGATCAAGCGGCGGGGTGCAAATCGTCGTCATCCTGAGCATCGTCGTCATGTTCGCGGTGCCGAAGGTGCTGAGCGAGTTCGGCGTGATGCAGGCCACGCTGTTCGCGGCGGTCGCCATCTTTGGCCTGAGCCAGGGGTTCGTCTGGGGATATGCGGGCATCATGTCTTTCGGGCAGGCAGCGTTTCTCGGGATTGGCGCGTACACGTATGCAATCGCCGCCATCAACCTCGGCAATACGCAGATAGCTGCGCTGCTGGCCATCGCCGTGCCCATGCTGTTCGCCGCGCTGCTCGGTTACTTCATGTTCTACGGGCGCATCAGCGACGCTTACGTGGGTGTCATTACACTGACGGTCTCGGTGATCCTGTTCGAACTGATGAACTCGACGTCCGGCAGCCAGTACCACATCGGCGACGCCGTACTCGGCGGTTTCAACGGTATTCCCGCGATCCCGCCGTTCGCACCCCCTGGAAAACCGGACGAGCCGCTGGACCAGATTGGCGTGTGGTACGTGGCCATGAGCACGTTGATTGTCGCTTATGGGTTCCTCAAGTGGATACTCGCGTCGCGTTTCGGCCGGGTGGTCGTTGCCATCCGCGAGAACGAGACGCGCGCCATGCTGATCGGTTACGACCCGCGGCTCTACAAGCTGCTGTCGTTTGTGATCGGCGCGGGCATTGCCGGTGCGGCAGGGGCTGTGTTCGCGACCTGGGGCGGCTTCATCAGCCCGACCGTGTTCGCGTTGACCATGTCGGCCCAGGTGATCATCTCGGTGCTGATCGGCGGCTTGGGCACGTTGATCGGACCGATTCTGGGCGCTGTCGCCATTCAGTATCTGATCAACGTGGCGGGTACGCAGCACACCATCGATCCAAGTCTCGGCCTCGGCATCGTGTTGGTAGCGTTCGTACTACTTGTCCCGCAGGGCGTGGTGCCGGTGGCGCGATCCTGGATCGTTCGCCTGAGTTCGACCGCCCGCACTCCACGTGCTAAAGCCACCAAGACACCGAATGCCAGCGAGCAGGAGTCCCGCTCATGAACAGCACACCACCGCTGCTCCAGGCACGCAACGTCACCATGCGCTTCGGCGGCGTGACGGCCGTGCGCTCGGTCGACTTCAGTCTGGGAGAAGTCGAATTGCGCTGCCTGATCGGTCCCAACGGCGCGGGCAAAAGCACCTTCTTCAAGATGCTGACCGGACAGTTGCGGCCAAGCGAAGGCAGCATCCATTTTCGCAACACCGATATCACCGGCAGCAATCCGCATCAGATCGCGCGTCTCGGCGTGGGCATCAAGACTCAGGTACCGAACGTCTTCAATGGCCTGAGCGTGCGCGAGAATGTCTTTATCGGGGCGGGACGGCGCAAGTCGCTGGCGCGCGCTCAGCGGATTGTCGACGAGACGCTGACGCGCCTGCAACTCGATACGATCGCCGACCGCATTGTCGGTCAGCTGGCGCACGGTCAGCGGCAATGGGTGGAGATCGCCACGGTGCTTGCACAGGAACCCGAACTAATTCTCCTCGATGAACCGGCCGCCGGCATGAACCACGAGGAAGTGCTGCGCACCGCCGAGCTGATTCGCGAAATCAACAAGACCCAGGCGCTCGTGGTGGTTGAACACGACATGCAATTCATCCGGATGATCGCCCGCACCGTGACGGTTTTTTCGCAGGGCGAGGTACTCGTGGAAGGTTCCGTGGAAACGGTCCTCTCCAACCAGCGGGTCAAGGACGTCTATCTGGGCAGGAGGGCGGCATGACGGGCAGCAATACGAACGAAACGCTGTTTGAAGTCAGCCATCTGTGCGCAGGCTATGGCCGCATACCCATTCTCAATCAGGTCAGTTTCTCGGTGCAGGCGGGGGAGCGCGTGGGCATCCTCGGCCACAACGGGATGGGCAAGACGACCTTGCTGCGCACCTTGACGGGCCATCTGCCCACTACGTCAGGCCATGTTCGCTTCGACGGACAGGACATCACCGGTTTCTCGCCGACAGCGCGAGCGAAGGCGGGTATCGGTTATGTGCCGCAGGGCCGCGAAATTTTCCCGGCGTTGAGCGTGATGGAAAACCTGCGCGTCGGATGTCTTCTTTCGACTCGCAGCGAGGCCGAGACCATTGCGGAAATACTCGACTTGTTCCCACGCCTAAAAGCGTATCTCGACCGGCCGGGCGGCGCCTTGTCGGGTGGCGAACAGCAGTTGCTCGCGCTCGCGCGCTGCCTGTGCGGCGGCCCGCGCATCGTCCTGCTCGACGAGCCGACGGAAGGCATTCAACCGTCCATCATCGATGAAATCGCCGACACTCTCAAAGGCGTGGCGCGCAAGCGCAGCCTGACGGTGCTGCTCGTCGAACAGAACCTGAATTTCATTGCCTCGCTATCTGACCGGATCCTCATCTTGCAGAAAGGAGCCGTGACCCGCGAGATTCCACCGGAGGTCGTTCGCGATCCGGCGATGCTCGACGAATTCGCGGGCATCGCTTGAAGTTGTCGTGATCAAGACCGGCTCCGTCCTTTCCACTCCGCCCGACTCGTACGCCATGAACCCGACCAGCGCAAATATCGACGTCCTAGAACTGACCGTGGCCCAGATCCAGACCGCTTTCGACAGCGGGGCAATGACCTCGGAAGCGTTGACCAGCGCGTATCTGGAGCGCATTGCACAGGTCAACCCCCGCTACAACGCGATCATTTTCATGAACCCGCAGGCACTCGACGATGCGCGCGCGATTGATCGCCGGCGCGCGAGCGGCGCGCCGCTCGGGCCACTTGCGGGGATTCCAGTCGTCGTCAAGGACACCATGGACATGGTGGGTTTTCCGACGACCGGCGGCTGGTCGCTGCTTTGCAGCTTGGCCGGCGGCATCGATCTTCTACCGGGCACCGACTCACCAGTCGTCGCGAGAATGCGTGCGGCAGGTTGCGTGATCCTCGGCAAGACCAATGTGCCTGTGCTCAGCGCCACGGGTTCGCATGCCAACGATAGCTGGGCCGGTCCTACCCTGAACGCGGTCGATCCTGCCTTCATGCCCGGCGGCAGCAGTGCGGGAACGGCAACGGCCGTGGCCGCGAGCCTGGCCGTCCTCGGCCTCGCGGAAGAAACCGGCGGATCGATCCAGAACCCGGCATCGGCACAGGCGCTGGTCGGCATCAAGCCGACCTTCGCGCTGGTTCCCAATGCGGGCGTGATGCCGCTTGCCGGAAGCACCCGTGATGTCGTCGGGCCGATTGCGCGCTGCGTACGCGATGCGGCGCTGGCCCTCGATGTCCTTGCCGGTTATTCCGAAGAGGACCCCAAAACGGTGGCGGCGGTCGGTATGAAGCCACGCGGCGGGTATACCGCGGGGCTCAGGGAGGACGCGTTGCAAGGACAGCGGCTCGGTCTTTATGGCCCGGGTTGGCGCAATCGCGCACTGTCGGCTGAAACTGAGCTGCTGTACAAGCGCGCGCAATCCGAGCTCGAAGCGCGTGGCGCCGTGGTCGTGGCCGACCCATTTGCGGGCACCGGCTTCGCATCGCTAGGCCGCCCGGCACCGGGTTCCGATCACTTCGATGCACGCGGCATGGAAAGCCTGCCGCACGACATGCAGAAATACCTCGAGCGTCTTGGACCGGCCGCCGCGCTCAAGTCATGGAATGAATTCGTCGCGGCCACGCAGGCTGAAGATCCGTTTTCGCCTACGGGCGTGCTGACCTATATGTCGAGCCTGCCGAATTTCGAAGCCAGCTTGAAAGACCCGTCCGCACCGCCGGTGACCGCAGCGTTCTTCGCGCTGCGCGAAACCTATCTCGCGATCTTCGAAGACGTGATGGAACAGCATTCACTGGATGGTCTCGTGTTCCCGCAACTTCGTGACGCACTGCCGCCAAGGGAGGGGCCTGAAACGCTGCACGAGACCACGGTGTGCGAGATCAATATCGCCGGGTTGCCGGGCGTCACGGTACCTGCCGGATATTACGAATCGGGGTCGCCGTTCAACCTGATCTTCGTCGGCCGGCGCTGGAGCGAACCGGCCTTGCTGGCGATGGCTTACGATTACGAGACTGCCACCGGCCACCGGCGTTCACCCACATTGCGGCTCTGAGCCGGGTTGAGTGCGCAGCAATCGACCGGACACGGCCGCCCTGACCGGCAGTCTGCCCGGTACGTAGAGGATTGATCACGAAGCCATGTCAGAGCATCGATACCAAGAGATTCTTACCCGCCTCCACGACGATGGACGTGTCTCCGTCACGCCGCTGGCCAAGATACTGGATGTCTCCGAAGAGACCATCCGGCGCGACCTGAAAGAGCTGGAGCAAGGTGGCATGCTGCGCCGAATCTACGGTGGCGCGGTGCCACCGAGGCTCGATCTGGAGCGGCCCGTCACCGAGCGCGGCAAGGTCAACGTGCGCGGCAAGGCGAAGGTGGCGGAGCTTGCCGAGAAGCTGGTCGAAGACGGCATGTCGATTTTCATCGACTCCAGTACGACGACAACGGCCTTCGCGCGGCGTCTGGTCGGCCGCAATCTGACGGTGACGACCAATTCCATTGACGTCGCCTTGTTGCTCGGCACGAGCATCACCCGGGTGAATCTCACGCCCGGCATGCTGCGCGGCAAGGACAACGCGCTGGTCGGTTATGAGACGCTGGGTTATGCCCGGCGCTTTTTCTACGACGCCGCGTTCATGGGTATTGCCGCGTGCGACCTGGATCACGGCTGGATGGATTATGAGGAACACGAATCAAATCTGCGAGGCGTATTGAAAACACAGACGCGTAGAAGCGTGGTGCTCGCCGATATCGATAAATTCGGCCGCCAGGCGTATCTCAACACCTTCCCGCTCAACGAGAAGCTGACAGTGGTCTGCGACCGAAGCCCGCCTGAATCATTTTTGGAGATTTTTACCCAGCATGACATCGACCTCATTCATCCCTGAGCCAGCGGGTTCCGGGAAAGCTGGCGCCGGGCAGGTCGCTCGCATGCTTGAGCAGTTTGCGGTATTCGGCGGCCTTGAAACGGGCGGCGTTACGCGCCTCTGCGCCAGCGCTGCCGACGGCGAAGCCCGCGACGCATTCGCGGCTTTGCTTGAATCGGCCGGAGCGGAGGTGCGTACCGACAGCGTCGGCAACCAGTACGGCATTTTCCGTCTGGCCGCGACGAAGGGCGCCCCGCTTGTCATGATGGGCTCCCATCTTGACAGCCAGCCGCAAGGCGGCCGTTTCGACGGCGTGCTGGGCGTGCTCGGCGCGCTCGAGACCGGCAGGCGTTTGATGCAGGCAAAACGCGAGGGTGTTGCCTTCAATGCGGATTTTTGCGCGGTCAACTGGACCAATGAAGAGGGCGCGCGGTTTCGTCCCAGCTTGCTCGGCAGCGGCACGTTTTCCGGCCGGATCAAGGCGGAGGACGCGCTGGCCAGCCGCGACGACGACGGCCTGACGCTGGCAGAGGCGCTGGGCGCAATCGGTTATCTCGGTACGGATGCAGCGCCGCCGGTGCCTGCCTGTTACGTCGAATTGCATGTGGAGCAGGGCGCGATCCTGGAAACGGAAGGCGTGCCGATCGGGATCGTGACACGCAACTGGGGCGCCGCCAAGATGGATGTCTGTTTCCACGGAGAGCAGGCGCACACGGGGCCGACGAAGATGCGTTCACGTCGCGATGCGTTGTTCGCCGCGGCGCAAACCATCTGCGACGTACGCGATATTGCGGACCGGTGGCCGGACCGGATCCATACGTCCGTGGGCCGGCTGGTCGTGCAGCCGAATTCGCCGAATGTGGTGCCCGCGCGCGCCGATCTGTCGATCGAGCTGCGAGCGGTCGACGACGACATTCTGAGAAGCGCTGAGGAACTGGCCACACAGGCGATCCAGACGGCGGCCGCGAAAGCCAACGTCCGGGTCGACGTCAGCAGCCGGACTGCCAGGCCGATTCGCACCTTGCCGTCCGTGCTCAGCGACCTGATCAAACTGTGCGCTGCCGAGACCGGCCACGAGTGCAGGGAGATCGATACGGTTTCCGGTCACGATGCCCTCAGCCTGCTGGACGTCTGTCCCACGGGTCTGGTGTTTGTTCCGAGCGTGGGCGGCATCGCGCACAACGAGCGGGAAGAGACACATTCGGACGACGTCGACCGGGGCATGGCGGTCCTCACGCGAGTCGCCCTGCGCCTGTGCCAGTCACGGGGCGATCCGAAGCAGGCGGCGTTGTAGTCAGCCATTGTAGTCAGCTTGTTTGAATGTCAGCGTTATCCGATGCGGCACCGGGCGCATCGCGTTTATCCGAGGAGCATGAGTTCATGAAAGCACCAGGATCTGCGTCAACCGATTCGGAGTGCGCGGCCGAGGCCGCCCTCGGTTCGATCGAAGCCTGGCGGCATCGGACGATCCGCTACGAAAGAGCGGTCATGCCCGTGATGTCGCCGGTCCATCGCGCCGTTGCCAGCGATTGCTGGCGCGTGACGCTCGACGACGACACCGCCTTCTTCATGAAGGTGATCAATCGCGACTTGATCGAACCCGTGAATGTGGCAGCCGCTTATCGCGCAGCCGAAGCTGCGGCAAGCTGTTCGCTGACGCCGTCGCCGCGCTTTCTGCTCGAAAGGTCCGGGGCAGCGGTCTTCGACCTGCTCGGCGCCGGATGGGAGACCGCACGTCTGGACGACCTGTCGCGCCCCGATGTGCTCGCGAAGCTGATTGAAGCGAAGCGGGCCATCCACTCGCTGGCTCCCTTCGAGCAGGACACGAACGTCTTCGACAGAATCGCCCGGCTTGCGCGCGAGGCGGACCAACGCCGCGTGCCTTTCCCATCGGACGTGGTGCCGCTGATTGCGATCGCAGCGCGCATGGGCCGAGCGATCAGCGCGTCGGGTCTGGACCGTGTCCCTTGTCATGCCGACGGCACCGCCTCGAACGTGATGCTGCATCTGGACGGCCGGCTTCAGCTAGTCGGTTTCGACGAAGCCGCCAACACGGACGCGCTCTTCGACCTTGCCGTCACCCTGAACGAAATACTGAGCTTCGAAAGCCAATGGCCCGGCGCGCTGGAAATGGCGGAAGGGCGGGCATCGGCGGTTTCCGTCAATCGCTGCCGCCTGTACGCTTTCGCCGACGATCTTCGCTGGGGTTTGTGGGGCCTGATGATGGATGCCGGTTCGCCGCGCCGTAGCATCGAATTTTTGAAATACGCACAATGGCGATTGCTCCGCTGCCGCATGGCGCTCGATCGTATGGATCTCGACGAAAAGCTGAACCATGTATGACGGCCGCGGCGTGACCACCATTCAAGAGGCCCGACGATCATGCAGATGAAGGTTCTGGGTGCGGCTGCGAGCGACACGGAACGGGACATCGAGACCGTGCTGCGCGCCGTGCAGCCCTGGGCTGGGCGGTTGCTGCGTTATGCGCCCGTTCCCGGCGGTATCAGCAACACGAACTGGCGTGTGTGGGTCGATGACGATCCCGCCAGTTTTTTTGTCAAGATTCCGGGGCGCGGCACGGAGCAGTTTATCGACCGGAAGGCCGCGTTTGCCGCGAGCAAACAAGCCGAACTGATTGGCATTGGCCCGCGTCTTTATGATTACGCCGCCGCGCAAGGTGTCGAGATCAATGACTTTGTCGAAGGCAGGACGACGTGCTCCAACCGCGATTTTATGGAGCGCGGCGTGCGCTCGTCGGTCATGGGTTTGTACCGCACGCTCCATGCTTCGCCGCTGCTGCCGCTGACCAAGACCATCTTCGGCCTGATCGATGAACACGTCGCTCAGGTTCGTCAGATGAAGGGCAAACTGCCTGCGGATTTTGACCGGCTGCTCGCCGAATATCACAACGCGCGTGCTGCTATCGAAGCATCCGGGCTCGATCTTGTGCCGTGTTTCAACGACCCCATGCCGGGAAATTTCCTGCGCGATGAAGCCGGTT
Source organism: Caballeronia sp. SEWSISQ10-4 2 (assembly GCF_030464885.1). Lineage (GTDB taxonomy): Bacteria > Pseudomonadota > Gammaproteobacteria > Burkholderiales > Burkholderiaceae > Caballeronia. The sequence continues at coordinate 46,479 of NZ_JALPRJ010000048.1, read as the reverse complement.
CGATCATCCTGATCGACTACGAATACGCGTCGAACAACGACCGTTGTTATGACCTCGGCGCGTTGAGCGGCGAGATGTTTTTTTCTGGTGAGACCGAGGCGGAAATCATCGAGACGTACTTCGGTCGCGTCGACCCGAAGATCAGCGCAAGGGTGACTGTGCACAAAGCGCTGGCCGACCTCAAATGGGCGACGTGGTCGATGATCCAGAACGAGATGTCGACGCTGGACTTCGATTACTTCAAATACGGTGCGTGGAAATTCATGCGCGCACGCTCGGTGATGGACGGCCCGCATTGGGGCCGCCTGTTGAAGGAGGTCTGAGCGAGTTGAAGCGCTGCGTTCAAAACCGCTCGGCCCTGAACGGTCGCAGATCGACGAGCGGTTTTTCACCTGTCACCATTTCTGCTATAAGCCGCCCTGTAATCGCGCCGAGCGTCAGTCCATGATGAGCGTGGCCGAATGCAAACCACAGGTCGTCATGCTTGGGCGCCGGTCCGATGACCGGCATCATGTCGGGCGTGCAGGGTCGGCGGCCCATCCAGGGTTCATCGTCCAGGCGCTGTTCCAGCGGGAATAAACCGCGCGCGATCGGTTCGACGGCGTCGAGTTGCACAGGCGTTTTAGGCGCATCGCGAAACGCGAGTTCCGCGCCCGTGGTCAGGCGGATACCGCGTGACATCGGCGCGATCAGGTAACCGTTCTCGACATCGAGTACCGGATGGTTCAGGCGTGCATCCGATCTTGCCGCATAGTGCATGTGGTAACCGCGCTTGACGGCCAGTGGAAGCCTGTAGCCGAGCCGCGTGGTGACATCGTTCGACCACGGCCCCATCGCGATGACTGCCGAGCGGGCGCTCAACACACCGGCTTGTGTATTGACCGTCCAGTGGTCCCTGAGCGTAGTCGCATCGCCGATAAAGAACCGCCCGCCCAGCCTGTCGAAATATCGTGCGTAGGCCGTGACGAGCGCGCTCGGGTCGCTGACGGAATCGGCGGCGGTATAACGCAGGCCGCCTTTCAGGGACACGTCGAGATCAGGTTCCGTCTGGCGCAAACGCGTTGGATCGAGGGCATCGAAACTCACGCCATACTCGCGCTGCCAACGCTGCACGACCTGCATTTCCGAGTCCTGCTTGGCGTTCGTCCTGAACACCTTGATCCAGCCGGACGGCCGTAGCAACGCGCTCGCACCCGCTTCGGCCGCGAGCGACCGGTGCTCCGTCACGCAATGCTCGATCAGCGTCGAGTACCAGCGCGCGATCGCTGCATGCCGCGAAGGATGCGAGTTACGCCAGTACCGCCAGAGAAACGGCGCGAGCTTGAGGAGGGCGTTGGGGTGATAGCGGACATCGAGCGAGGTGTTGCGCGAATATCTCAGCAGATCGCTCAGCGCACGCGGAAAGGCGTACGGATAAACCCCTTCGCGCTGGATCAGTCCGGCGTTGCCGAACGAGGTCTCATTCCCCGGTGGCTTGCGGTCCACGAGCGCGACCGAGCGGCCGCGCTTTTGCAGATGCACCGCGATCGATACACCCACTATGCCGCCGCCGAGCACGACGGTATCGAATTTCATGTGTGTTCCTTGTCGCGTCAGGCGAGCGCCGTCACGGCGACTTCGACATCGCAACCCGGCTTCATCAGCAGTGCCTGCACGCAGGCGCGTGTGGGTGCGTGGCCCTCGGGAATCCACGCGTCCCAGACGGCGTTGAATTCGGCGAAGTGCTTTGGATCGCTCAGCCAGATGTTGGCCGATATCAGCCGCGTCTTGTCCACTCCGGCGGACGCCAGCAGCGTATCGATCCGATCGAGAATATTGCTGGCCTGCTCGGTGATCGACCCATTGGCGTTGTCCGGGACCTGACCCGCGAGATGGACATAACCATTGGCGATTACCACCTGGCTCATCCGTGCGTTGGTTTGAAGACGTTTGATTTCGTTTGACATGATTTAGACGGTCGAGGTGCCGGTATTGTTTTCGCCGGCAGCATTAAAAATCGGCGGTGCAGTGACGATCGATTTCAACGATAACGTCGGCTGCGCCAGCTTCGATAAATCAGGACGCGGACGACGCAGGGCCGGCGAGGTGTCAAAGGCCTGTTCCATTGCATGGGCGACCGCGAGCGTCTTGTGATCGCCATGGAAAGGTCCGACGATCTGCAGCCCGAAGGGCATGCCGGCATGATCGACGCCGCACGGTAGCGAGATCGCCGGATGCGTGGTCAGCGTGACGACATAGGTGAGCGCAAGCCATCGATAATAATTCTCCTGCGCGCGCCCGCCAATCTGCGCAGCATACAACTCTTGCCACGGGAAAGGCGAGACCGGCGTGGTCGGCGAGAGGATCACATCGTAGTCGGCGAACGCGGTCTGGAAGCGCTTGAAAATACGCGTTTGCTCGGCTTGCGCCCAGGCGCTGTCGGCGAGCGTCATGCTCGCGCCGAGCTCGTAGTTTGCCCGCGTGTTCGGCCCGAGGGAATTCGGGTCGCGGGCGTAGGCATCGCGCAAGCCCGCGACGAAACTCTCCGCGCGAATCACGTCGAAGCAGCGGTGGACGTCGCCGAGATCGAAGCTTATTTCTTCGCAGGTATGGACCATCGGCTTGAGCGCCGCCATGCGCTCGCGAAAGATCTGACGAATGTTTTCATCGACGTCGCAACTGCCGAAATCCTCCGTCCAGCCGATGCGCGACGTGCTCAGATCGAGCGCCTGCGGCGTCGCGAAACTTAGCGGATCGGACTCGTAGCCAAGCGGATCGGATGCCGAGATGCCCGCGGTCGCGGCGAGTTGCAGGCAGGCTTCGGCAACGGTCCGACCCATGGGACCAACGACGGATATCGGCGTCCAGCCAAGCAGCTTGCGCGAGTTCGGGACGAGCCCCGGCGAGGGCCGGAAACCGACCACGCCGCATTTCGATGCCGGTATGCGCAGCGAACCGCCCGTATCCGAGCCCGTGCAGACCGGCAGCATGTCGCAGGCAAGCGCTGCCGCCGCGCCACCCGATGAACCGCCCGCGTTCAGCTCCGGATTGAACGGATTGCCGGTCGCGCCCCAGACCGGGTTGCGCGTGTTCGCGCCCGCGCCGAGCTCCGGCACGTTGGTCTTGGCAACAAGGATCGCGCCCGCTGCGCGCAGGCGTTCGACGAGCAGGACATCGCGGGCCGGGACGTTGCTTCGGGACATCGGCGAGCCGTAGGTCGTAAGAAGGCCGGCCGTATCTTCAAGGTCTTTCACGCCGAGCGGCAAGCCATGCAGCAGGCCCAGTTTTTCGCCGTTCAAGACCTGGCGCTCGGCAGCTTTAGCCGCGTTGCGCGCTTCGGGGTAACACGTGGCCGTGACGGCGTTCACTGCGGGATTGATCGCTTCGATGCGCTCGATGCAGGCATCGAGCAACTCGACCGGCGAGATTTCCTTGGCGCCGATCATGCGGCGTAGTTCAACGGCGGATCGGCTGATCAGTTCGGTGTTGTGACTCATGACGTATGACGTCTCCTTATCGTGCTTTCTCAGGCGAGCGGCTGGCCGGTGCGGTCCTTCAGCCAGATTACCGGCACGAGCGAGATCGCGCAGGCCGCTGCTACATACCATGCCGGCGCGAGCGGGTTGCCCGTTTGCGCCACCAGCCAGCTCGCGATGAACGGCGAGAACCCACCGAAAAACGATGCGCTCACTACGTAAGTCAACGCGATCCCGGTCGCGCGGACGTGCTTCGGAAACAGCTCCGGGATCATCACGAGGACCGGCACAATCTGCCCCGCGACGAACACCGCGAGCAAGCCCGAGATAATGCACAACGCTGTCACCGATGGATGTGCGCCGAGGAAAGCGAACGCCGGATACACGGCGAGCAACATGATGACCCGCGAGATCACGAGCACGCGTTTGCGGGTAAAGCGATCGGCGAGCCGCCCGGCGATGGGTGCAGCAACAAACAGCACCAGCGAGCTGACCACGCCCGAGCTCACTGCCGCGGTGGGCGAAAGATGCAGCGCGCGAACGGCATGGCTCGGCAGGAAAAATGCCGTGATATACACCGACACGGAGCCGCCGAGTTCCGCGAAGGTGCCGAGTATCGTCAGCTTCAGATGCGTGGTCAGCGCGGCTTTCAACGCGCCTTGAGGACGGGGTGCGCCGGGTGCGCGATCGACCAGCGTCTCTTCCAGCCGACGGCGGATCAGCATGCCCGCCGGCGCCGCGACAATGCCCAGAAGGAACGGCAGGCGCCAGCCCCAGTCGAGCACAGCCTGCTTCGGCAACGCGACATTCACCAGCGTGGCGACCAGCGCGCCGAGCGCGAGGCCAAGCGCCGTCGCCGCGAAGTTCCAGCTTGCGAAGAAGGCGCGGGTCTGATCGGTTGCATACTCGACCAGCAGGGTCGTGCCCGGCCCGAACTCGCCGCCGGCTGCAAATCCCTGGATCAGCCGAGCGGCCAGCACGATGAACGGCGCCACCATGCCCGCGACGGCATAAGGCGGGGCGCAGGCGATCATCGCGCAACTCAACGCCATCAGCATGATGGTCAGGACCATCGCCTTCTTGCGGCCGACGCGGTCCGCATACGCGCCGATCACGATCCCACCCAGCGGCCGCACGACAAAACCGACGCCGAATACGCCTATCGACAGCAGGAACTGGTTTACCGGCGACGCGCCCGGGAAGAAAAGCTGACCGATCTGGATCGCGAAAAAACTGTAGATGGTGAAGTCGTAGAACTCGAGCGCCGTGCCGAGCGTCGTCGCGGCAATGACATGCTTCTTCGATAAACCGGCCTTGTCCAGTACGAGTGTTGACACGATCAGCATCCTTGATTGAAGGGAAATCGACGTGAGTTATCATATACGAGAAAAAATAAAATTCTCGTATCCGACAAAAAATCCTGAAGTGGGTGTCATGGCAAAAGCGGCTGTCACAGCAGCAGAACCGGTGAAACGCGATGCACCGCCGGCCCTCGATCACAAGACGGTTGGTGCGCGCATCCGGCAGGCGCGCAAGACGCGGGGGCTGACGCTGATGGAGCTATCGGAGCGTTCGGGGATTGCCGTATCGACGATCTCGAAGGCGGAGCGCGGTGATATTGCGCTGACCTACGACAAGTTCGCGGCACTCGCACACTCCCTGCAGCTTGAATTCGACGCGATATTCGGGCGCACCCGAGCGGTGGCCGGCGCGGCTGCGGGACCGATGGAACCGTCGTTCACGGCATCGGGCGAACAAGTGATCTACGACACGCCGAACTACGAGTACGGCATGCTCGCCAACGACCTGACCGGCAAACGCATGGTGCCGATGCGTGCGCACATCCGCGCGCGGGACGTGTCGGATTTTCCCGAGTACATCCGGCATGGGGGCGAGGAGTTTGTGTTCGTGCTTGGTGGCTCGTTGGAGTTGCGCTTCGAGGACGGCAAGATGTTCAGGCTCGCGCCCGGCGACAGTCTTTATTTCGATAGCGCGGTAGGACACGTGTATGTCACCACCAGCGAGGAGGACGCGGAGGTGCTGGTATGTTGCGTTGATGCCGACTCGAACCGTCCTCTCGACGCGATCTAGGCTGCACCGGTCAACGCTGCGGCGAGCGTCTTGGGAACACCGGCACCGGCGGCTAACTGCGGCGTTTTATGCCAGTCCGCACACCGCTGCAGCGCCCGGCGCAGGTCGGCGGTCAGTCCTGTACCGACACGCACGCCCGGCTCCATATGCAGCGACTTCAGTTCGAAAACACCTTGCGTACGATGCGCCTTCGCGTCGACCCGTCCGATCAGGCGGCCGCGGTGCAGGATCGGTAGTACGAAGTAACCGTACTTGCGTTTCGCCTCCGGCGTATAACACTCGATCGCATAGTCAAACCCGAACAACACGCTCGCGCGCTTGCGGTCCCATACGACCGGATCGAACGGCGACAGCACTGTGGTCACCGTAGAAGCAACACGGCCTGCAGCTACATCGTCGAGCTTGTCCGCCAGGTCGCGATGCACGAACGCATCCGCTTTCCAGCCATCGACTCGCACCGGTATCAGCTCGCCGGCATCGGCGAGTTCGTGCAACTCGGACGTGTACGGACGGCGCGGCATGCGGTAATAGTCTGCGACCCAGTCAGCACGTGTTATGCCGAGCGCGCGGCAAGCGCGACGGAGTAGTTCTTGCGGGACCGCCTCGGCAGGGGGTAGGTCGCGCTCATCATTCCAGTCCGGCAGCACACGTTCGGCCACATCGTAGATGCGATGAAAGTTGCGTCGTTCCGCGACCATCAACTCGCCCGTAGCGAATAGCACTTCCAGGTGACGCTTCTCGGGTTTCCAGTCCCACCAGCCGCTGCCATTGCCGCCTTCACGTGCGAAGTCCGCCGAGCGAATCGGACCGTTCGCCCGAATCTGATCGAGCAGGCGTTCGATATCGTCACGATGATTCGCATGCCACTCGGCCGCGTATTTCCACCCCATGCCGGCCGGATCGAGCATTCGATGACGCAACAGACCGTAGTCTTCTATCGGCACGAGACACGCTTCGTGCGACCAGTACTCGAACAGGGCGCCTTCAGCCAGATGCTCGTCGAGCCATTGCGGCTGATAGTCGCCAAGGCGGCTGAACAGCACGAGGTAAGGGCTGCGTGCGACCACGTGAATCGTGTCGATCTGCAACTGCGCCATGCGGCGAATCGCGCTCAGCACGTCCGCTTTCGTCGCTTTACGCCGCGGCGGCGTAAGCAGGCCTTGGGCTATCAGATGCAAGGTGCGGGCGGCCTGCAGGGGGATCGTCTTCATGCGGTGGGGTCATGATCGGGGCGCGTTGGTTAGATACGTTACCAGAGGATCAACCTGGTCGCGCGGCGTGACCTTCACAAGAGATCAAGCACGCGGTGATAGAGCATGCCGATCTCGAGCGCGGGCCGGCGCCATGTCTGCCCACCCGGAAAGCGTGTGTGTTGCAGGCGCGCGAACAGATCGAACGAGGCGGTGTCGCCGGAGATTGCCTTCGTGAGGACTTGCGCCGCCATGCCCGTCAACGCAACGCCGTGTCCCGAGAAACCCTGCACATAGTAGTAGTTTGAATCGATCGCGCCGAAGTCCGGCGCGCGGTTGCGCGTGACATCGACAAAACCGCCCCACGCGTGTTCGATGCGGACATCGGTGAGTTGCGGGAACACGCCCACCATGCGCTTCCTGATCTGCTCCGATAACGCCGCAGGCGATGCGCCCGCCGAGTTCGCTCGGCCACCAAACAGCACGCGGTGATCGGCTGAGACGCGGAAATAATCGAGCAGGAAATTGTTGTCGCAGACAGCCGGGCGGCCGCTAATCAGCGCGTCGGCGCGAGCCTGGCCGAGCGGTTCCGTCGCGACAATATAGGACGCTATCGGTGCAATGCGCGCGGCCACTTCGCTGGGTAGAACATCGCCGATCGTCGCGTTGCCGCACGCGATGATAAAGCGGCAGCGAACCTCGCCCCGATCTGTTTTCACAATCGGCTTTGCGCCGCGCACCACTTTGAGTACGGGGGAATGCGCGAAGAGCTGCGCGCCTGCGTGACGCGCGGCATCGGCGAGACCGAGGCAGTATTTGAGCGGATGCAGGTGCCCGGAAAGCGCATCGTGCACGCCCGCAAGATAACGCTCCGACGCGATCCGCGCCGGCATGTCCTTGCCATCGATCCAGCTCAGGTGCGTGTGGCCCCATCGCGACCGCGCGGCTTCCATCCAGCGGCGCAAATCTTCCACGCGACGCGGCTTGGTCGCAACCGTCATATACCCCGGCGTGAAGTCGCAATCAATCCCGTAACGGGCGATGCGCGCCTTCACGAGCGCAACGCCAGCAATTGACATCGCCCACGCTGCGTGTGCGCCCTGCGTGCCGAGTTGACGTTCTATCTCCTCGTCTTTCGCGAAGCCCGCGAGGGTCTGTCCGCCGTTACGGCCCGACGCGCCCCATCCCGGCCGGTGCGCGTCGAGCACTACCACCGACAGACCACGCTCACGGCACTCGAGCGCCACCGATAAACCCGCATAACCAGCGCCGATCACGCAGACGTCGGCATCGACCGAGCCTTCGAGCGGTGGATCGTCGGTTGCGGGCCGCGTGACGCTGGCTTCGTAATAAGAGTGGCGCGCGAGTGCGTCGGCGCGTGAATCGAGGGTGTTGCCCATCAGAGAAAATCCTTCATTCGATACCACGCCATCGCGAGCACGAGGGCAGGCGTGCGCAGTGTAGCGCCGCCTGGGAAGTCGCGATGACGAATCTTTTCGAACAGGTCGAAGCGCGACGCCTGACCATCGATTGCCTCCGCGATTAGCTTGCCCGCGAGCCCCGTCGTATTGACGCCGTGCCCGGAGAAACCCTGCGCGAAGTAGACCGTTGGCGAGATGCGGCCGAAGTGCGGCGCGCGATTCATCGTGATGTCGACCATGCCGCCCCACGCGTAGTCTATGTTCACATCGGCAAGTTGCGGGAAGGTCTTCAGCATGTCCTGGCGCATCGCTTGAGCGAGATCGCGAGGCTCCAGGGTCGAATAGCTGACCTTGCCGCCCCATAGCAGCCTGTGGTCCTTCGAACGGCGAAAATAATCGAGTACGAAGCGGGAGTCGCACATCGCGGCGTTCGCGGGCATCAGCGACTTCGCACGCTCCTCGCCGAGCGGTTCGGTCGCGACCACGTAGGTGCCGACCGGCATGATCTTACGCGCGAGCGCCGGCGCAACGCTGCCAACGAACGTATTGCACGCGAGCACGACGAATTTCGCTTCGACCACACCATGCGTTGTTGCGATCCGATGCCCGTTCCCATGCGAGCGGATATCGGTCACGCACGAATCCTCATGTATCTGCGCACCGGCTTCGCAGGCCGCGCGTGCAAGACCGAGCGTGTAGTTGAGTGGATGCAGGTGACCACTGTCGGGATCGTGCAGACCGCCCACATAGCGGGCCGAATCCACGAAATCGTGCATGGTATCTTGCTCGACGATGCTGAAGCGGTCGTAGCCAAAATCTCGGAAAGTCTGATCGCGCCAGACGCGCAGTTCGTGCAGTTGTCGTGGCTTGTTCGCGGCCGTCAGATACCCGAGCGTCAGTTCGCACTCGATACGATGCCGCTCAATGCGCTCCGTCACGATGTCAAGCGTCTCGCGCCCGAGTTCCCACATGAGCCTGACGTCCGACGGCGACATGGTCTTGGCGAAAGTATCCATGCCGCAAGCAAAGCCGCCGATCATCTGGCCGCCGTTGCGACCGCTTGCAGCCCAGCCGACTTTCGACGCTTCGAGCACGACCACCGAAAACCCGCGCTCGGCAAGATTCAGCGCAGCCGATACACCTGTGAGTCCGGCGCCTATCACGCAGACGTCGGCGCGTACGGTGCCTTCGAGCGGCGCATGGCGGGTGGTGTCGTTGGCAGTTGCAGCGTAATACGAGGGAACGTGAGGCTGATTCGATAATTTGAGCATGAGCTAGCCAAAACGGGCAACGGGCCGCGAGGCCGGTGCAAAACACCGGCCGTCGCGGTTAGAACGAGTAGATGAACTGCGTGGCAAGCAGGTCGTTTGACTTGCTGTACGAACCGTCGTTACGCAGGAACACCTTGTTGTTCGCCCAATCGTGGCGGTACTCGACCTTCACGGTGATCTGCTGGGTCGGGAAGAACAGCAGATCCAGCGCAACGTCCTGACGGTTCGAGCCCTTGCACTCGAAGCCGAGGCCGCCGTTCGCCTGCGAGTTTGCAAGGCACTCCGAACCGATGCCGAAGCCGTTGTACGGATCGCGGCCCGACGAGTTCAGCGCAACGCCGCCACCGCCGCCGCCGTTCTTGCTGTCGGCGAGGTAGTCGTAGCGCGCGGTCACGCCCATGCGGCCGATGCCTTCTATGTTGAACTTGCGGTGCGCAAGCAGCGAGATACCGTACCACTGCGCTTCGCCGCCGTTGAACGCTGCGTGCTGTTGCTGGCCGTAGTCGACTTCGGCGTTGTAGGTCACGTCGGCGAGCGTGTAGGTCAGGTCGGCTTCGGTAAAGAAGAACGTGCCGGCGGAACTGGTTGACTGACCGCCCACGCCGTAGCTGACGGCACCCGTGGTGGCGTCGGTGGCGCTTGGAAGCGTCTGCCGGCCGATGTTGAACGACCCGCCGATATCGAGTGCGCTGGACCAGGTGTAATCCGTGCGCGCGGTGAAGGTCGGTATCTTGTTGCTGGTCGTAATCGGGTCGCCGAGTGCGTTGGTGCCCGTCTGCGTGACTGCGCCATAGGTGCGGTACTGCTCGTTGCCGAGGAAGAATTTCGACGCCCAGTTGCCGCTGGTGTAGTTCACGCCCACACCAATGTAGCTGCCCGGATCGGAGAAGTCATACAGCAAGTTGTGCGTGAGCGTGGTCATCATGTTCGACTGCTGCACCTCATAACCGCCGAAGCTCGGGATGAGACCGGTGACGAACGAGGTCGTTGCCGAGATCGGTACGGTTACAACTGCCGTGTTCAGGATGTTGTTACCGATCTCGCCCTTCGAGTTTTGCAGCAGCGTGATGCCGTTGCCCCGGTTAGGCATCAACGTGATCTCGGCCGATGGCGCCATCGGACCCACGCCAAAGGTCTTCTTGATGTCGAGATACAGATCGCCGAAGGTGCTGTTAAAGTAGTTGTACGAGCTCTCGTGGTTCGCGAACAGGAACGACGACGAGCTTTGCGCGCGGTTGTAGACGTAGGTCGGATCAATATACCCCGTGATCGACAGACCCGCGATCGGTCCGGTGGTCGCCGCATCCGTCAGCGAATCCACCTTCAACTGCTGGTTCGCAATCTGCTGCTTCATGCGCGTGACGTCGTCGTTGGTGAGCGCCGCGCGCTGCGCGCCGTAGTCCGGCGACGAGATGTCCACCGGTGCAGCAGTGGCTGGTGCAGGTGCCGCTTGCGCGGTAGCCACCGACGGCACGGTCTTCTTGGTTGCGACTTCCGTGCGCAATTCCTTGACCTCCTTTTGCAAGGCTTCAAGTTGTTTTTGAAGTGCCTTGATTTGCGCACTCGTTGAATCGGCCATTGCCATGCCGGGCATGCACGCCGCGACCAGCAAGCAGATCAGTTTCTTTTGCATCCCATTTCTCCGGTTGTCGTGTGATTACGGGGAACTGCTGTTTTTATGCTGCTTTCAGTGCTTCTTCGCGGCTCGTGCGTTCGTCGGCCTCGCGCTCCATGTCCGACTTCGCGGTGGCGAAGGCGAGTTGCATGTCGCGAACGCGCCTGCGTTCTTTTCCGAGCATCAGGGCGTTGACCAGGATCACGCCGATCGTCACGATTGCAATGAAGAGGGTTGCGAGTGCGTTCATTTCGGGGTTCAGGCCGAGGCGCACGCGCGAGAACACGACGAGCGGCAGCGTGGTCGAGCCGGGGCCCGACAGGAACGCCGACAGTACGAGGTCGTCTATCGAAAGCGTGAACGAGAGCAGCCACCCGGACAGCAGCGCCTGCGAGATCAGCGGCAGCGTGATGACGAAGAACACCTTGAACGGCGTGGCGCCGAGATCGAGCGCAGCTTCTTCCAGCGAACGGTCGAGCTCCTTCACTCGCGACTGCACGATGATCGCGACATAGGACACGCACAGCATCACGTGGCCGATCCAGATCGTCAGCATGCCGCGTCCCTTTGGCCAGCCGAACATCTGTTCGAGCGCGACGAAGAGCAGCAGCAACGAGATGCCCTGGATCACTTCGGGAATAACGAGCGGCGCGTTGATCATGCCCGTGAAGAGCGTGAAACCGCGAAAGCGGCCGAAGCGCGCGAGCACGAAGCCCGACCACGTGCCGATGACCACCGAGGCGCACGCGGTCAGCAAGCCGATCTTGAGCGACAGCCACGCAGCGCCGAGCAGCTCGTCGTCGTGGAGCAGCGCGCCGTACCACTTGAGCGAGAACCCCGACCAGACCGTCACGAGTTTCGACTCGTTGAACGAGTACACGACCAGGCTGATGATCGGGATGTAGAGGAACAGGAAGCCGAACGTCAGCACACTGGTCGAGAGAAATTTATTGGGCTTGGTCATTTCGATGCCTCCAGTTCCTTGACCTGGTAGTACTGGAACACGGCCATCGGCACGAGCAGCAGAACGACCATGGCGACCGTCACCGCTGAAGCCATCGGCCAGTCCATGTTGTTGAAGAACTCGTCCCACATGACGCGGCCGATCATCAGCGTGTCGGCGCCGCCGAGCAGTTCGGGAATGACGTATTCGCCCACCGCGGGAATGAACACGAGCAAGCTGCCCGCGATGATTCCGTTCTTCGAGAGCGGCAAGGTGATCCGGGTGAACGCCGTCCATGGTTTTGCGCCGAGGTCATAGGCGGCTTCCAATAGCGTCAGGTCCATCTTCACGAGGTGCGCGTAGAGCGGCATCACCATGAAGGGCAGGTACGAATAGACCATGCCGATATAGACGCCGATGTCGGTGTGATAGAGGCGCATCGGCGTATGCAGCAGGCCGAGCGAGATCAGCGTGTGGTTCAGCAGCCCGTCGTCCTTGAGAATGCCGATCCACGCATACACGCGGATCAGGAACGAGGTCCAGAAGGGCAGCATCACACCCATCATCAGCACGTTACGTCTGGACGGTTCAGCGCGCGCGATGTAGTACGCGACCGGGTAGCCGATCAGGAGACAGAAGAACGTGGAGACCGCCGCCATCTTCAGCGAGCTGATGTAGGTCGCGATATACAGGTCATCCTGCAGCAGGAACAGGTAGTGACTGAATTGCAGCGCGAAATGCATCACGCCGTCCTTCATGCTCACGAGATTCGTGTACGGCGGAATGCCGAGCTTCAGGTCGGCGAAGCTGATCTTGAAGACGAGCAGGAAGGGCAGCGCGAAGAACAGCGTGAGCCAGAGGAATGGCGCGCCGATTACGGCTGTGCGGCCCGACGGTACGATGCGCGCGAGGAGCGAGGAGCGAGTGAGCGTTTTCATTGTGTGAGCACCACACCGGCGGCAGCCGACCAATGAACGAAGACTTCGTCGTTATAGGAAGGCGCGCCGTGAGCCATCAGGTGCGCGCTGGCAAGATTGGAGACGATCGTCTTGCCGCTCGGTAACTGCACGTGATACAGCGAGTAGCTGCCCATATACGCAATGCCGGAGACCACGCCGCGTGCCCAGTTGTGCGGGGCGGTGGGGCGTTGTGTCGAGACGAACACGCGTTCGGGCCGCACCGAGATGCCGACCGGCATGCCAAGCGGGCCGGTCACGCCATGGCTCACGTACATGCGCGAATCGAGGTCCTCGCTTGCCACGAAGATGTGGTCGGGTTCATCCTCCACCACGACACCTTCGAACAAGTTTGTCGAGCCAATGAACTCGGCCGAGAAGCGGCTGTTCGGATAGTCGTAGACCTGGTTCGGAGAGCCGATCTGCACAATGCGGCCTTCGTTCATGACGGCGAGGCGGTTAGCCATCGTCATGGCTTCTTCCTGGTCGTGGGTGACCATCACGCAGGTGACATCGACTTTCTCGATAATGTTCACGAGTTCAAGCTGTGTCTTCTGGCGGATCTTCTTGTCGAGCGCGGACATCGGTTCGTCGAGCAGGAGCAGTTTCGGCCGCTTGACGAGCGAACGGGCGAGCGCTACGCGCTGCTGCTGGCCACCGGAGAGCTGATGCGGTTTGCGTTTGGCGTACTTGCTCATCTGCACGAGGTTCAGCACGTCGGCAACACGTTCCTTGATCTCGTTCTTCGGAGTGCCCTCCTGCTTGAGGCCGAAGGCGACGTTCGCGGTCACGTCCATATGCGGAAACAGCGCATATGACTGGAACATCATGTTCACCGGGCGCTTGTAGGGCGGCAGCGTTGCAAGGTCTTCACCGTCCACGTAAATCTTTCCCGACGTGACGGTTTCGAACCCGGCGAGCATGCGCAGCAGCGTGGACTTGCCGCATCCGGAACTGCCGAGCAGCGCGAACAGTTCGTTCTTGGCGACCGTGAGCGAGACGTCGTCGACAGCGAAGGCGTCGCCGAACTTCTTGACGACGTTTTCGATGCGGACGAAATCGTTCGTCGCGGAACGTGCTTCGGGGCGAATCGGGGTCGCCTCGACAGGCTTCAATACGGGAGTTGAATTCATGGCGTCGAGTCTTGATTGCGAGTGTGTTGACGGATTCGTGTGAATCCACCTCATGTGAATCCACCTGAACGCAGGCGCAAGCGGTCCGATACGGGTCGCGGAGGCGACTCGCAGGAAGGGCTGCGAAGCGTGGCAACGGGCTGCGCCTGACGGCTGCGCGGGCCGGGATTTCTACGCGGTACGTGTGATGAAAACCGCACCGCGTCAAGCCATCAGGTTCCGGTCTTCAGTCGTGCCCAGAGGCGGTTTTCGAGGCGCAGGATGTCGGCCGAAAGCGGACGCATCAGGGTCATCTTCGCGAGCACGTCGTCAGGCGGATAGACAGTGTGGTCCTGCGCGACCGCGGGCAGCACGAACTGGCGCGCGGCGCGGTTGGCAGTCGGGTAGAACACTTCGTTGGTGATCGCCGCGTTGGTTTTCGGCTCGGAGATATAGTTGATCCACTTCATCGCGGCTTCGGGGTGCGGCGCGTCCTTCGGCACGACCATGACGTCGAACCACAGCAAGCCGCCTTCCTTCACGTTCGAGAACTTGATGTCGTAACTGCGCTTGGCTTCGGCAGCGCGGCGTGACGCGATACCGACGTCGCCCGACCAGCCCAGCACGACGCAAACGTCGTTGTTCGCAAGGTCGTTGATATAACCGGATGAGTTGAATTGCGTGATGTAGGGGCGGACTTTCTTCAGCACGTCGAAGGCGGCCTGGTAGTCACCCGGGTTCGTGCTGTTCGGGTCGCGGTGCATGTATTGCAAGGTGGACGCAAAGACGTCCACGGCTTGATCGAGGATCGAGATGCCGCAGCTTTTCAGCTTCGACGCGTTGGCTGGATCCAGGACCAGAGCCCAGCTATCGACCGGTGCATTGTCGCCAAGCGCCTTCTTGACCGCTTGCACGTTATAACCGATGCCATCCGTGCCGTATGCCCAAGGCACCCCGTACTGGTTGCCCGGGTCGGCTTCGGCGATCATCTTCATCAGCGTCGGGTCGAGGTTCGCGAGATTCGGTATCTTCGATTTGTCGAGCTTCTGGTAGACGCCCGCTTCAATCTGCTTTGCCATGTAGTTCGAGGTGGGCACGACGATGTCGTAGCCCGAGCTGCCCGCCAGCAATTTTGCTTGCAGCGTGTCGTCGCTGTCGTAGTTGTCGTACTTGACCTTGATGCCCGTCTCTTTCTCGAAGGTCGGGATGGTGTCCTTCGCAATGTAGTCGGACCAGTTGTAGACGTTGAGCTCGCCATCGGCGAACGCGGGTACGGCGGTGAAGACACCTGCGCCCGCGACGACGGACAAGGCGGCCATTGCAATTGCATGACGAAGCTGACAAGGGATCATGGTTTTATGTTTCCTCTAGGTGGAAAGCCCGGGGCGGGCAGCGTGTGGACGTGTGAAATGCCCGCTCCGGTTGGTGGCGATTGGTAGCGATTGGTAGCGATGGGTAACGATGGGTATCGGTGTTAAGAAAGGCCGAGTTGCAGCGCGGTCGCATCGATGGCCTTCTTCGCCTTCGACACAATCTCGTCAATCTCGCTGCGGGTGATGACAAGCGGCGGTGACAGCAACATCCGGTCACCGGTCGCGCGCATCACGAGGCCGCCGTTGAAACAGAAATCGCGGCATAGCGTGCCCACATCGCCGCCATTGGCGAAGCGCTTTTTCGTCTTCGGATCTTCGGCGAGCTGGATGCCTGCGACCAACCCGACCCCCGCGATCTCGCCAACGATCGGATGGTCCGCGAAGGTTTTGCGCAACACGCTCTGGAAGTACGGACCGGTGTCGTTCTTCACGCGTTCCACGATGCCTTCGTCACGCAGCAGCTTCAGGTTCGCGACAGCGACAGCGGCGGCCACCGGGTGACCCGAGTAGGTGAGACCATGATTGAACTCGCCGTTCTCGATGATCGCCTTCGCCACACGATCGTGCAGGCCGACCGCGCCCATCGGCACGTAGCCGCTGGTCAGGCCCTTGGCCATCGTGATGAGATCGGGTTCGAAGCCAAAGTGCTGATGCGCGAACCACTCGCCAGTGCGGCCGAAACCACCGATCACTTCATCAGCGATCAGCAATACGTCGTATTTGCGACAGATGCGCTGGATCTCCGGCCAATAAGTAGACGGCGGGAAGATCACGCCGCCCGCACCCTGGAACGGTTCGCCAATAAAGGCCGCTACGTTCTCCGGCCCGAGTTCGAGAATCTCGTGCTCCAGTTGCTGCGCCCGCGCGAGACCGAAGGCTTCGGGCGTCATGTCGCCGCCTTCGCCAAACCAGTAAGGCTGGTCGATGTGTACGATATGCTCGACTTGCGAGGGCATCTGCTCGTGCATGTAACCCATGCCGCCAAGCGTGGCTCCCGCGATGGTCGACCCGTGGTAACCGTTCTTGCGCGAGATCACGAACTTCTTCAGCTTCTGGCCTTGCGTCGCCCAGTATTGATGGACGATCCTCAGCACGGTGTCGTTGCCTTCCGAGCCGCTGTTGCAATAGAAGAAGTGATTGAAGGGCGCGGGCGTGAGTTCGGCCAGCAGCGCCGAGAGCTCGATCACCGGCGGGTGCGTGGTTTTAAAGAAGGTGTTGTAGAACGGCAATTCCTGCATTTGCTGGAACGCTGCGTCGGCGAGTTCGCGTCGTCCATAACCGACGTTCACGCACCAGAGGCCGGCCATGCCGTCGATCATCTTCTCGCCATCCGAGTCCCACAGATAAACGCCCTTTGCCTTCACGATCACGCGGCTGCCGGCGCGGTTGAGTGCGCCCATGTCCGAGAACGGATGGATGTGGTGCGCCGCGTCGAGCGCACGATACTCGGCGGTCGTGCATTGCCGCTGCGGCGCTTGAGCGCCGGGCACGCCGGCCGCCGGTTGCACGAAAGCCGATTCTCCGAATCGATAGTTCATGTCATCTCCTTGGTTTTATGTACCGCGCTTAGACGTGCAGCAACAGATGTCTGCGTTCCCACGAACTGATCACGCGGAAGAAAGCTTCGTATTCGGTTTCCTTGAGCGCCAGATAAGCCCTCACGAATTTTTCGCCGAGCATGTCGTTGAGCGGCTCGCAGGCGCCCATCAGCGAGAGTCCTTCTTCAAGATTGCGCGGCAGTTGATACGGCAATTCGTAGCCATCGCTCGTGAGCGGTTCGGTGGGTTGGAGCTGCTGCGTCATGCCGAGATAACCTGCTGCCAGCGTCGCTGCAATCGCCAGATACGGATTGCAGTCCACGCCTGGAATGCGGTTCTCGACACGCCGTGCCGCAGGTCCCGAGTGCGGAATGCGGAAGCCGACCGTGCGGTTGTCGTAGCCCCACTGCACGTTGATCGGCGCGGCCATGAAGCGCGACAAACGACGATACGAATTGATGTAGGGCGCGAAGATCGGCATGAGGGCGGGCGTGTATTTCTGCAGCCCAGCGATATACCCGTGGAACAGGGCGGTCGGCTCGCCATTGGCGCCGGTGAACAGGTTGCTCCCCGTTTCCGCATCCACCAGGCTTTGATGCACATGCATCGCGGAACCCGGCTCGTTCTCCATGGGCTTGGCCATGAAGGTCGCGTACATCTTGTGCCGCAATGCGGCTTCACGCACCGTGCGTTTGAAAAGGAAGACGCGGTCCGCCAGATTGAGCGGGTCGCCGTGCATGAAGTTGATCTCCATCTGCGCGGCGCCTACTTCATGAATCAGCGTGTCCACTTCCAGCTCTTGCACGTCGCAGTATTCGTAGATGTCTTCGAAGAGCGGGTCGAACTCGTTGACCGCTTCAATGGAATACGCCTGACGTCCCGTCTCCGGCCGTCCGGTCCGGCCGACCGGTGGCTTCAACGGAAGATCGGGGTCTATGTTCATGTCGACCAGGAAGAACTCCAGTTCCGGGGCTACAACCGGTTTCCAACCCTTCTTTGCGTACTTGTCCAGAACCTGCCGCAAGACGTGGCGCGGCGAGATGGCGACCGGCGTGCCGTCGAAGTGAACGCAATCGTGGATCACCTGGGCAGTCGGGTCGACAGCCCACGGAATCAGGCGGATGGTGGACGGGTCGGGCACGCAGACCATGTCGGGATCGGTGACGCCGGTCAGGCTGCCGTCTTCGGGATAGTCGCCGGTGACCGTCTGGATCATCACGGCTTGTGGCAGTCGCATTGACTCGCCGGACTGGAACTTGTTGCGCGGAATGATCTTGCCGCGTGCAGTACCGGCCATGTCGGGGATGATGGCTTCGATCTCGGTAATGCGGTGTTTCTTCAAAAACTCGTCGATATCATGCATTTTATTTTCCTCAGTGTTGCGCGGGCAGGTTGGTGGCTGTCTCGAGGGGAGACACGCTCACCGAATCGCCCTTGATGCGCATTCGATCGCGGCACGCGGTGCCGAAGGCTTTAAAGATCGCCGTCGATAACGCGTCGTCCGCGTGTTTCCATTCCGGGTGCCATTGCAGTCCCAGCGCGAACGCGCTTGCGCCTTTCACGCTGATTGCCTCCACGAGCCCATCGGGCGCGACGGCTTCAACCGCGAGGCCGTCGCCAAGCCGCTCGATGCCCTGGCCGTGCAGTGAATTGACGTGCGCCTCGGACAGGCCGCTATGGGTATGGAGCAAACCGCCGGAGACAATTCGTAGCGGGTGCGCAGGGCCGTATTGCAGGTCCAGCGCGTGTTCCTTGTTTTCACGATGGTCGGCGTACCCCTGCACCGTGTGAACGCTCTGATACAGCGTGCCGCCGAAGACCACGTTCATCTCCTGGAAGCCGCGGCAAATGGCGAGCACCGGCACGCCGCGCTCGATCGCTGCACGCATGAGCGGCAGCGTGGTGGCGTCGCGCGCCGCGTCGTGAAGGGTGCCGGGCGCGCTCGGATGACCGCCATAAAGATGCGGCTCCACATTTGAATAGCTGCCCGTGAAGAGCAGGCCGTCGACAACAGAAAGAATGTCTTCAATGTTCTGGCGCGCGCCCAGTGCCGGCAACAGCATGGCGAGCGCCTCCGACCCATCCACAATGGCCGCGATATATTTCTCGCCGACCGTATGGGATGGATGCGAACCCGACATCGTTCTATCTGCGCTTATTCCGATTACAGGAGTATTTCGCATGGCTGACAAAATTATTTTATATCCATGGCTAATGCGATTTCATCGGGCAGCAGGGCACCCTGGCTTGGCGTTTATGCGCAAAACCAATTAAGTGCACTTCAGGCGCAGCGTATTAACGTGATACTGGATATAACGCTGCCGCGATGTGGCTAAAACGAAAACGCTGTTCGATAAATCTACGAGACGCACGTTTCCCGTACGCGATGCTGAGAAAGCTAAACGCGTATTGAAACTCAAGTCTCAAGTTGAGCGCGAACGCACGCAGTCAGCGCGCAGAAAACGCCCAACAGGAAAATCGAACAGCGAAATTAAGAAGGAGGGCGCTAGGGGAGCAGGGATGCAACCTCGACGCAATGCACGGCGATGAAGGCGCGTGCGGCGACCGAGTTGTGGCGTCGCACCGAGCGACGGGAGAGGATGGTAAAGACGGACAGGAAACGGCGATCGACAAGCTTGCCGCTGCTGCTGTCGGAGATGGAGCGATCAGCGACGCGATGAAAAATCGCGTCCTGATTTCTGCTCCACCTGACCAACGGGCCACGGACTCTCACGATTATCTCTTCTTGAGTGTTGAAAATTCTAAACATCTCGCCGGCCAAAACATCGGACATCCGTAGTTCGATCCAGTTTTACTTTAGTGTCGGACCCTGACACTTTGCTTACTGTTTCGTATTGCGTACTGTCGGTCTGTCTGGCTGTTATTCAGGATATACGAGACAAAAACGCCGTCAAACCTTTTTTTGATGAGTTTCTTATGCGACTTATAGGTGACGTTTACGGTTGCTAAATTAAATGCGATCGGCCTAGAATATTTTTTCTCGTATTCATCTAGGTGTTTCTCCGAACAGCGGAAAACCTCGGGTGACTAGAATATTCAACGGCCAAGTCGTTTGCGGAAGTTGATTCATAGGGGTGTTCACAAGACACCCGAACCTTTTCCGTTTCTTTCGCTTCCATCCAGAGACTGCACCCATGTCCGTAGAAGTGGCTACGCGCCTTCAATACATTCGCAAGCATCACGGGCTCTCGCAACGTGAACTTGCCAAACGTGCTGGCGTAACCAACGGAACCATCTCGTTGATCGAACAGAACCGCGTGAGTCCCTCGGTGGGGTCTCTTAAGAAACTGCTGGAAAGCATTCCGATGACACTCGCGGAGTTCTTTACGTTCGACCTCGAGTCAAACCGCGCAGTCGTATCGCGCCGTGCGGAGATGCCGAACCTGGGCAACGAGGTCATCGAGTTCTATCTCGCCGGCGCCGGTGTGAAGGACCGCAACATGTGCATCATGCGCGAGGTCTATCAACCGCTCGCGGACACCGGTCCGGAAAGCTTGCAGCATACGGGGCACGAAGGCGGGGTGGTGGTGTCGGGCCAGCTCGAACTGACTGTCGAGAACACGACCTGGCTGCTCGACCCAGGAGACAGCTACTATTTTGAAAGCCGCTTCGCACATCGCTTCCGCAACCCTAGCATTGATCAGGTGTGCGAAGTGATTTCGGCTAATTCACCGCCCAGCTTCTGACGCTCAGTCCGCTTCAAGTGCAGGCCGACGTCTTCACCAGTATGAAAAAATGAAGGTATCCTCATGGAAAAGAAATCCCTGGAATATTGGCAGAACCTCGCTGCGGCGCTGCGTATTGAAGGGCGGGCGTTCATCGACGGCGAGTATCGTGATGCGGCGTCCGGCAATACCTTCGATTGCGTGAATCCAAGCGACGGCACGCTGCTTGCGAAGGTCGCCGACAGTGGCGAGGCAGACGTCAACGCGGCCGTAGCGGCTGCACGCCGTGCTTTCGAAACACGCGTGTGGGCAGGGCTCAATCCGCGTAAGCGCAAGTCGGTCCTGCTGCGCTGGGCGGGTTTGATCCGCGCGCACATGGACGAACTCGCGCTGCTGGAGACGCTCGACGCAGGCAAGCCGATCAGCGATACAACCAGCGTCGACGTACCCGGCGCCGCGTATTGTGTCGAGTGGTTTGCGGAAGCCATCGACAAGGTCGGCGGTGAAGTGGTGCCGAGCGATCACCATCTCGTCGGGCTCGTCACGAGGGAGCCTATCGGCGTGGTGGCCGCGGTGGTGCCGTGGAATTTTCCGATCCTGATGGCATCGTGGAAATTCGCGCCTGCGCTTGCGGCGGGTAACAGCGTCGTGCTCAAGCCGTCGGAGAAATCGCCGCTCACGGCAATTCGTCTCGGGCAACTCGCGCTCGAAGCAGGCATTCCCGCGGGCGTGTTCAACGTGGTGCCGGGCGCGGGCGGGCCGGGCAAGCTGCTTGCGCTGCACGAAGACGTGGACTGCCTCGCGTTCACCGGCTCGACCAACGTCGGCAAGCTGATCATGCAATACGCGGGGCAGTCGAATCTCAAGCGAGTATGGCTTGAACTCGGTGGCAAGTCTCCTAACATCGTGATGGCCGACTGTGCCGACCTCGATCGTGCCGCGAACTCGGCTGCCGGCGCGATTTTCTACAACATGGGCGAGATGTGCACGGCGGGTTCGCGACTGCTGGTGCAGCGCGAGATCAAGGACAAGTTCCTCGACAAAGTTGTCGCGGCCGCGCGCGCCTACAAACCGGGCAATCCGCTCGATCCGGCGACCTCGATGGGCGCGATCATCGACGAAGTACAACTCGAACGCGTGCTCGGATATATCGAGGCAGGGCGCAAGGAAGCGAAGCTGCTGCTGGGTGGCGAGCGCGCGGATCAGGCGAGTGGGGGTTATTACATCGAGCCGACCATCTTCGACATCACTTCGTCCGATGCGAAGATCGCACGCGAGGAAATTTTCGGGCCGGTGCTGTCGGTGATCACCTTCGATACTGCTGAGGAGGCTGTCAGGATCGCTAACGATAGCGATTATGGACTCGCTGCCGCCGTCTGGACTGCGGACCTCACGACCGCTCATGAAATGTCGCGAAGCCTCCGGGCCGGTACTGTCTGGGTCAACTGCTACGACGAAGGGGGAGACATGAACTTCCCGTTCGGCGGTTATAAACAATCGGGCAACGGCCGCGACAAGTCGTTGCACGCGCTGGAGAAGTACACCGAGTTGAAATCGACTCTGGTGCGGCTGCGCTAAAGGATTCGCAAGCCAGCGCGACGGATACCGCCCGGGTGCCCGCCGCGTTCCCAATGAATCCGTCGTCCGCTTTGGCGTGCCAACCTGACCCGCACGCCATTGCGGTCTGTTTCGCAACAAGGCAATCATGACTGAACGCCACCTTGGCGACGGCGCTATCCGTCGCTCGTCGCTGTACGGTTCTTCCACTGAAAATACTTATGCCGGCGCGCTGTCGTTCATGCGCCGTAACTACACGCGCGTGCTTGAGGGCGTTGATGTGGTTGTCTCCGGCATACCGCTCGATCTCGCAACTACCTTCCGTCCAGGTGCGCGCTTCGGACCGGCCGCGGTTCGCGCGGCAAGCGTGCAGCTTGCCGAACTCAACCCGTACCCGTGGGGTTTCAACCCCTTCGACGATCTCGCCGTGACCGACTATGGCGATTGCTGGTTCGACGCGCACAACCCGCTCACGATCAAGCCCGCGATAGTCGAGCATGCACGCACGATCCTGCGGTCGGATGCGCGGATGCTCACGTTCGGCGGCGATCATTTCATCACGTATCCGCTGTTGATCGCGCATGTGGAGAAGTTTGGCAAGCCGCTCTCGCTGATCCACTTCGATGCCCATTGCGACACCTGGGTCGACGATAGTCCCGAGAGCCTGAACCACGGTTCGATGTTCTACAAGGCGGTGAAGGACGGTTTGATCGACCCGGCGCATTCGGTGCAGGTGGGCATCCGCACCTGGAATGACGATTTCCTCGGGATGAACATCCTGGATGCGGCTTGGGTTCATGATCATGGTCCGCGCGCGGCGATCGAGCGGATTGTCTCTATCGTGGGCGAGCGTCCTGCGTATCTGACGTTTGATATCGATTGCCTCGATCCCGCGTTCGCGCCAGGCACGGGTACGCCGGTGGCGGGCGGGTTGTCGTCGGCGCAAGCGCTGGCGATCGTGCGCGGGCTCGGTGCGGTGGATATTGTCGGGGCGGACGTGGTGGAGGTCGCGCCCGCGTACGATCATGCTGACATCACGGCTATCGCCGCCGCGCATCTCGCGTGTGACCTGCTGTGTTTGTGGCGCGAAAAGAAGGCGAGGCGGCTCCGATGCAATTCGCGAGGGCGCGTCGATTGAATGGGCAGGTTGACTGATTGGATCGCCGGCGATAAGCAAAGTCAGAGCGTGGGGACGGTCTGTTCGCGGAGCGTCCCCACATGATGGATGCACGGGAGCAACGTATCCGAGCTGAGGGGCGGCCGGGATTCGTAAATATCTTAAGCTTCGGATATTTACGAATCCCGGCCAGGCCTCAGTTACGTTCCAGCCAAAAGCCTGCTTGCTTGAACTGGAACTATAAAAGCCAATGCCTCGCGTTTAACCGCGAGGCATTGGCTTTTTACTGACCGGCCGCCGCAGTCGCCCGCGGCGGCCTCAAGCGTGGTCACATCGAGAGTTACTGACCCGTGTACCCGACCGGCACCGTTGCGTTGGCCTTGGCGACCGTCGCATTGTTCGAGACGATGTATTGCGGAACTTCCGTAAGCGTCAGCGTCACTTGGCCGTTGGTGTAGGGCAGCGTGCTGACATTGCCGTAACCATCGATCTCCGTTACGTTGCCCGATGCGCCGGCCGTGTCCACCTGAAGCGAGTAGCTGGACGAGTAGGTCTGGCTATAGAGTCCGCCCGATGCCGGCCACTGCGCATTGCTGTGTGTCCACAGGGCCGTCACCACCTTGCCGTTACCGAGTTGCTGGAACGCATAAGCGAATGTCCCGGCGGGAGTACCCGTTACGCGGCCAAGCGTATTGGTGCCGTCAAGCACTTGGGTCATCGCGGCGAATGCAAGTGCTTCGGGCTTGGGTGACAGGTTCGATGCACCGTACGCGCCCTGGGCATCGTTCAGGTCGAAGAACGTGCCGTAGCCAGTCTCGCCAGGATAGTCCGCACCATAGAAGAGCGTGGACACTTGCGCACCGCCACCGATCATGATGATGTGGGAGCGCACGCCGACGGCAGCTTGAGCAAACAACTGATTCTGCGACGGCGACGTAGGTCCGTAGTTGACGCCCGGATCGTAGCTGGTACCCGCCTCGGTCGCGAACAGCTTCATGTTCGGCTTGCCAGCTTGCATCATGGCACGCAACTGAATCAACTGGTTGTCGAGCGCGTTGGCCTGGTTCGCCGGGTCCGGGTCCGAGTCCTGCAATTCAGGCGGATGGGCCGGATAAGTACCCGCATTCCAGTAACCGTGCGTCGCTACCGCGTCGATGTAGTTCCACAAACCGAGCGCGCCGTAGGTCTGCAGGTAACCCGTCGAGCAAGCAGTGGTGCAATTGGCCGGGAAGGGATTGGCAGGGCCCATCACGATGGCGTTCGGATCGGTCGAATGCAAGCCCTGATAAGCGGCCTTGTACATTGCGACGAAATTCGCCGCGCTGTCCGCCCATCCGTTGCTTGGCTCCCAGGTCACCTGGTAGTAGTTGTTTTGCTGGTTCGGATAATTGGCGGCACGGATCAGGCTCGTGTCGGTACCGACCCTGCCCATGAAGTCCTGGAATTCAGCCATGTTCGACGGCGCGTAGAAGCTGTCGTTGAACTGACCCGTCTTCGAATCCCATGCCGGCAGTCCGTCAAGACGCACAATGCGCATCTGATCAGGATTGCTCTTGTAGAACGGGTCCAGGTCGCTCACGCTCGGTGTATAGGTGTTGGGGCCATTCGGCTCCATGGCCGACACTTCGCGGTCGTCGATAGTCCAGGAAATCCCCAGAGCGTGCAACGCGGCGATGTTACCGTTGAAACCCTGCATCCCGAACCGATGCTGGTCCTGGTGCGCATACGTCACCGTGCCGAGCGCAGATGAAAGGTTGGGCGACACGCCGAACGTTGCAATACCCATCGGGCGCGTGCCCATGTTCGGCAACGTGCCGCCATTGGATTGCAACGTGGCAGTGATTGCGCCGTAACCGGACCATGTCGACGTACATGACATCGTGCTGGTCTGCACACCGGACTTCACGGCGAAGCTACCCTGCGTCTTGATCGCACCGTTCGCGTCTGCAACCGACCAGATGACCGTGTCCGCGCTCGGCGCGTTGGTCGTGACCGCTACTTTGAACGCTGTGTTATTCGCGAAAATGCGCGTGCCGTCGGTGGTCAGCGTGTCAGCGCTGATCAATCCATTAGCGGTGCCACCTGACGTTTGTGTAGGCGAGCCGCATGAGATGGCCGAGGCACCCGTGCCGCTTTGCGCCAGGGCGTTGCCGACACCGCCAACAGCAAGCATCGTTGCGACCAAAATCTGAAGTAGTCTTAAATATTTCATCATAGTCCGTGTTGTACTGATACAAGTCTTCCCCGAGGATCGTCAAGATCGCCTGAAGTTGTCCCGCGTTCGCGTTTTTTGTAGAGCAGAGCGATTTGACCTGAGGATGGTGCTGATCGCAATCGTGCTGCAGGAACGGCGCCTTTCGACATACCAATGCCGAACGTGGCTCCGCAGGTTCCAGGTCGACCAAGACTCTCGTGTTTCAAGAACTGGCCTAATTGCAGGAATTAAGCGTTCATATAATATGCTGTCCTAATTAGTGGAAAATTTATACCATCCGTCTCGATATGATCGCAAAGACAGGAAATTGGGGTTGCTTGGAGAAATCCGGCCAGGCGAATCGCTGTGCTGTCCTGCTGTCACATGTCCAACAGCGGCTGGGCCGCGCGCGGTGGTTTCACTCAAGTAGTTTGCACACCTATTTATACAAAATGTAAATTCACTTCCATGCAAGCAAAAAAACCGCGCAACCCTGATGAATTACGACCGCCCTGAGCGCCGATCTCAGCCTCGACCAATGTTTCCCGGTCGCTCCTGGGCGTCGCGCGCACGACTTCCCGCAGAGCGCTGATCGCGCGCCCTGACCGAAGACCTCATGCCGGGGAGACAACTGGTTACCCGAGGCACACGGATTCAATGCTGCGCCGCAATATCAACCACCGGAGCGCTCGCGCAGCCTCCGCGTATTGAAGCACGATCCTTTCTGTATCGGGTAAATGCTTCCGATACAGATAAGATTTCTCGATCGAGTGGTATTAGTTGCAGTGCGCTTTGAATGGATGAATTATATTCGCAAAAAAACGTTTCATTAGTGTAACGTTGGAAAAGATTTGGAAATAAGTAATAGTTTCTCACTCGCTTGGCGCTGAATGATCGTTGCCCCAGGGGACGAGAGGATGAGGAATTTTCTTCTCAATCATGTGCGCATGCGCGAATGATTGATTATTTAAGTAATCCGAATCGTATGACGTTACCTTTTGTTAATATTATGGGTAAATATAACCGGGCTGCTTTGTTGTGAAACGAACTAATTTCTTTACGAATTTTCTGGTAATTTCTTTACGTTTCCGCCAATTTTAGGGTGGCAAACGTAAATATATTTTATAATCAATATGTTGCATTATATTTGGACTAGTTACTGTACGATAAGTGTTCAGTGTTCCTGACAGACGAATTTCAAACTGGTGCCGTAGCCACCGAGCAGATTTTCGGCGTGGTTCAAACCGACGTTACAGATGGAGCACGGGTAGATAGTCGGACCTGAAAAATTCAGTTTGCGTGGCGAGCGGAGCCGACGGCGCAGTCTATCGGCGAGGGGAAGCTGACCCGTCGAAAGCGGTCGCAATGCAGGAGTAATGGATGCGGCGTGAGATTGACAAGCCAATGCAGCGACGCGAGGATAAAAAATATGGTTGTGTCGCGATAAGGCGAGTAGGACGAGAAAGTCCAAATATAATTAGGAATATTTATCTAATGAGCAAATAGAATTGCTCGGCTGCGGTTTTGGCGAAGCCATCATCGTGCATCTGCCCCTTGCGAATCATGCGCATCAGTTCGATGCCGGCCAGGACGATGCGAGCACACCCGAATTCCTTGAAGCCCATCATTGGTTTGATGGTTGTGGTGCAAATAGCGCAGGCGAGCGAGAAGGCCACCTTCATTAGCACTCTTAATTAACTGAAAGGACCGTCACCCAAAGCGAGGGCGCAGAAGTATCTTTGAGATGCGCCGCCGTGAGATCGACCTGACCTTTGCGAATGCGGTGCATTAGCTCGATGCCTTAGATTATGACGGCCGCGGTTCGGAAGCGGTTGAACCCGAGCATCACGTTCACCCGCAATTTGATATGGCGATGATCCTGCTCGATCACATTGTTCAGGTACTTCGACGAGCGCGTCCTCGTGTGCCTGGGCAGCAACCCGTCGGTCTTCATCTCGCGCACCGCGCGGTGTGACGCCGCGTAACCGTCCAGCGTAATTGTTTCTGGAGCACGCCCCTGAGTTCTGATCGCCTTCGCGAGGAACGCCTTTGCTGCAGCCACATTTCGCCTGGCGCTGAGCCGGAAATCAACCGTCTTTCCCGCCCGATCAGCTGCGCGGTAAAGATAAGCCCATTTGCCACGGATCTTCAAGTAGGTCTCATCGACGCGCCACGACGGTCCGGTTGCCATGGCCAAGCGACCGGGCGTCCTTGTGCGCCAGCGTCGAGCCACAACGGTGGCAAGCCAATTGGCTCTCCATCCACCCGGCAGTCTGCTCCGACACCGGTAACGATTGAACCTCGGCGAGCAAGGCGCGACCTTCGGCAAGTGTGAGTCCCAGGTCGGCGACGCTGCGGTCTTTTCGTTCCACCACAGCAACAATCGTCGCTTCAGTCTCACTCGTTTCCCCACCCTCCAGGCGGGCCTCGATGATCAGTCGCATAGCGACTCCGATCGGTTGGCAACGTCGCCAGCGTAGCTGATACTGCGAGCGTGCCGGACGGGCTCGCCGGGCTCTTTTCGTTAGAAACGTCGCAGATTCCAAGCGCCGTATCCCATCGGGTACGGCGCCGTCACGCCGTCTATGACGGCGGTCAAGTCAACGGAAGTAGCCTCCCACGGTTTGGTTCACTCTCCAAGCTCCGGAAACCCGGCTCCCGCTTCCGAAAAACTGCGCAACCGATCGATTACGATCTAGCGGGGCGCCGGGCTTGAACGCAGCACGCGCGTGAAGAAGCGTTTTGCAGCAGCAAGAAGATCAGCGCCGTCATGCTGCCCAAACAGTCGCTTCTAGTTGCCCAAAGGCACCGGCGCGTTCGCCGCGACCAGACCGTCTTCCTTGAGCAAAGCCCAAAGCTCGGCGGGAATCGGTGCCGCCGCCAATGCGATATTTTCGCTGATGCGCTCCGGACGGCTCGCACCGGGAATGATCCCCGCCACCGCCGGATGTGCCAGCGAAAACTGTAGTGCAACCGACTTGATATCCACGTTGAAGCGCTCACAGATCTGTTTGATCCGCTGGACACGTTCGATCATTGCCTGAGAGGCCTTCTGGTATTCGAAATGCTCGCCGCCTGCGAGCAACCCCGAGTTGTACGGACCACCCACGACAATGCCAAGGCCCCGTGTTTCGCACGCAGGCATCAGCCGTGCGAGTGCGGTTTCGTGATCGAGCAGCGTATAACGCCCGGCGATCAGGAAACCATCGGGATCGGCGCGCTCGAGCGCCAGCTCACACGCCTCCACGCGATTCACACCGAGACCCCACGCCTTGATCACCCCTTCATCGCGCAGACGCGTAAGCGCTTTCGCGGCGCCGTTCATGGCGGTGTCGAATACGGACAGCCAGTTATCGCCGTGAAAATCCTTCGCCGGATCGTGAATCCACGCATAGTCGAGACGATCGGTTTTCAGACGCCGCAAGCTGTCTTCGATAGAACGCAGCGTGCCATCCTCGGTGTAGTCATAGACTATCTTGTTCGGCAGGCCATGTTCAAACAGGCCGCCCTTTTCTCCCAGGTCACGCTCATCCGGCGCCTCGAGTTCGTCGAGGACCAACCGGCCGACCTTGGTTCCGAGCACGTACTCGTCACGCGGATGGTTTGTCAGCGCCTCGCCCAGGCGGATCTCCGCTAGACCCGCACCGTAGAGCGGCGCACCGTCGAAGTAGCGGATACCCGCTTGCCACGCGGCCTCGACCGTGTCGAGTGCTTCCTGTTCGGGAATCTCGCGGAACATGTTGCCAAGCGGCGCAGTGCCGAAGCCAATACGATTTGGAATGGTGATACGCATGATGAATTCCTTTGATCTGTGATGTTCAATCCCAAGCCGGCGCAAGTCCGTCCGGGCTGGTTAGGCGGTCGTTGCGTTCCAGCGCTTCAATTCGCGCGAGTTCATCGGCAGAAAGATGCAAGGATTGCGCTGCCAGATTGCTTTCGAGGTTGACGCGTTTGGTAGACGATGGGATCACCGAATACCCAAGCTGCATGGCCCATGCAAGCGCCACCTGCGCCGGCGTCGCATCGCGTTCCTTCGCGATGGCCTGGATCACCGGATCCTTGAGCACCTTGCCGTAGGCGAGCGTCATGTACGACGTGATGTGAATGCCCTGGCTTTGCGCAAACGCAACCGCCTTGCGGTTCTGCAGGAACGGGCTCAACTCGATCTGGTTCGTCCCAATCTCTTTGACGCCAACAGCATCAATCGCGCGCTGCATCAAGCCGATCGTAAAGTTCGACACACCGATCTGCTTCGTCAGCCCTTGCTCTTTCGCTTCGGCGAGCGCAAGCATGAATTCAGCAACAAGCACGGTATCGCCCGGCGACGGCCAATGAATCAAGGTCAGGTCGACGCTTTCCATACGCAGCTTCGCCAGGCTTTCCTTCAGGCTTGGAACAAGCCGCTCACGAGACAGGTTCTCAGTCCAGATCTTGGTTGTGACGAACAACTCATTTCGCGCGATGCCGCTCTGTTCAATGGCTTGCCCGACCTCCGCTTCATTGCCATAGATCTGCGCCGTATCGATCGCGCGATAACCGACGTCAAGACCGTTGCGTACCGAGTCGATCACGGTTTGCCCGGTCAGTCGAAACGTGCCGAGACCCAATGCAGGAATGCTCATGGTGATGCTCCTCTAAGAAGTGGATTTACTGGCGACCGGCTGCGGCCGTGCCTGACAGAGATTGAGATTGACATGTAAGAGGATCACGCCGGTCGAGCCAGCCGCTCAGCACCGTGAGCGCCAATGCAACTGCCACGATTACCGCGCCGATCCACGGCGTATTGATCAGCCCCAGGTGAGCGACGATCTGCCCGCCTGCCGCCGATCCTCCGGCTACGCCCAAGTTGAATGCCGCGATGTTGAGACCCGAAGCTACGTTCGCCGAGCCCGGCGCGAAGCGTTCGGCCTGCATCACTACGTAGACCTGCAAGGCCGGCACGTTGCCGAACGCTACAGCGCCCCATGCGAGCACGGTCAGCAGTACGAGCGGCTTGGAAGGCGCGGTGAATGTCAGCACCAGCAGCACGACTGCAAGCAAACCGAAGATCACCTTGAGTGCGAACACCGGTCCGTGCTTGTCGGCGAGCTTGCCGCCCCACACGTTGCCTAAGGCAACCGAGATGCCGTACACCAGCAGCACCACGCCGACGAACGACGCGCTGAAACCGGAGATTTGTTCGAGGATCGGGGCGAGATAAGTGAAAGCGACGAGCGAGCCGCCATAGCCAACCGCGGTCATCGCATAGACAAGCAGCAGGCGCGGCTGCTGCAGCACGCGCGCTTGCTTAAGAAGCGGCGCGGGCGCGTCATGCTGGATATCATTTGGCACGAACCAGAGCGAGCCGGCCAACGCGACGAGGCCGAAACCCGCGACGATCAGGAAGGTCGCACGCCAGCCGAAATGCTGGCCGACGATCGTACCGAGCGGAATGCCCGTGACAAAAGCGACGGTCATGCCGCTGAACATCGTCGCAATGGCGCTGGCGGCTTTTTCCTTCGGTACGAGGTTGGTCGCGATGATCGACCCGACCGAGAAGAACACGCCGTGCGCAAGCCCGGTGAGCACACGCGCCGCGATCAACGTTTCGTAACTGGGCGCCCACCACGCGACCAGGTTGCCGAGCGTGAAGAGCGCCATCAGGGCGACCAACAGCGTCTTGCGCGGCACGCGGCCGGTCATTGCGGTCAGTACGGGCGCGCCGACAGCTACAGCGAGCGCGTAGAGGCTCACCAGGAGACCGGCGGACGGCAGGCTCACATGGAGGTTGTCCGCGATTGTCGGGATCAGCCCGACAATCACGAACTCGGTGGTGCCAATGGCGAACGCGCTGATGGTCAGCGCAAGAAGAGCGAGCGGCATGACGGCGACTCCTACGATGTTCCGACGATTCGAAGTTCGCAAGTGTCTGCGCTTTGCTCTTTCTCAAAAACCCCGCGAAAGGCAGAAGACTCTTGATTCAAAGTCAACAATCAATGCTGCACCTCTTCCCTGCAGTTAAGTCACGCATCGGCCTTCCAGGTACGGGTACGTGACACGTGGCAACGGCAAGCGAACTGCCATTGCCACGCCCACGAAATCGGCCCTGAGTCTCAGGCCGATCACGCCGCGATCCGTCGAGCCGGCCGCTATGGCCGGAGCCGACCATATTGTGCAAATTGCCGACTATCGCTGCCGCCTGAGCATGAGGAAATTTGCACGCGCTTGAGCACCGCGACGTGATCGATTGGATCTTCGAGCAAATGGCGCTTTTCGAGATCAAGCGTGAAGACCTGGCTGTTCGTCGCGGTCCGCGGAAGCAGTCCGGTCCAGTTGCAGCCAAGTATCGTGATCCCCTATCGGGTGCCACGTGGAGCGGCCGGGGGAGGGCACCACGTTGGATGGCGGACCAGGAGCGAGAAAATTGCCTGATCGCAGAGCTGAGGTTGCCCGCCTGCTTGGTGTCCATCGAGCCACGCTTTATCGGGCCTAGGGCGATGACAAGAACGCATTGAGCGGGCGAGTTACCAGAGATGCCGGCCTCTGCTAGCGTACGATTTTTTCCGAATTCTGAGACGACCTCTATTACGGGCTGTTTAATCTGCTTCTTTTTCGGGGATTCAGCGGTAAATGGCACACACGGGCGCGCCTGCTCGAATGGGAATCTATTGCTTACCGTTTGGTAAATCTATAAAATGGGTATCAGTTGTTGCTCATTTGGAGAACGGCATGACGGCAGAAGCAATCGCAAAACGGCAACATTCGCGCAGTAAAAAGGTTCGCGACTCAGCGGCGAAGTCGGCGACAGCCGCAAGGCTCGCGCATATCGGGACCGACGGGCTGGGGTCTCAGGACGACGACTTCACCTTCTTTCTCGGCCTCGACCAGATCGAACAGTCTCACTTGATTCGCGATGGTATGGAGGCTGTGATCGTCAGCCGCATCGCCAATGAGTTGCTGGACATCCCGGTCCAGACGCTGCTGGCCAGTTTGCGCCTACCCAGCAGCACGATCAATCGCAAGATTTCACAGGGGGAGCGGCTCAGCGCGAGTGAGTCGGACCGCGCTGCGCGCACCATGTTGGCTTACGCACAGGCAAAGGACGTTCTCGAGGACGAAAAACTCGCCGCCGAGTGGCTGTTAAGGCCCAATGTCCAATTGCGCGATGAACGGCCGTTGGACATGTTGGATACCCAAACCGGGTACGACCGTGTTCGTGACATTCTCCTGCGACTTGAATATGGCGTTACCGTATGAAGGTGTTTCGTCTTGCAAAAGAGAAGTCTGGCAAGTACCGGGCCGACGACTTGAGCGGTAACGGTGCGGCGCTTGCAGGTGGTCGCTGGAATCCGCGAGGCGTCGCGGTGGTGTACACATGTTGTCACGCATCAACGGCAGTCCTCGAGGCGCGCGTTCACGCGTCGGGACTCTTGCCGGTGGCGAACCTTTATCTGGTCACGCTCGAAGTGCCGGACAAAGCAGTGTCGAGCGCTTACGTGCCAGATCTGCCGGATGACTGGAACGCGTTAGATCATGACCCGGCCTCCACAGTCGATCTTTCGAGGCAATGGCTAGAAGAAGGCAAACGGCTCGCCATGCGCGTTCCATCAGTCGTTTGCCCGAATGACGACAACCTGATCCTCAATCCGGCACATCCTGGCATGAAGCATGTAGTCGTGCTGCATAAGCAGCGCTTCGAGCTGGATCGGCGCCTTTTCAAGTGAACCGGCGGCCGTAAGCGATTTCGTTGTCGGGTGAAAGACTAGGGCAACCGGAGCGGTCGAGGATACTTGCCTGACGAAGACATTGGGTATCGTCTCAATATGTACGTTTGACATAAGCGAAGTTTTCCCCCAGCGACGACACGACACAACATATCGCAGCGACAGGGGACGGCGGTGCCATACGCTGGCATTACAAGATCGCTAATGAGATGGCCTGCCCAAGCTGTTTAATGAATCCGCATGACTCAAGTGCTTCGTTGATCGTCGGAAGATCCGTTGGCAGCAAAAAAATCGGCTGATTCAATGCCTCAAACACGCAGTGGAGGCAGTTGGATATGCGACTGCGCGGATATCGTAGCGACAGACGATCTGTTCTGGCGCGAGCCAGCGCGCGGTCGCCGACAAAGCTGTCGTCTTCCAGCTGACTTCGAAGGATAGTTTCCACCGCTTGGTGGAAACCAACGCCGGATCTTCATGCAATTTAGCTGGCAATTCGACCAAACGCCGCTTATAAGAAGCGCATTACCATTGGATCGGCCCGTCGTGCTACATTTATGATGCACAAGGAGTTGCCCCATGGATTGCACCTTGCAAATATTCCTAGATGACCACTGGGTCGACTGCGCTCAGATCGAACTCAACAGCGGCCTTTGCCAGTGGAACCATCTGGTTATGTATGCCGTCGACCACACGGACGCTCCGCTATCACTGGCTGAGCCCGTCGATACGGATATCCGCGCAGCCAAGACCATGCCCGCCTTCCTCTACGACCTCGTACCGCAGGGTGCCGGCCGTCGCTTCCTGTTGGGCGAGCTGAAACTACAGGATGGCCCTGACGCGGACTTCCCGCTGATCTGCGCGGGCGCCTTCAATCCAGTCGGCCGAATCCGAGTTGCCGAGGCGGTCGACTATTTTGAGACGCACGTGGCCCGGCATCCGGCCGCGCGCGGCCTGCCCGGCCTGACGACGGACGACGTCGTCTTGCGCAGCGCGGAGTTCAAGGAAAGGATGTTCCTGCACGGGATGCTGAGCACCGGCACCACGGGGGTTCAGGGTGCGGCGCCGAAATACCTTCTAACGCGGGACCGAGCGGGCCTGCTGCACGGTGATGCCATCCTGCCCGATGCCGACGCTACCCAGCATCTGATCGCGAAATTGCCGCGCGGCAATAGCGCGGCCGACAACAAGATCCTGCGCAATGAAGCGGCGTACATGCGGGTGGCCGCCGCGCTGGGTATCCGCACGCACGCGGAGTTGCCAAGCCTTCACGGAGACGTTCTGCTGGTCCCGCGCTTTGACCGGATCGCGAGCAACGGGAAAGTCGTGCGCCTCCATCAGGAAAGCGTGGCATCTATTCTGGGGCTAACAGGCTTTGACCTGCGTCCGAGCCTCTTCGAGGTCGTGGCCTGGATCCGCAAGGTGGTGACCGATCCATCAGCCGAAACGCTCGAATTCATCAAGCGCGATGTGCTCAATCTGGCGATGCGCAACACGGACAATCACGCGCGCAATACAGCCGTGCAGTGGGTCGAAGGCAAAGTTCGGCTCACACCCCTGTTCGACTTCGCGCCGATGTACCTCGATCCCGAGGTGATTCCACGTGCGCTGAGATGGTATCGGCCAGACACCCGGGTTGAGATAACGGACTGGGCCGACGTGCTTGCGGCGCTGCCTGTACCTGAGCACGAGCGCCGAATGCTCGCCTTCGAATTGAGCCGCTTTGCCGCGCAGATCGAACGCCTGCCCGACATCATGGAAGAGCAGGGCGCTGATCAAGACATCATCGAGTTCCTGACGCAGAACGTTGATACGCAGGTCCGACAACTGAAAGCCCTTCAACCGCCAGAGGCTTATCATGCCCCGTCGGGACCGACCAACCCGTGAAGAGCAGAATGCCCTGCGCCGTGCATTCTATGAACGGATCAGCCGGGGCGACATGACCATTCCTGAGGCCATGAAAGCGATGCGCCAGATGACCGGCCTGACTCAGGCGGAATTCGCTGCGCACCGAGGCGTCAGCCGTCGGGTCGTTCAGGACACTGAGCGCGGGACGGGAAATCCAACCGTCGACTCGCTCAACAGCGTGGCGAAGCTCTTCGGGCTGCAGGTCGGGTTCATCCCGATTAAGCGGAACGAACCACCTTCGCCAAGCTCAAGCTAGTGTTCCGTTCCGTTGTTAACTGAACTATGTTTGCGTAGGATGTTGGTATCAACGAAACGGGAGATACCAGCATGCCGATGGGACGACCGAAGGTGGAGTTGACGTTGAGCGATGCCGAACAATCGCAACTTGCTTGGATGGCGCGTTCGCGCTCGATTCCGGCTGCGCTGGTTACACGGGCACGCATTGTTCTGGCTGCGGCCGCTGGCGAACCAAATAGCGAGATTGCCAGGCGCTTGCAACTGACGCGTGCCACGGTGGGTAAATGGCGCGCCCGGTTCCTTGAACAGCGCATCAACGGTCTGTAGACGAAGTGCGGCCCGGCAAGCCTCGCACGATCGATGACGGAAGGGGTGGCCGAGTTGATCCACAAGACGTTGCATACCAAGCCTGCCGACGGCTCCACGCATTGGCGCGTACGCACAATTGCCGCGAAGACGACCATCTCTGCGACCAGCGTCCATCGATACTTCAAACTGCTGGGCCTCCAGCCGCACCGCAGCGAAAGCTTCGAACTGTCGACCGACCCGTTCTTCATCGAGAAACCGCGCGACGTGGTCGGCCTGTACCTGAGCCCTCCGGAGAACGCGCTGGTGCTGTGCGTAGACGAGAAAAGCCAATGTCAGGCGCTTGAGCGCACGCAGCTCATGCTGCCGATGGGCTTCGGCTACGTTGAGGGCGTCACGCATGACTATGTCCGTCACGGCACCAGGAGTTTCTGTCGTTCCAGCGCGAGATTGACAAGGCGGTGCCCGAAGGTCTCGACGTGCACTGCATCGTCGACAACTACAGTGCCCACAAGCATCCCAAGGTCAAGGCATGGCTGGCTGCGCGGCCTCGGTGGCACATGCATTTCAGCCCCACTTATAGTTCGTGGCTTAACCAGGTGGAACGCTTCTTCGCGTTGATCACCGGCAAGGCCATACGTCGCGGTTCGTTCGGCTCGGTTAAGCAACTGATTAAGCATATCGATCAATTCGTCTCCCACTACAACGAGAATTGCAAACCTTTTACATGGACCGCTTCCGCTGACTCCATCCTCGCAAAGCTACAAAGACTTTGTACGAGAATTAGCGGAACGGAACACTAGATGAGATGTTAAATAGCGCCGATCGTTGATTGAACATAAATTCTTCAATGCTGATAATGCCGGCTATCAACATTAGAAAACAGAACGTCCGCGCTGATTCGCGACCGATCGAGCCGGGGAGGGCGGCTCACAGCGTGACCGCCCGCGATCATGTGGTCGGTCGAACCGGGTACGCCGGCGTGAGCGCTTACCGCTCAGGCTATTGGACATAAGCCCGACTCGATGCGACAGATCAATCGGTTGCCGGCCGCGTGTCACGCGTAGGGCACGCGGAACAAAACGACCGGCGACATCGATGAGGCGAAGCGGGTAGAGCAGCGGCGTAGAACGCCCCCGGGTCGCGTGCATGCCAGTTCGAACGCGGGCAACGCTCGGGCGCGCCCGAGGGCAAGTGATTCGGGGTTCGTCGAAACCGGACTTCGGACGATCAGGCGTCAGATTAGGAATGACTTATGGCTGTGACTTCCACGGATTCAGCAACGGCACGCCAGTAGCCTCGAAGTCCTTGATGTTACGAGTCACCACGGTCATCCCGTGCGCAAGCGCCGTCGCGGCGATAATGGCATCGCGCTCCGCGCGCGGATCCGGAACGTGCAACCGGGCGCAACGAAGTGCGACTACCTGGTCGAATGCCAGAACCCGCCCCGTGAACTGTGGGAGGATCTGGCCCTCGAGCCATCTGCGCAGAGCCACACCTTGTACCGGGTCTTTCCGTTCCCGCTGCAGGACACCGAGTTCCAGCTCAAGTACTGTAATGGCGGAAAGAAACAGCGCAGCGGACGGAACAGAAGATGCCCACGCGATCACGTTCAGGTCGGCGGTCTTCGGTTTACGGATTTCTGAAATTACGTTCGTATCAAGCAGAAACATCAGTCGTCCAGGTCAGCCGCACGGATCCCGATTTCCGCGCGCGGCGCTTCGAATCCATCGTCGACGTCATCGTTCTTCATGGCTACCGCTTCGAGCAGTGTCGTAAAGCCACCAGCGAGGCGGCGGTATTCATCGATGTTCAACAGAACGTGAGACGGCCGCCCCCGATCCGTAATGAACACAGGCCCGTTCGCGGAAGCCTTCTTGGCTTCGCTTGCCGACTGATTGAATTCGCGGCTGGAAATAGTCGTGGCGTTCACGGTGAGCCTCCTTAATGAATGTAGCCATGTTACTACATTTTGGGCTGATTTCAAGTCGGTTCGAGGAAGCCTATAGGCGGAGCTGACTCATCGAGCTTTCGATTGCCCGGACGATCTGTCAGGAGCAGGTTGACCTGGTGGCATGGCTCGCGCCGAAGAGGCTCAACTTCAACTTCGACGACGAATGAACCAGAGACTTGATGGAGCAGCGCGCGGACGGGTTGGCTTGACTGTTCGCCCGAATGTTTGTACATTTCTGTTAACGAATTTCGTACAGGATTCAACTATGTCATTCCGAACCCATGATGTGGTACCAATTAGTGAGGCCCGGTCACGCCTGACGGAGCTGGCGGAGGATGTGGTCGCAGGCGCCGAGAAGGTTCTGACGAAGAACGGCTCAGCGTACGTGGCGATTGTCGACGCACGGAAGCTGGATTATTACCACGCCCTCGAAGCGGAACACGGCCGACTGGTCATGCTGGATGACGCCGAGAAGGGTCTCCGGGATGCACTTGCTGGCCGGACCAAACCTCTGGCTGAACTGCGCGACACAATGCGGCGTCGTGCTCCGTCCAAGAAATGATGCGTGTTGATTTTGCGGAGACCCTGGAAGAACGGCTGGAGACGATTCAAGAGTTCTTGTTGGTGCAAGACGTAAGTTCAGCAGCAGGCAGGATGGACGACCTGATAAGCGAGATCCACCGGTTCGGCGATCTCGTGGCGATCCATCCGAAAATTGGCCGTCCAGCGGGCGTACTTGCCGCGAATTCGGTCGAGGGTCAGAGCCGGTTGGAACGCGTGCTGCGGCTGGCCAGTGAAGCAAACCTGCCTGAACTGCGGGAATACATCATGCGCTCCCATCTGATTTTGTACGCGCACTCAGACACGCGTGTGTTGTTGCTGTCCATTCGCCACCAGCGAGAGCTGGGGTATGCGCCGGAAACAGAATAGGACATCAGAGCAACCCAGCCGGGATATCCCCCGAACGAGAAGCCGACCTTTGTGAGGTCGGCTTCTTTTTTATCAATCAACAAGCCGGCGGTGATGCACACGCAATCGTGAGCCCCGCTGGATACAACAAGAGAGAATGAGATGGTCGCAAAAGTAAGACAACGGGCTTTCAGAATCCTCCTGCCGACCGATACAGAGCGCGAGCTTTTTACTGAGAACATCGGTCCGTGCACCGGCGTGGCAGGAACGGATGGCAAGGGAGCGGGATTTCTGTGCCACTTCGACGGAAAACGCTCGACGCTCGCTCTGGACGAAAGGGTCGAACGAACGGACTGGATACCAACGCTTTGAAAAAAGCCAAGGAGCAGACGCGAATGATCCGTACTATAAATGGCCACGCTCCCGTACTACGCGTTGCTCTCCAGGTCTATTTTTCGGACTGTCTGCGTGTGTGCATCGATGACCCGGATGACAGCAATCCCGAGGCACGCGACCTTGAACTTGATATCGACGCGGCGTTCGACCGCTATTACTCTTTTGTCGAAGCGATAAACGCTAGGTCTCCCTCGAGGGAAAACGTTCGACAGCGGGATTTTGAGACCGTTTTTGACGCGGATTCGGGCATCACGATCGGTGTGGAATCTGAGCTGCTGAATGACGTATCCCTTGTACGGTATTCCCGAGGCAGAGTGCTTCGAGTGGGCGGATGCCGATGCGCCCACTCGCGTGTCGTTTCTCTGCGAATTCTATCCGCTCTTCGAAAAGGACGATGCCGGAAATACCGCCTGGCATCCGGCCATGGAAAGGCTCGCGGCAAGATACGGCGAGCACGCCGCGTTTCGTGACGCGCTCAACGGTCGACTCCATATTGGCGCCTGGTCGGGTTCATTGGTCCCTTATCTGGAGGCCTACTTCATTCCGCTCGAGACCTGGTACAGCCATAGAATTTCCCAGCTTTCCATTTGGGCGAAGGAAATGCGCCGCGCGCTCGATGCGAGCATCGCGTGGGAGAAGAAGATTGAAGGAGAGGATTCCGATTCATGACGGCGGTGACCTGACCGGCCTACCAGTCAATGCGGTGCTTTTCTTCGGCCGGGGTTGTCGCGCAAGAGGCGCTGGCCAAGACTCCCATCGGCCAGGTGCGGTCCCGGTCCGATGATCGTCGGTCGATGTTTCATTTTGTTCGCCGGGATCGACGTTATCACGGCGAGCTAGTCGGAGGACGGCATCGGCCTGCGCAGGCGGGCTGGCTTTACGTGTCAGGATCAACGAATAATGGAAACGCTCCACACTATCGCAAGAATTTCCGGCAAACGGCAGGCCGTGTTTCGGGTTCCTACCGTCACGCGCGGCGACGTCTTTATGTCCGTCGCCGATCCCTCCGTTTGCAGGGCTGTGGTCGAGGTAGACGCAACCCGTTTTCTGGAACTCTGGCGGCAACCGTACAGCAGTCATCCGGAAGTCGCGCACCTTGGCCCGAAAGACTGGCCGTCCGACTACAAGTTTCATCATGCCGAAGCTGGTTTCTCGAAGGGTGAATGGAATCCGGTGCCGCTCGCTTCTGTTTCGTGTGGTGTATATGTCGAACAGGTAAAGATAGTGAGGTCTCGTTATTTCGGTATCCGAAAGTATGTTGAGTGGCAGGAAGGACCACATTCGAACCTGCTCGGTTTCACGAATGGAATCACCCGAACTATCTGGCTACTCACGGCGGGCGTACGCGTATTCCCGGTTGAGTGCAAGTCGGAACATGCGGCGTTGCTTCAGCGGCTGGCGGGGCTGCCAGGTAGCGACCCAAGGACAGTTGCCGATCTTCTCCCGGAGCCCACCGAGGCGCAGTATTTCGAAGAGTTACGTGCTGACGAAGAGCGCATCCGGCAACGCTACGCAATTCGGTAGCCTGTCACCTTGTCGGGAAGTCACGGTGACGGCTAGATCTCCAACTGCACGCAACTGGGAAACTGGGCTGCGTGTCCCGTTCGCTGGTTCGGTTAATCGACCTTTTTGTGCAATTTTTGGCGGTGACTACCAGTCGATGCGGTGCTTTTCCTCGGTCTCCCGGTGGCGATCTTCGCCGGGCGTGTGCAGGTAGATC
Source organism: Caballeronia sp. SEWSISQ10-4 2 (assembly GCF_030464885.1). Classification (GTDB taxonomy): domain Bacteria; phylum Pseudomonadota; class Gammaproteobacteria; order Burkholderiales; family Burkholderiaceae; genus Caballeronia. The sequence continues at coordinate 5,830 of NZ_JALPRJ010000048.1, read as the reverse complement.
AAATGTGCTGCAGCACATTTGATCTACCTGCAGAGCGACGAGGTCAAGCGCGCCCGGCAGATGGATGAGGCGTTCGCCGCACCATAGCTGGATACCTAAGCTCGGGCTTTCATCGGCTTAACGTGCTTTATTTTCGTTCTCTGAAGCGACCCCATATAGCGCATCGTCGCACTTGCCAGCGTCGCCTGCGCTGCCGATCTGAGGCAGGTTGGTTTGAATGCTTGTCATGGAGAGAGGCGTCACCGTCTGCGCAATTAAGGGTTAATGCAGAGTTATGCATACTTTAAGGTACGCAAGACATATGCCAATTTTTCATGACGAGCTAACTGCCTGAAATCATAGAGGACTACAAGCTATGAAAAGCAAGAATGCGCTATCTGGCACCCTCTTTGTGCGTCACCCAAATTGGCAAGTAGCACATCTGCGCTACGAAAGGGATAAATTCTCCTACAGGGAAAGTTCGAGGGCATGCCAACGTGACATGCCCTCGAACTTCGCTTGTTGATTTAGATTCAATGCGAAGCGTCATGCCAAGTCGTTGCCATCACGGCGTGTCCTTTTCCGAAGCGAAAGCCGCATGTTGATGTGCCATTAGGATTTACTTGGCAAACGGGTCTTGACAACGCTCGTTGGCGCTGTTTTTCGAGAGCCTTTGGGCGACACATTTGAGTTCGACAGAAGATAGCTGAGCAGCATACTTCGCGCATGATCTTGCCGCGCTGCTCGCCATTTCGGGCTTCGCAAGTCGACACTAAAAATCCACGACAGTGTCGGAGCGTTGGAAATATGAAAGTAGCTCAGGGATACCATGCTGACGTACAGTTGCAATGCGTCGATCCCTTTGCGAAAAATTCCTTGCGTTTCGCCGCGTTTCAACACGTCCTTTATCGTCCCAAGCAGCGGTGAGGTCAAGGCCGGCACCATCTGCGATTCGTGCAGATGCCGCGCTTCGGCGAAGTTTTCGCCGGTGAGAATGCGGATGAAAAGCGGATTCGCGGCAAAGTGCGAATAGGTGAAATCGAAAAGGCGAATCATGGCATCGAGTGGCGCTACATCCTTCAGGTTCAGCTTAGACTCTTGTTCGCGGATGTCGCCAAATACACTCTCGAGAACCTTAACGTACAACTCGTTCTTGTTGCCGAAATAGTGGTAAAGCATGCGCATGTTCGCATTTGCACGTTTGGCGATCGCGTCGACGCGTGCGCCCATGTATCCATGTTCTGCAAACTCGTCGATCGCCGCCCGCAGGATGCGCTCTGCAGTCGCGGGGCCATTGCGCGGCATCGGATTGCTCGAGGCCCTTGCCGCCACGGAGCCCGCTTTCTCGCGCAGACCGATCTTTTTTATCTCTGTATCGCTTGCTATTTCGACTTGCTTTCCAACCTTACGACCTGTAGAACGCATCACTTCCCCCTTGATCAAGTCCCGAATACTTCGCCGCGGTGCCGCTCAGCGTACCTCGAAGATGGCGTCGACCTCAACGCTCGCGCCCGCAGGTAGCGTTGCCACGCCGACCGCCGTGCGGGCATGTCTGCCGCGCTCACCGAAAAGCTCGAACATCAGATTCGAAGCTCCATTAATGACCTGGGGAACGTCGAGATAGCCTGGAACGCAATAGACAAATCCTCCCATGCGATGGCAGGCAACGACGCGGTCGAAATCGCCGTCCACAGCAAGCTTCAAAGCGGCAAGCAGGTTCAAGGCGCAAATCTGCGCAGCATGCTGGGCAGCCTCGAGGCCGTGTATGGATCCGACGGGCCCTGCGAATTGAACTTCACCCTCCCATTCACAAATTTGACCCGATAAAAAGACCAGTGAACCGCATTTCGTGAAAGGCTTGAACGTACCGCGCGGCTTCAATGTAGCCGGCAGGGCGAGTCCCAATGCTTCGAGGCGCCGCAGCGCTTCGCCGCTGCCAAGTTCGTCGGAATGGAGAGGCATAGAGTGCATGGAAGTCATGATTGTGGTTTGTGAGAGAGCCGGTGGTCTTGACGCGATCGCTGTCGAACTGTCAGAAATCCGTCGTCAGCCGGCCATGACCGGGTAGACGATCTGCTATACCAGATCGTTTGAGCGCCAGCCAGTACGTCGCAGTATTGATCGCGATTACAGGAATCCCGAGCGACTGCTTCGCTGACGTCACGAGATCGCCGACAGCGAGATCGGTTCCGACCTGCACCAGTGCATCAACATTCAACGCTGCCAATGCCGCGATGTCGCCGGTCGCATGTGCAATCTGTACCTCGCTTGGCCTCTTCAAGCTATGAACGGCGGCGACGTCATATCCACTTTCCTCGAAGAAACGAGAGACATTTGCATCGCCGACAGGTTGATAGGACGTCAGTATGCCGAGACGGCGAACGTTTGGGAAACACTGAAGTTCCGCCACGCAGGCGTGTGATCCCATTGTCACAGGAATGCCGGCTGTTGTTCCATGCACGCGTGCAATGCCGTTGCGCCTCTGGCACCACCCCAAAAGGTCGGGATAGACATGCCCATTAGCAGGTGATCGGGTGCGCAAGGCATGACAAGATCGACAGCGGGAAACAGGCCCGACTCGATGGCGTCGACCATAGCGGTGAACTGGATGTCGTTACCTAGTGGCAAGTCGCTTATGTGAATGCGCGATATATGGTTTGTCACCCCCGGTGGCCGCATGCTATCCATTTCCGGTTGAACCGTAGTGTTGGTTGATGGAGTAACGACGCCGATCTTGAGCCGGTAGCCGAGCCTGTCAGTCATGAGTCAATCCTTGAGTCACCGTTGAACTTTGATCGTTGCACGACTTCAAAAGCAGAAGTCTGGACATATAGTACGCATAATTTGCTTACTTTCAAAGAAAGAACTGTTCCACATCCTAAATTTCGTCGTTGAAAGAGAACGCCAGGCGTTTTCTGCCACGGAGCAGCAAGTCGCGTGCGTGCATAGTTGGGCAAATTTGCACCAACTCGAACCAAACGTGTCTGATTAGGGTGCCTACCGTTTAACTTGGCGCCTACGTCCGGCCCGTATCATCTATGGCCGCGCGTTCGACGAACGCACAGATACGCCCTTGCGTGCAGGTTCTATCGACGCGGTCGTTAGGCGATCCATTCCGGTTGATCGAACTGGCACGTTTTTTTCTTTAGTGATGTCAGTGTGTAAGCAAATTATGCATACAACCAATTTTGTTACGACAGCATGTGGTTGGGGCGGGCGAATGGGCAACCGCACAACGCATGAGTAGAGCAATTGGGATGTCCCTTGCACGGCTCAATAAGAGGAGAATTTCGATGTCGTCTTTCATGAAAAATATTTTCAAGCAGAACCCAGAAAACAGCTCAATCACCGCTAACCAGGAGTCGAATGACATGACTAGCCGCCGCACTTTTATCAAAGACGCGAGCCTGTTGGCACTCGCGACCATGGCCCCGTTCCAGTCGGTGTTCGCTGCGGGGAAAACAACCGTTGGCGTGATCTATGTCGGCACGCGCGGCGATTATGGCTACAACCAGGCGCAGGCGTCGGCGGCGGCGATCATCAAGAGGCTGCCGAACGTGAAGGTCGTTGAAGAAGAGAACGTGCCCGAGACCATAGCGGTCCAGAGGACCATGGAAGCGATGATCGAACAAGACGGCGCAACGCTCATTTTCGCGACCTCGTTCGGTTACTTCGATCCGCATGTGCTCAAGATGGCCGCCAAGTATCCGAACGTCCGGTTCGCGCATTGCGGTGGTTTATGGAAGCAGGGCAATCCACCTAATATCGCCAGCTATTTTGGTTATATCGATCAATGCCAGTATCTGAACGGCGTGGTCGCGGGCCACATGACCAAGAGCAAGAAGCTTGGCTTCGTTGCCGCCAAGCCGATTTCGCAGGTGCTGCGCAATATCAACTCGTTCACGCTTGGTGCGCAGTCCGTCGATCCCGCCATCACCACGCAGGTTATTTTCACCGGCGACTGGTGGATGCCCGTGAAGGAAGCGGAAGCCACCAACAGTCTCGTCGATCAGGGTTGCGACGTGCTGACGTGCCACATAGACGTGCCGAAGGTCGTGGTGGAAACGGCGGAAAAGCGCGGCGCGATGAGTTGCGGTTATCACGCGAACCAGGCTGCCCTCGCACCCAAGGGTTATCTCACCGGCGCGGAGTGGGACTGGGCGACGCCCTATAAGGAACTGGTCGCCGACGCGCAGGCCGGCAAGCCGCAGCCCAACGTGCTGCGCGGCGGTCTCAAGGAAGGTTTCGTCAAGATGTCGCCATACGGCGCTAAGGTCACGCCCGACGCGAAGAAGGCCGCGGACACGATCAAGGCCAGCATGATGGCGGGCGACTTCGTGATCTTCAAGGGGCCGGTGAAAGATAACAAAGGGGGCACCGCGATCGCCTCCGGAACGAGCCACGTGCAGACCGACTACACGCTTGAGAGCATGAATTATCTCGTGGCGGGCGTGGCCGGCCAGATCTGATGATTAGTCATGCTAATCTCATGAGGAGTCGTGATGCGTCCCAATGCCCGGACTGCCCGCGTGTTGCTCGCCTTGTTGCCGGCGATCCCGACGGTGCTCGCGCTTGTCGGAACCCTGGTGCTGTTTTCGTTATTCCTGCTGGTGCAGGGGCAACCGGTCCTGGATGCCGTCGGCCTGATTTTCCAGGGCGCGTTCGGCTCGTCGTTCGCCTGGCAAAGCACTTTACTGCGGGCTTCGCCTTTGATGCTGACCGCGTTGTGCGTCGCGTTGCCCGCGCAGGTCGGATTGATCGTCATTGGGGGCGAGGGCGCGCTGGCGCTGGGCGGCATGTGCGCGGCGATCGTTCCGGAGATGCTTCCGACCAGCACACCATGGCTGATCGCCACACCGTTGATGGCGCTCGCGGGCATGCTGGCGGGCGCAGTCTGGATCGGCGCGGTGGGCGCGCTGCGGCAATGGCGTGGGGTCAATGAGACCATTAGCAGCTTGTTGATGGCTTACATCGCCATTGCGCTGTTCAAGCATCTGGTCGAAGGACCGTTGCGCGATCCGGCAAGTCTCAACAAGCCCTCTACGCTCCCCGTTCCCCCATCGATGATGATCGGATCGTTCCCGGGCCTCGAAGTGCACTGGGGCCTCTTCTGGGGCATCCTCGCGTGCATCGCCGCGTGGGTCTTCGTCAAGTACAGCACCAAGGGCTTTGCGATGCGCGTGGTCGGCGGCAGCAATCGCGCGGCGCGACTGGTCGGCTTGCCGGTGAACCTGCTTGCGCTGGCCGCCTGCGCGCTTGGCGGCGCGGCGGCGGGTCTTGCCGGCATGTTCGAAGTGGCGGCGGTGCAGGGCAGCGCGAACGCGTCGCTACTCGCCGGTTACGGATACGCGGGCATTCTCGTCGCCTTCGCCGCCCGCCAGAATCCGCTCGCGATCATTGTGTGCGCGCTGATGATCGGCGGGATCGAAGCGAGCGGCAGCCTGCTGCAACGCCGGCTCGATCTTCCCGATGCCACCACGCTTGTGCTGCAAGGCCTGCTGTTCGCGAACCTGCTGGCATGGGAAGCGCTGGGCGGCAGGATCGCCGCGTGGCGAGTGCAACTGCAAGCCGCCGCACTCGCCGACATCAACCTGCCGATGGAGCAAACCCATGCCTGACGCACATTCACCCTTTGTGATCCTGCTGCTGTCCCTCTTCGCCGGCGCGATCCGCGTCAGCACGCCTTATCTGTTCGTGAGCCTGGGCGAATGCCTGACCGAGAAGGGCGGGCGGGTAAATCTTGGGCTCGAGGGCATTCTCGTGTCGGGCGCGATGAGCGGTTACGCCGCATCGTTGCTGACCGGCTCGCCATGGGCCGGCGTGCTTGCGGCTGGTTTTGTCGGCTTGCTGC
>NZ_JALPRJ010000047.1 GCF_030464885.1 Caballeronia sp. SEWSISQ10-4 2 | reverse complement strand
GTGATAAAAAATACAGCTAACTCACGCAGACCACTAAGGCCGAAAGCACCAACCCGGCATCGACCCCGACCATTACCCCCGCCCCCCCTGCAACACAGCATCCCCCCGACCGAGTGCGAACGAAAACCCTCTCGCAGTTAAGGGCTTAAGTCCCTTTCGCAAATACTGGTTTCATCGCAAAAGCCCTTGCCATAAGGGCTTTTGCGATTATTCGCCTAGCGCGACTAATGAATTCGCTCAATAGGCATTTATCCCCAGTCCTCGCTTGACTACATTTGGTCCTGTCGCAGCGCGGCCCGTTGCTTAGTTGTCTGGCTAACTAAGTCCCTCGCCTTCACTGCCCCGCTATCAGTCCGATTGCATCGACTCCGTTCAATGCTTTCGTATGAATCGACAGGAGCAACACGCATGAAAACCGCTATCGCAACACTCTCGCTTTCGGCTATTTCGGCCGTCGTTTCCACGACTGCATTCGCCGATGGTGGCATCGGTCACGCAGGCACGTATCAAACAGCAACCACCTCGGAAAGCACCATGACACGCGCCCAAGTGCGCGCAGAATTGGCCGCAGCCTATGCAAATGGCACGCTGCCCGCGCTGAACCGCAATACGTATCCGGACCGCAGCATGGCCGGCAATGCCATAGCAGCCCAAAATGAACAACGCGCGCGCGAAGAGGCGGTTGCAGAACAACGCAATCGCTCAGTGGTGGAGTTTGCGAACGGCTCGGTGACTCAGAGCGGCAAGGTCAACGTTCAATAAGGCCAGGAGTCCATCATGAATGAATCAGCACCCCTTGAAGACTTCTCGGCACTCGACGACTGGCTGCCTGAATCACCGCAATGGCAGCCGTACAGGCCGCAAGCAACACGCGAACGTCAGGCAGTAGAGTTGGCGCAATAAACGACGGACTTGATGTTTCAACGCTTCGTTATCGCGGACTATTGGGTCCGCGGTAACGAAGTAGGAGCCACTCAACCGAGTGCATGGTCGCGGTCGGAGGCGATCAGGCACTCGGCTTCAATCATCCGCAAGCGCCGACTTCACCGCACGCCGTACAGAAGTCACAGCCATCCTTGCGGATCATCGCATTGGCCCCGCAAGTCGGGCACTTGCGGCCTGGGATCGGCAGCAGCGCGTGCGGGTTGGCTGCATCTGCGCTGTTCTCCATGACTGCCGTGATGTCGTCATCGGTAGAATCGGATGGCGCTGATACAACCTCAGCCTGTGCACTCTCATGCCGACGTTGTGCAAGCACGCGCGATGGTACCTGGCCACCCTCGATATCGAGGAAGCCACGTCGATACAGAATCTGCTGGATCGCATACGCAAGCGCCGCAACTTCGGAGTCGTGCCAACGCGGCGCCTTGTGTCCATCGAGACGCTCGACGTCGCCAAGACGCACCTGTCCGCGATCCCACGACACCTTGCGCATGTCCTGCAGATTACGCGCGACAAACCCGCCCCGCGCCGCCAGCGACAACGAGCGCATGGTCGCCGTGATCCACTGCTGCGATTCGTCGCGTTGACCCGTCGGAATGAAGAACTCGATGGGCCGCTCGATAGTGACATCCTCCCCGCCCAGCCGCCCCGTGATCTCCATGAACGACACCGCCACATAAAGCGACTTCTTGCCGGCCTGCGTGAGGTACTCCACCTTCTCGATGATCGCCGGCAACTCGCCCCGTGGGCGATGATCGACGGCAATCCGCAACGGGTCCAGTTCAACCTCGGCATCAGCGGCGTCCGAAGGATCGGATGCAACAATGGCAGGCGTCTCGGGCGTCACTGACAACACCGCGCCCAGCGTCTCGTTCGGACGGTACGTGGCGAGTCCCTTCAGGCCCCGGCGCCATGCATCGAAGTAGAGATCCTTGAATGCCTCGAACGGATAATCGGCGGGCACATTTACCGTCTTCGAGATTGATGTATCGACGAAAGGCTGCACCGCCGCCATCATTTCCAGATGATCGTTCGCGGACATATCGAGCGCGCTCACGAAGTAATCCGGCAACGCCTTTATGTCTCCACCCAGCTCGCGATACAGCCGGTACGCATGATCCTCCACCGCGAACGATTGCCGGCTGCCGTCGGCCATGCGCTTGTTGCGCTGATAGGTCCATGAGAACGCCGGTTCGATGCCGTTCGACGCGTTGTCAGCGAACGCCAGACTCACGGTGCCGGTCGGCGCAATGGAGAGCAGGTGGCTGTTGCGAATGCCGTCGCGATGAATCTCCGCCTTGATGTCATCCGGCAAGCGAGACGCAAAAGTGCCTGTTTCAAGGTACTTTTGCGCATCGAAGAGCGGGAACGCCCCCCGCTCCCGAGCCAGTTCCACCGACGCGCGATACGCCTCGTCGCGCATGGTCCGCGCCACGCGTGCCGCAAAGTCTCGGCCTTCCTGCGAGCTATAGCGCACGCCCAGCATGACGAGCGTATCGCCGAGGCCGGTAAAACCCACGCCAATACGCCGCTTGGCCTGCGCTTCCTTGTCTTGCTCGGGCAACGGCCAGAGCGTCACGTCGAGCACATCGTCGAGAAAACGAACTTGCGTGCGTGTGCTTTTCGCGAGGCCGTCCCAGTCGAATACAGGCGTGCCTCCGTGACGCTGCGCGAATGGTTCGCGCACGAATCGCGTCAGGTTCAACGGTCCGAGGTTGCAGCAGCCATACGCGGGTAACGGCTGCTCGCCGCACGGATTCGTCGCGCGAATGGTCTCGACGGCACGCAGATTGTTGTCGTCGTTCATGCGCGATACGAACACCACGCCCGGTTCCGCGACGTCATAGGTCGAACGCATGATCGTGTCCCACACTTCCCGTGCACGCACTTCGCGATAGACCCACAAACCGTCGTCGCGTTGCCGTGCGTCGGCTGATGCCTTGAACGCGGGCGACGGTTCCGCGCGATGCACGAGTTCCCACGGGGCGTCGTCGGCAACCGCCTGCATGAACTCGTCCGTCACCGCGACCGATACGTTGAAGTTGTTCCAGCGCCCCTTCACATGCTTTGCCGCGATAAATTCGAGCAGGTCAGGATGCGAGCAATCGAGAATGCCCATCTGCGCACCGCGCCGCGAGCCCGCGCTTTCCACGGTCCTGCATGATGCATCGAAGACATCCATGTAACTGCACGGACCCGACGCCGATGACCCCGTGGAATGCACGCGCGCACCCTTCGGACGGATCGCGGAAAAGTTGTAACCCACACCGCCGCCGCGCCGCATGGTTTCGGCCGCCTGCAACAGCGCGACGTAGATACCCGGCAAACCGTTCTCGTCGACGCCCTGGATCGCGTCGCCCACGGGCTGCACGAAGCAGTTGATGAGGGTTGCCTGGATCCCTGTGCCGGCCGCGCTCATGATGCGGCCCGCGCCTAGCGCACCCCGCTGGAAATTCTCGAAGAACTCCGTCTCGACCTGCTTGCGCCGCGCCTCGGGTTCCGCGAGCGCCACGCCTCGCGCGACCCGGAGGTAAATGTCTTCGATGCGCGTTTCGTCACCCTTCGCATACTTTTCCAGCATCACGTCGATGGAAAATTGCTGCGGTGAAACGGTGATCTTCAAGTCGTCTTCAGCCATGTCGGTCCTCGTAGCCAGCGGTTTGCTGCGTTGCAACGGAGCGGCGAAAGCGCCCTCGCCGAGTGCGCCAAGCCCCAAGTTTTACACCTTTCGGATCCGACCGAAAGGAAGAAAAACATCGCCGGCTGTGGGCGGCGGCTACTCGGTGTTTGCCGCGTCCGCTGGTACCCTCTGCACTGTGCTCGCAGTCAATCTCGCCGAGCGGCGCTATTAATGGAAGCGATGGCACGCGCCAACAATCAAGAAAGAACGGGGTAGCGATATGACAGAAGCAGCGGCGAAGCTGCGCATCTTCGGGATTTGCGGGCGTTCGGGACAGGGTAAGACGACGTTGATCGAGGCGCTCCTGCCCTGGTTCCACGCACGCGGTTGGGTAGTGAACGTGGTGAAACACAGTCATCATTCCATTGATCTCGAGCCGCCGGGCAAGGACAGCGCGCGTTATCGCGCGGCGGGAGCGGGCGAGGTATTGATCGCTTCGCCGTATCGTTACGCCATCGTGCGCGAACTGCACGATGCACCCGAGCCGCCATTCGCAGATCTTGTCGCACGGCTTTTGCCCTCCGACCTGACGCTGGTGGAGGGCTTCACGCGCGAAGCGTTGCCGCGCATCGAGGTCGTGCGTCCGGACGTGGGTAAAGACCCGCTGTATCGAACCGATACAGCAATCCTTGCCATCGCCACCGACGACGCACCGGGCCTTCATGACGTACCCGCCATACCGCTTCTGCCGCTGGCGGACGTTGACTGTATCGGCGAGTTCATCTGCAAAACCGTCGGGCTTTCGCTGTTAAACGCCGATTCGCCAGATATTTAACGCCGCCCGCGCCGCCCGCAAACTGAACAACTAGCGCACGCTCGTTCCGATCAACTCGCGATACACATCCACGTATCGCAGAGCCGACGCTTCCCAGCCGAAGTCCTGCGTCATCGCGCGGCGCTCGACAGCTTTCCATTCCAGCCGCCGCTGCTTCAATGCGAACGCTCGGCGAATGGCCGCGACGATCGATGGCCGGTCGAATTTCTCGAAGACGAAACCGGTGGCGAGATCATCGGCGAGATTCTCCAGCGATGTATCCACCACGGTATCGGCAAGACCGCCCACGCAATGAACGAGCGGCAGCGACCCATACGCCAGCGCGTACAACTGCGTCAGGCCGCACGGTTCGAAACGCGACGGCACCATCACAATGTCGCTGCCCGCGATAATCGAATGTGAAAGCGTTTCGTCGAATCCAAGCTCGACCGCGACCGCGTGCGGATGCGCCAGCGCGGCTTTCTTAAGGCCGCTTTCCAGCGCCGGATCGCCTGTACCGAGCACAACCAGCTGACCGCCACGCTGGACGATATCGGGAATAGCCGACAACAACAGGTCGATGCCCTTCTGCTCGGTCAACCGGCTCACCACGCCAAACAGCAACGCGTCCGGCTCACGCGCGAGGCCGACGCGTTCCTGCAACGCGGCTTTGCACTTCCCTTTTCCCGTCAGCTTCTCAACCGAATACTGCGTGTCGATGGCGGTATCCGTCGCCGGATTCCATACCGTCTGATCGACGCCGTTGAGAATCCCGCTGATGTCGTGCGTGCGGTGGCGCAGCAAACCATCGAGCCCCGCGCCTTGTGCATGGGTCTGAATCTCGCGCGCATAAGTCGGGCTAACGGTCGTGATGCGGTCTGCATAGAACAACCCGGCTTTAAGAAACGAGAGATGACCGTAAAACTCGACGCCATCGACGGAGAAAAAATCCGCCGGCAGTTGAAGCACGCCGAATTCCGACGCAGGAAACACGCCTTGATAAGCGAGGTTATGGACCGTCATGACCGACGGCACACGCGCGACGCCCTCCCGCTCTCGCGCCCGCAGATACGCCGGCGCGAGTCCGGCGTGCCAGTCGTGCGCGTGCAGGACGTGCGGTTTCCATGCGGGATCGGCACCGTTCGCCAGACGCGCCGCCGCCCAGCCAAGCAGCGCGAAACGCCGGTCGCTGTCGGCATATTGAGTATGCGAGGCGTCGAGATACGGATTGCCCGGCCGGTCGTAAAACGCATCGGCGCGCACTATGTAGACCACGACTCCGTGCGGCTCCAGCACGCCCCGCTCAAGCCGCACGTTATCGATACCAAACGCCCAGCCGAGGTCCGCCACCGGCTCGATCCGCTTTAGACCGGCAACAACGGAAGGAAACGCCGGCAAGATCACGCGGGCATTGGTGCCCAGTTGCGTCTGGGCCGGCGGCAACGCCCCCACGACATCGGCGAGGCCGCCGGTTTTCAAAAGCGGATACATCTCCGCTGCAACATGCAGCACGCATACGGTCATCGGTTCCCCATTGGCTTGTTCCGGTGGTCCGGATTATGACTGCTTGGCTTGTCCGAGACGTGTCAATGCATCCTGTGTCACGAGCACCACGCCATTTTCAGTGCGGAAAAAACGCTCCGCATCGTAATCGGGATCCTCGCCAATGACGAGGCCCTCCGGCAACGTGCAACCCCGGTCGATCACGACGCGTTTCAAGCGGCAACTCGGCCCGACCGTGACCTGCGGCAACAGCACGGCTTCGTTGATGTGACAGAACGAATGCACCCGCACCGCCGATGAAAACACCGAACGCGCCACTTGCGAGCCTGAGATCACGCAGCCGCCGCAGACGAGCAGATTGTTGATCGCGCCCTGCTGCCCGTGCAGATCCCGCACGAACTTGCCCGGCGGCAACTGCTCCTGATTGGTCCAGATCGGCCACTTGCGGTCGTAGAGATCGAGCGCCGGAATGGTCGACGCCAGGTCCAGGTTCGCCGACCAGTACGCGTCCACGGTACCCACGTCGCGCCAATACGGCGGTGCGTTCGGATCGGTTTCGGAAGTCACGCACGACATCCCGAACGGATGTGCGATAGCCCGGCCGCTGGTCACCACGCGCGGCAGGATGTCCTTGCCGAAGTCGTGGTCCGTATCGGACAACGTGATGTTCTCTTCGAGCAGTTGATACAAATACTTCGCGCTGAACACATAGATGCCCATGCTCGCGAGCGCGACGTCGGGCTTGCCGGGCATGGCAGGCGGATCGTCGGGCTTTTCCAGGAAGGCGGTCACGCGGCGCTGCGCGTCGACGTGCATCACGCCAAACGCGGTGGCTTCCATGCGCGGGACCTCGATACACCCGACCGTGCAATCCGCGCCGCTCTCGACGTGGTCGAGGACCATGCGCGTGTAGTCCTGCTTGTAGATGTGGTCGCCAGCCAGCACGATGATGTACTCGGGGCCGATCGAGCGAATGATGTCGAGATTCTGGAACACCGCATCTGCCGTTCCGCGATACCAGCTTGAGTCCACGCGTTGCTGAGCCGGCCAGATATCGATGAACTCGTTGAACTCGCCGCGCAGGAAACCCCAGCCGCGCTGCAAGTGCCGCAAGAGCGAATGTGCCTTGTATTGCGTGACGACCGCGATGCGCCGGATGCCCGAATTCAGGCAATTCGACAATGCGAAGTCCACGATCCGGTATTTGCCACCGAAGTGCACTGCTGGTTTGACGCGCTTGTTCGTGAGCGGCCCGAGGCGAGTGCCCCGGCCGCCCGCGAGAACGATAGCCAGCGTGTTCTTCTGCAGATCCGTACGACTTCCTGTCAGCGTCTCCATACCGACCTCCTGTTTTGCGGCCTGTCTCTGGCCTGTTTCTAGCTTATTCCAGCCGTTTATCGGTGCTTGCTGGCGAATGATTCAAAGTGCTTGTGGCGGTTTTCTCCAGAGGATTCAAACGACGATCGATTAAGCTTGTTGGGATGATTTTGCTGCAAAGGTGAATAGTTCGCACCTGCTTTTCGGAAATTGACAAACAGGGCCGTCAATATCGCTCTGTAATCCGATGGATCCGGCTTGGACCGGTGGCCGGCGATGCGGCAGCGGGTAAAGGTTTAGCAATCCCCATGCCAAGTGGATTTCGCTCCCGTTCGGGATTTATAGGAGGGTTCTTTCGGCGCGAGCGAAAATCACGGCACAATGATGTCTGGCATGTCTAACATGCATGCAATTTCGTGCGCGGCCCCGGCCGCTGTCCTGCACCCTGCGAAAACCATCATGAACAACGTCCTCAGCATCCAGTCACACGTGGTCTTCGGCCACGCAGGCAACAGCGCTGCCGTTTTCCCAATGCGCCGCATGGGAGTCAACGTCTGGCCGCTCAACACCGTGCAGTTCTCGAATCACACGCAATACGGCCGCTGGACCGGCAGCGTCGTCGACGCTGACGAACTGACACGGGTGATCGAAGGGATCGGCGCAATCGGCGTTCTGTCGCGCTGCAACGCGATCCTGTCAGGCTATCTCGGCTCGCCCGAGCAAGGCGCCGCGGTGGTGGAGATCGTCAGGATGGTGAAAGCCGTCAACCCGAAAGCGCGCTTTTTCTGCGACCCCGTCATGGGCACCACGAGCGGCTGCAACGTCGAACCCGGCATCCAGGAATTCCTGGTGAGCACGATGCCGGAAATTGCCGATGCCATGACGCCCAATCACATCGAATTGCAGAAGTTGACGGGACGCACCATCGAGACGGTGGACGAAGCGGTCGCCGCGTGCCGGGAGGTGATTGCACGCGGTCCGAAGGTTGTGCTGGTTAAACATCTGATCGACAAAAACAGCCGCGCCGATACCTTCAACATGCTGGCTGTGACGGAAACCGAAGCATGGTTCACGCAACGGCCGCTGTACCCGTTTGCCCGGCAACCGGTAGGCGTAGGCGACCTGACGAGCGCGATATTCCTCGCGCGCACGCTGCTGGGGGATTCGGTACGCGACGCGCTGGAACACACGCTTGCCGCAGTGAACGCCGTAGTCCGGACCACTTTCCAGGCCGGGCGTTACGAGCTTGAAATCGTCGCGTCGCAGGATGAGATCGCCTATCCGACAGAACGTTTTCCGGCGATCGGGGTCGATTCGGAGTAAGGGCCCCGCTAGCCTCCGCCTAGGCTTGAGCGTATCAACCAACGGGGCATCGATGAAGCAGATCAAGGTGGACGTCGCCGTCATTGGCGCGGGAACGGCGGGCATGGCGGCGTATCGTGCCGCGCGGCACGCAGGCAAACAAGTCGTGCTGATAGAAGGCGCCGAGTTCGGCACGACCTGCGCGCGTGTGGGCTGCATGCCCTCGAAGCTGTTGCTTGCCGCCGCGAATGGCCTGCACGATGCAAAAGCGCAAGCACCGCGCGGCATTGAAGGCACGCACGCGCTCGAGGCAAACGGCGAGCATGTGCTCGCGTATGTCCGCAGCGAGCGCGATTATTTCGTCAAGGGCGTGCTGAAGGAAACGGATTCGTTTCCTCCGGATACGGTGATTCGCGGGTTTGCCCGCTTCGAATCGCGCAACGTGCTTTTGATCGATGACTCCACGCGTGTAGAAGCCAGGAGCGTGGTCATTGCAACGGGTTCAACATCCGTCATTCCAGAAGACTTCAAAGTATTCGGCGACCATCTCATCACGAGCGACGACGTCTTCGATCTGAAGAGCTTGCCCAAGCGCTGTGCTGTCTTCGGCGCGGGCCCTATTGCACTCGAACTCGGCCAGGCATTCGCGCGGCTCGGCGTGGACGTGTTCATGTTCAGCCGAAAAAATAAGGTTGGTGCGTTGACGGACACACCCGTGCGCGACGCGTTGATCAAAGCGCTGCAGCAGGAGTTCTACTTCGATCCCGACGCGACCATCCTCGATAAATCGATGCAGGATGGCGAGCCCTCACTCCGCTTTAAATCACTGGACGGGACTGAACGCACCGAGCGTTTCGATCGGGTACTCGTTGCGGCCGGCAGGAAACCGGCACTGGCTTCGTTGCGGCTTGAAAAGACCGGCATAACACTCAACGATAAAGGGGTTCCCCTCTTCGACGAACGTTCAATGCAGTGCGGCGACAGCAGCATCTTCCTGGCCGGCGACTGCGACGGCACGCGTCCGTTTCTCTCCGATGCCGCCGACGAAGGCAAACTCGCCGGCGACAACGCCGCGCGTTTCCCTAATGTTCAATCCGTCAAACGCAAGGTGCCGTTTTCGATCGTATTCTGCGAGCCCCAAGTCGCCAGCGTCGGTGCGTCCTACGACGATCTCGAAAAGCAGATGACGGTCACGGGAACCGTGTCATTCGAAACGCAAGGGCGCAGCCGGGTGCTGCGGCAAAACCGCGGTTTGCTGCATGTCTATGCCCACGCCAGGACCGGCAAGTTGCTGGGAGCGCAGGCGTGCGGGCCGGCCGTCGAACATCTCGGCCATCTGCTTGCATGGGCGCTGCAACTGGAAATGACCGTGGAAGATATGCTGAAGCTGCCGTTCTATCACCCGGTGATCGAGGAGGGTTTGCGCACGGCGCTGAAGGAAGCGAACAGGAAATGTTTTGAAGCACGCGCGCAAACAGCGCCAGAGTTACCTAACGCAGTGGGTTGCTGACCCGCATTCGCACATCAGAAAACCAAAGAAAAAGCCCGCGCGCGCAAACGCGCGAACGGGCTTCTTATTGCTGCGAGAACCTGAATAACGCTACCGCTTACATCGCATACTGGAGCGCGAGATCGAATCCCAGCACGACCATCGAGCAGAACACGCCCAGTAGCAAGTTACCCGCACGATGCGCAACGTCATGATGTTTCGTCAGCATGGCAGCGGCCATGAACGCGATTTCAACCACGATCTGCATGGCAAACACGGCTAGCATCAGCGCGAACTCATACCCCATCGAACTGAAGTCCGAGAAGTTGAAACCACGCACGGCCACCCATGAACCTACGCGCCATAACTCATACGCCAGCAACACCAACGGGAACAGATAGCTGAACACGTAGGTCGGCATTGTGGCGTGCCGCAATTCCATGTGAAAGTGACGAGATGTTTGCATCTGGCTCTCCTTGATCCTGGCTATTTGCCGCCAGCATTTCGCTGGCCTTAACTAATAAAAGCGGCTTCGCTGACTTCGTCATCTACTTACTAATTAAGACGAAGACATGAACGTCGTGCTTTCAGAATAGGCCAAAATCAGGAGAAGCGAATCATCGTATTCCCTGTGTGCTTGATTGGCATGGCAGAGCGGCATGCCATGTTGCGATGCAGCTTAATAGCTCGCATAAAAGCGGGTCACAAGAACACGCGACCGTTCGTTTTAATCAGGCATCCTCGCGACTGTACAGCTTGATAACGGCGGAGAAGTCCAACCCGCCCAAGCCCTGCATGCTCATGGTCTGATAAAGCTGTTGCGCGAGCGCGCCGAGAAAAATGGGTTGCTTGGCTTGACGCGCTGCATCAACGGCCAGGCCGAGATCCTTCAACATGAGATCCGCCCCGAACCCCCCGGTATACCCTCGGGACGACGGTGCATTTGGCAAAACGTTGGGGTAGGGATTATACGTATCGGCGCTCCAGCAACGTCCCGTCGATGTGTTGATGACGCCGGCAAGCGTGTTCGGATCAATCCCGAGCGACGTGCCGAGTTTCATCGCTTCCGCCACGCCGATCATCGAAATGCCGAGCAGCAGGTTATTGCAAATTTTCGCGATCTGCCCGGTACCCGTTTCGCCGCAATGAACCATGTTCTTGCCCATGCCGGCGAGCACGGGTTTGAGCGTTTCGAACAGCGCTGCATCGGCGCCGACCATGAACGTCAGCGTACCCGCCTGCGCGCCGCCCGTGCCGCCGGATACGGGGGCATCGGCGAACGGGTTGCCCTGCTTTGACGCACTCTCGCCGATCAATCGCGCGGTCGCCGGATCGATCGTACTGCTGTCGATCAGCGGCACCCCCGGACGAACGCCCGCGAGCACGCCATCGGTGTTCAAATAGACGGCCTTGACGTGCGCGGCGGCCGGCAGCATGGTAACCACCACTTCACTCTTAAGCGCCGCTTCACGGGGCGATGCCGCGGTCCGTGCGCCCGCATCGACAGCCGCCTGCAACGCCTTCTCCGATAAATCGAACACCGTCAGCGAATGCCCCGCTTTCAGCAAGTTAGCGGCCATGGGTCCGCCCATGTTGCCCAGTCCGATAAAGCCGATTTCCATTGCTTGTCTCCTTTTTATTTCACCGGGCAACCGGCTTAGCGCAGCGAGATAGTGGTGTTCACGCCGTCGTTGACGGTCGCGTCGTCAAACCAGCGCGACGTGACCGTTTTCGTTTGCGTATAGAACTGCACGACCTGTTTTCCGTATGGTCCCAGATCGCCGAGCTTCGAACCCCGTGAGCCGGTAAAGCTGAAATACGGCACAGGCACGGGGATGGGGATGTTGATGCCGACCTGACCGACATCGATCTCGCTCTGGAACTTGCGCGCGGCCGCCCCGCTTTGCGTGAACAAGCCCACACCGTTGCCCATCGGATTGCGGTTGACCAGGGCGATGGCATCATCGAGCGTCGCGGCCTCCAGCACGCAGATCACCGGGCCGAAGATCTCCTGCTTGTAGATGGTCATGTCAGTGGTAACGCCCGAGAAGACCGTCGGGCCGATGAAGTTGCCCTTCTCATAACCCTTCACTTGCACGTCGCGGCCATCCAGCGACAAGGTCGCGCCTTCGCTCACGCCCTTTTCGATCAACCCGAGAATCCGCTCCTTGGCCGCGCGCGAAACGACCGGACCGACATCCGTATTCGCCTCCGTGCCGCCGTTCACGGTCAAGCCGCGCGCCCGCTCGACCAGCTCCGGCAACCAGTCCTTCGATGCCCCTACGAACACCACCACCGACGTCGCCATGCAACGCTGCCCTGCCGCGCCAAAACCTGCGCCGGCAAGTGCGTTCAACGTCTGCTCGCGGTTTGCATCGGGTAGCACGACGGCATGATTCTTCGCGCCCATCATGGCTTGCACGCGCTTGCCGTGCTGGCTGCCAAGGTTGTACACGTGCGTGCCCACATGCGTCGATCCGACGAACGAAATCGCCTTGATGTCGGGATGTGTGCAGATGGCATCGACCACATCCTTGCCGCCGTGCACGACGTTCAGCACGCCCGCGGGAATGCCAGCCTCGAGCGCCAGTTCAACCAGCTCCATGGTCGACAGCGGATCTTGCTCCGACGGCTTCAGCAAGAACGTATTGCCGCAGACGATCGCCATCGGGAACATCCAGAGCGGGATCATCGCGGGGAAGTTGAACGGCGTGATGCCGGCACAGACGCCTATCGGCTGGCGCAGCGTGTACGTGTCCACCCCGCCCGCAACGTTCTCCGAGAATTCGCCTTGCTGCAACGTGCCGATCGAACACGCATGCTCGACCACTTCCAGCCCGCGGAAGACATCGCCTTCGGCATCGGGCAGCGTCTTGCCCTGCTCGGCGGTCAGCGTCTGCGCGATGCGTTTCATGTTCTGGCGCACCAGATCCTGGAATCTGAGCATGATGCGCATGCGCGTGCCGAGCGACGTCAGGCGCCACGCCTGGAACGCTTTCGCGGCCGACGCCACGGCGGCATCGACCTCTTCTTTCGTCGCGAACGGTACGCGGCCGACCAACTCCTGGGTCGCGGGATTCACGATGTCGCGCCACTCTTTCGTCGTCGACTCCACGAACTTGCCGTCGATCAGCAATTTGGCCGTGCGCACGCCGGCGTTAGATTGTTCGGCCAGCGCCGGACGGTCAGCAGCGGTATTCATGAGAAAGGCTCCTTGAAAACGAGAACGTTCCTGACTGGAACGGGATGCGGAGACGCGGACGCACGCGGATACCGCGCAGGTCGCAAAGGGGAATTGTCGTCTCCGGATTATTTGAATGTTGTCGGCTCATCAATCGCAAAGATCACGCAGCGAGTCCACATGGTTCAGTATAGTTATGCAAATCTCTACGAAGTATCGATACAAATACCCATCCAATATGCAAAAAAGCACGGCTCCGGGCATCAGCAACCTGAACTGGGACGACCTCCGGTACTTCCTGGAAGTCGCGCGAACCCAGCGTGCAAGCGGCGCGGCGAAGCGTCTGGGAGTCGATTACACGACTGTCGCGCGCCGTGTGCGGGCGCTCGAAGACGCGCTGGGCACCCTGCTCTTCGACAAATCCCGCAGCGGCGGTTTCATCCTGACCGCCGAAGGGCAGCGCCTGCTCGCGTATGTGGACGCCATGGAGACCACGGTCCAGTCGGCAACCGAGCACATCGCAAATTCAGGACACGCGCTCTCGGGACATGTTCGAGTGGGATCGACCGAAGGTTTCGGCTGCTTCTTTCTCGCGCCCCAACTCGCGCGCTTCCAGGACGCGCACAGGCAGATTTCCATCGACTTATTGCCGGTGCCGCACTTCGTCAGCTTGTCCAAACGGGAGGCCGATATCGCGGTGACGCTGGAGCGCCCGGAACACGGCCAGACCGTGTACACCAAACTCTGCGATTACCGCTTGCGGCTCTACGCCACGCGCGGCTATCTCGACCAGCACGAACCGGTGCGCACGGTAGAAGACCTGACCACGCATCGCTTTGCGAGTTATATCGACGACCTCGCCTTCAGCTACGAACTGCTGTATCTCGAACGTGCTGTTCCGGGCGCTGTGTCGCGCTGGCGCAGCACGAGCGTGATTGCGCAATATCACGCCACGCTGCAAGGGCGCTCGCTTGCGATCCTGCCGTGTTTCATCGCTGCACAGGACCCTCGCCTCGTACCCGTTCTCCCCGATGACATCGTCGTCACGCGCGCGTTTTATCTGTCCTGCCGCGAAGATTTGCGCAAATTGAAACGCATCACGGCGGTGTGGGACTTCCTGCGCACAGTGGCCGAAATGAACCGTCCGCTGCTGATGGGCGAGAGCGGCGAAATGCTGTGGAGTGAAACGCCGAAGCCTTGAATTTCGCGTTTGTTCAGTTCCCCTTATATATTAGATACGGATTCGCGTAACGGGTGCATAATCGTCCGCCCATAAGGCTTTCCGCCGTAGCCCTGCTGCGGCGTTTTCACATGGACGTGATCTTTATCCATCTCATTTTCAGTACTCGCAGATACGCCGGCAACTCGCCGCCAGCGCGCCCTTTCTTGCCCTCGCGTTTGCCGCGCCCGGTGCACTGATGGCGTTCGTCATCTGGTCACGGCGGACCGTGTCGCATCAGCGTGTGCGTTTTGTCGAAGCGCGCACCGTCCGCACGATGGTGATCGTCGCCGTGATCGCGATGATCCTGGCCGCGCTGGCGCTCGGCATGGTGATCGGCGCCGCGATGGGCAACACGCACGCCGCCGAAGAGAAGGCGCAAACGGAACGGCGCTCCTACGAGATCGACGAGCTCGGCAAGATCAGCGCGACCCTCACGCATATCGAGCCGCGCGTGGTCGAACTCGTGTCGCAAGTGAACGAACTTCAGGACTTCGAAGCACAGTTGAAGGCGTCTCGACGTGCCGCCGAGCGGCCTGATATCCACATTGTTCCGCCGCTACCCGAGAACGACGATGAATCGCCGCTCGATAGCGCCTCGGGCAGTCCGTCCCTGCCGCCCCGGCTCTGCGATGCACAGCACGCCGCGCAAACCGGTTCCGCGCCCCAACGCCTGAAGCACACGCAAAGCGCGCTGGATTGTCTCGATGCAACCCTCGGCATACTCGACGACGCCGTGCTCGCGCACTACGCGTCGTACATGGCGTTTCCGGGCCGCCAGCCGGCGCCCGGCGCGCGTTTCGGCTCGCCCTTCGGCAACCGCATCGACCCATTCAACCAGCACCTGAACTTTCATCCGGGCGCGGATCTCGTCGCGCCGACCGGTACGGCAATCTTCGCGAGCGCCGGTGGCCGCGTGGTGCACGCGGGACCGCACGGCGGTTACGGCAATGCCATCGACATCCAGCACAGCACCGGCGTGATCACGCGCTACGCGCAAACATCGAAAATGTTTGTGAAGGCGGGCGATCTCGTCATGCCCGGCCAGAAGATTGCCGAGGTCGGATCGACCGGACGCTCGACCGGGCCGCATTTGCACTTCGAGGTGATCATCGACGGCACGCAGGTCGATCCCGCATCGTATCTCGCGCTCTTCAAGCCGAAATCCAATGCCGCAAGCTGACCGAAACCGGCCGACGCACCGTCTCACGCGCCGCACCTATTCCCTGACTTCGCGACGCGGTCCGACCTGGCCCATGCTCGTGCTCGGCACGATCGCCGCGGCCTGCGCGGCAGCGGCGATCGCGGCGGCCGGTTTTGCGCTTGTCACGTCGCGCGACAACAGCAAGAAAGCCGACGCCTTGTGCGCACCGCCCGTGTCAGAACGCGATATCCGCGAGCAGCTTGCGAAGGCTCGAATCGCGCTCGACCATGAAGTCGCGACGCGGCTTGTGATGGAGCAGCAAGCGTCCGAGAGTCTGGCGGAGATTCATCGGATGCGTACCGACCTGACGTTCCTCAAACGTCAGCACGACAAGTCCAACTAGCGCGGAACCAGAACAAACCTATTCGCCGGCACATCTCGCTACTCATGCCGGCATCGATTTTGTAATCGAGACCAGAAGGGGTCTTCCCATGTTCAAGAAAAAATCTCCCGGCGTCAGTCAAGCCAAGCTAGCTACGCTGATCGCTCACGATGTGCAGATAGCGGGCAATCTCGAGTTCAGCGACGGCCTGCGCATGGACGGCCACGTCAAGGGCAACGTGACTGGCCGTGCGGGCGAGCAAACGCTGCTGGTCGTCAGCGACCAGGGTTCGATCACGGGCAACGTCAATGCATACGACATCGTGATCAACGGGACCATCAACGGCGACGTAACGGTGGAACATTTCGTCGAATTGCAGTCGAATGCGCACGTGAACGGCAACATCTATTACCAGCAACTGCGCATGGACGTGGGGGCGTCGGTGGAGGGAAAACTCACGAAACGCGACAACACGGTGGCACAGGCAGAGATGCCGCGGCTCAGTTCCGAACTGACGTCGGACTATACGCACAGCGAGACGTGACCAGCCCGGCGGCGGCACGGCAAGACGGGAGACTCGCGCTGGGCGCCATCGCCGCCAGGCAAATCCGCTAAGATTCGCTGCAAGCCCGGCCATGCCCCCGTTACGCGCTGCCCGTCGTCGCGAAAAGCGGCATGCGCCGGTTCCTTCACCATGTGCGAGGGTAGGAATCCATGCTGGTCAATTGTGCGGCTTACCAGAACGGCCGCAAGCTCGCCGACGTCGCTATCGACGATATTTCCGCCTATCGCGACGTCCCCGACTGCTTCGTATGGGTCGCGCTTAAAGAACCCGGGCCCGGCGAGCTCGCGCATATGTCGCATCAGTTCGGGTTGCACGAGCTCGCTGTGGAAGACGCCCAGAACGGCCATCAGCGTCCGAAGATCGAGGAATACGCGGACTCGCTGTTTTGCGTGCTCCACACCGTGGAACTCGATGCCGACAACGAACTGGTGGTCGGCGAAATCGACGTGTTTGTGGGCAGCAATTACGTGCTGTCGGTCCGCAACCGGACGAGCCAGGGGTTTCAGGACGTGCGCACCCGCTGCGAACGCGAGCCGCATTTGCTGGAACACGGTCCGGCATTCGTGATGTATGCGCTGATCGACAACGTAGTGGACCGCTATTTCCCCATTCTGGAGACGCTCGGTGCGGAACTCGACGAACTCGAGGAACGCATTTTCGAGCGCAACGGGTCGGCGGCGTCGCGTGAGATCATCGAAGATCTGTATTCCCTGAAGCGCCGCCTGGTGCTGCTGCTGCATCACACCGCGCCGCTGCTGGAAGCGGTCAGCAAGCTGTATGGCGGCCGCGCACCGGGCATTTGTACCGGCATGCACGACTATTTCCGCGATGTCTACGACCACCTGCTGCGTATCGTAAAAACGATCGAGGGTCGCCGCGAAATGATCGTGACCGCGATCCAGGTCAATCTGGGCATGATTTCCCTGGCGGAAAGCGAAGTGACCAAACGGCTCGGCTCCTTCGCCGCGCTGTTCGCCGTGCCCACCATGATCGCGGGGATCTACGGCATGAACTTCCACCGCATCCCGGAACTGGACTGGGTCTATGGCTATCCGGCATGCATCAGCGTGATGCTCCTGGTGGACATTGGCCTTTACTGGCGGTTCCGCAAGGCAGGATGGCTATGATGGTTATAATAGAAGCTTCGATGCCGCTGGAAAGCGGTTGGATGACGGAAAACGATTCGACGGAAGCCGCTGCGACCGTCGACGGACATGTCAGCATTGCAGCATCGAGAGGCGGGGCCTCCGGCGACAGCGGAACTTTTTTCTGATTTGCTGTCTAATCTTACATAGTGCGCTTTTTGGCGCAGCGTGTTCGCCACGGCAACAGCGATCCACCAACATTTCAGCGCAACTCTCCGGCTGAATGTCATCGCCCCGGCAGTGTGGGCTCCGCAAACGGTCGCGGCCCTACATTCGTCTTCAAAGTTTAAACAGCAGCGACGTCGACGGTTGCTTGTTTCCAGGCGTTATACCGCGCATGGTTGCACGGGTAATGCATGGGCAGCGCACGTGTTACCGCGACGTTCTTCAACACCTACAGCCCAGCGAGCGGCTGCGCCATGTGTGCGCCGCGCGCCATTTTTTGCTCGGATCGCCTGTCGACCGCACGTGCCAAAGGGGCCCGGACCGGTCGCCGGTGTGGTTTTTAAGGCATCGACCGCCTCATTTCGATGCCTGAGCGGGCGTAATACAGGAATTCAGGAAACATGAAAGAACTGGTCAAGCCGCTTAAGACGTACAAGGGTTATGAAATCCATCCGTTGATCTACCCCCGTGGCGCACGCGACGGCGGCGCAGCAGTCCGTGCAGCGGATACCGGCTATGAGGCGTCGGTGCGCATCCGCCGCGCGCCGCCGGCGGGCGAGGAAGCAACGGGCGAAAGCCGCGTGTTCCGGATCGCGCAGACGGGATCGTTCGAAAACGGCGGCCAGGCTCGCCGGGCGTGCTTGCTGCATGCGGAAAAGCTGATCGACGGCCAGATCGACGGCCAGACTGTTGCGGATCTGTGACTAGGCGCGACGGTTAAGCATCAAAAGGCATCGCGGGGTCGGGCCGGTCTCGCATACAATCGCAACGAATCGATGAATTAAGGAGCTTTATATGGCGAAAGAAGAGTTACTCGAGCTGGACGGCATTGTTGACGAAGTGCTTCCCGACAGCCGCTACCGCGTGACGCTGGACAACGGCGTGGTCGTGGGCGCATACGCATCGGGTCGCATGCGCAAGAACCACATCCGGATTCTCGCGGGCGACCGCGTGACGCTGGAATTGTCGGTGTATGACCTGACGAAAGGCCGGATCAACTTCCGGCACAAGGACGAACGCGCGACAGGCGGTGGTGGTCAGCGTCCGCAAATGCGTCGCCGCTAGGAAAAAAAACTGTTGTGGCGCGCCGTTAAAGCGAGCCCTGCACAGTCCCGTACGTCAGAGTCGAGAGCCAAGCTTCGTCGGCGCCGCCGCTGGATGCTGCCAGTCAGCATCGCATGGCGCCGATGCCGCTCTCTCACGCGCTTTATTCTGCTTTATTCTCTTTGTTCTTCAAGGCGCGTTGTTTTTATTCAAAACAAATCAACGTCCCGTTTGGGCCGCCAGCAATCCGTTGAGGCCCGCGGCGAAGCCGTCGTCGTCGTTCGTAGCTGACACAAACGTCGCGTGCGACTGTACTTCCGCCGACGCCTGCCCCATCACAATGGACACGCCCGCCACATCGAACATGGCGACGTCGTTGCCCATGTCCCCCAGCACCGCCACATTTTCCATCGCAACGCCCGCAAGCCGCGCCAGTTCGCGCACGCCTTCGCCCTTGTTCGCGAGCGGATGCGTGATGTCGAGGTAATAGGTTTGTGAGCGCATCGCCATCGCGCGGCCTTTGAGCGTGTCCTGGAACTCGGCTTCCTTGCGCTGAAGCAGCGCCGCGTCCTTCGTCGACGCGACAATCTTTTCGATCGAATTCAGATCGATATCGTCGAAACGCTTGACCACCACAGCGTCATATCCCACCGTCCGGCGCTCCAGCGGCACGTATTCACCGCCGGGATTCGTGATGTACCACTGGTCGTCGATGAACACCCACGCGTCGATCCCGTCGCGCTCCAGGCTTTGCAGCGCGGTTTGCGCCGCGTCACGCGGCAGCCAATGAGCGCTCAACGTTTTCCAGCCGGCGGGATCGACGAGCTTGCCGCCGTTGAAAGCGGCAAACGGCGTCTTGATCCCCAGCGTTTCCACGATTGAATGCATGCCCTTTCCCGGCCGGCTGCTCGCCACCGTAAATTGGACGCCCGCGGCGGCGAGATTGCGCACAGCTTCCTTCGCGGCCTCACCGAGCGACTTGTCCGTGTAGAGCAGCGTGCCGTCGCAATCGGAGATCACGAGTTCGACCTTGGCCAACGCGGCCAAGGCCTGTTCCGGGCTGCCATGACCGGGACTGAGCTTCAAACCCGTCGCACCAATGGCTGTCATTCGAACGCTCCCGCGGGCAATTGCCGCGTCTCGCGCACGGAGCGCGGGTGCCAGAGCCTCGCGCCGCCTTCAATACCCGCCTCGTTCGACACAACCTTCACGTTACCCGGTAGTTCGAAATTGAGATTGGCCGCATTGCCGCCGCCGATCCACAGCCGGTCGTAGTTCACCAGCGAACTCAGGATACCGATGATCTTTTCCACGCGACGATTCCAGCGCTTGTTGCCCGCCTTGTCGCGCGCCGCGTTGCCGATATATTCGTCGTACGTCTTGTTCTTGCTCACAGGATGGTGCGCCAGTTCGAGATGCGGCATCAGTTCGCCATCGCGGAAAAGCGCGGTGCCGGCGCCCGTGCCGAGCGTCAGCACGAGCTCGATACCTTTACCGTCGATAGCAGCAAGCCCCTGCATTTCGGCGTCGTTGATGATGCGCACCGGCAGGTTGCCCAAATGCTCGGCGAGCATCTGCGCGAGCGGCACGTTGCGCCAGTATTCGTTGCCGAGATTCGGTGCGGTCAGCACATGGTTGTCGCGTACCACGCCCGGAAAACCGATCGAGATCTGCGTGGGCGGCAGCGGCTTTATCAGCGGTCCGACCAGCTCCATCAGTTTCTCCACCAGCACGTCCGGCGGGCACGGATGCGGCGTGGCCACTTTCAGCCGCTCGGTTTCCATCTTCCCGTGTGCGTCGATGATGGCGGCCTTCAGACCGGTCCCGCCCACATCGATGGCTAGAATCCGTTCTTTCGCGATCTTGCGTTTTGCTGTCTTGCTTGCGGCTGTCTTTTTCACTGCTGTCTTGCGCGCTGCCGTCCCCATGCTGTTCTCCTTAGTTCTTGTCGTCTTGAGTGTGTTCGTCTGCCAGCGGGCGCCACGCGCGGCCGTCGGCATTCAGCAGCGCGTCGGCTTCCTTCGGTCCCGCGCTGCCGGCGGTGTAGCCATGTACCGGCAACGGACCGCCTTCGGGATGCAACACGCTGTCAACCGCCGCCCAGCTTGTTTCAATGCTGTCGGCGCGCTGGAACAGCGTTTCGTCGCCGAGCATACAGTCGTATAGCAGCGTTTCGTATCCGACGTTCGGTCTCTCAGCGAAAAAATCGCCATATTTGAACGATGACTTGACCGCCCCGATCTGCATCACCGGCCCTGGAACCTTCACGTTGAAATCGAAGGTGGTGCCGTGTTCCGGGTCGATGCGCAAGGTCAGCACGTTCGGCACAAGCTTATCGACGGGTGTATCGCGGAACAACAGGAACGGCACTGCTTTCAGTTGCACCGATATCTCCGTGCGCCGCGCCGTCATCCGCTTGCCGGTGCGCAGATAGAACGGCACGCCGGCCCAGCGCCAGTTTTCGACAAACACCCGCGCCGCCGCATACGTCTCCGTCTGGCTGTCCGGCGCGACGTCGGCTTCCTCGCGATACCCCGCCATCGTCGGCGATTTCTCGTATTGCCCGAGCACGACGTCGCTGGGTTTCAGCGGCTGGATCGCTTCGAAGATTTCCGCTTTCTTGTCGCGCACGGCTTCGGCGTCGAATGAATTCGGCGGTTCCATGGCGACCATGCCGAGCAGCTGGAACAAGTGGTTCGGGAGCATGTCGCGGAAAGCGCCGGTCTGTTCGTAAAACCCGCCGCGCCCTTCCACGCCAATGGTTTCCGCCGCCGTGATCTGCACGTGATCGATGTATTCACGCCGGAAAATCGGCTCGAACAGCGCGTTGGCGAAGCGCACGGCGAGAATGCTCTGAACCGTGTCCTTGCCGAGAAAGTGATCGATGCGATAAATCTGGTTTTCGCCGGCGAACTTGAGAATGCTCGCGTTGAGATCTTTCGCCGAGGCATAGTCGTGCCCGAACGGCTTTTCGATCACCACGCGCCGGAAGCCCTGCTCGCTCTCTTTCAACAATCCGACCTTGCCGAGCCGCTCGACGATCGGCTTGAAGAAGCGCGAACTGACGGCGAGATAAAAAATGACATTTCCGTTGTCGCCCAGCGTCTGCTTCAGCTTGTTAAATACGTCGTCGGTCTCAAACTCGCCAGCCACATATTGCAGGCGGTCCGCGACCCAGTTCCACGCTTTCTCGTCGAGTTTCGAGGTATGGAAGGCTCCGGCTTTATCGGCGGCGAATTTTTTAAGCGAATCAGTTAGTTGGCCGCGCCACACGCTCGTTTCGAGTTCGCCGTGGTTCACGCCGATGATCTTCATCCCGTCGTCGAGCAGGCCATCCGACGACAGGTTGTACAGCGCCGGCATCAGCAGCCGTTTGGTCAGATCCCCGGCTGCACCGAAGATAACCAGCGTGCACGGCGGGGCGGGATGCTTGGCCAGTGGCGGCGGCGAGGAGGTTGCGGTAGCGAGTGAGGTCGACATAGGGTTCTTTGAAAGAAGAGTTGAACGCACTGCCTATTAAAGACCATGTTGGCCGCTTCACAGTTCAAAATCCTGGCCAACTGGCCTGCTTATGCCATCCGGCGTATGCAATATGTAATCAGCGCAGGGGCGGTGCCGTAGAATGTCGGCACCTCACGGCGGCTCGCCCGGCCTCGTTTCCCTTATCAGGGCAGGAGTTACACATGAATCAAACACTCTCCCCGGCGCAACTCGCCGCCTATTTCGACCGCATCGGCTATATCACGCCAGATCGCGGGCCTCACCAGGCCACCTCCGACACCCTGCACGCGCTGCATCGGCTGCACCCGCAGGTCATTCCGTTCGAAAACCTCGACGCGCTGCTCGGGCGCACGCCGCGTCTCGACCTGGAGTCGGTGTTCGCGAAGCTCGTGACGGCGCGGCGCGGCGGTTATTGCTATGAACACAACCTGCTGTTTCGCGCGGTACTCAACACGCTCGGCTTCGAAACCACCGGCCTTGCCGCGCGCGTGGTATGGAGCGACCCGGTCGCGATGCCGCCGCGTACCCACATGATGCTACTTGTCGAAACGCCCGATGAAACCTGGCTGGCGGACGTCGGCTTCGGCAGCATGACGCTGAGCGCCCCGCTGCTGTTCGACACCGGCCGCGAACAGGCGACACCGCACGAAACGTTTCGCATCGACCTGATCGAGCGCGGCGATTTCCTGCTACAGGTGAAACTCGGCGATGCCTGGAAGCCGATCTATCGTTTCGACCTCGAACCTCAATTTCCCGCCGATTACGCGATGGCGAACCATTATGTATCGACCTTTCCCGAGTCGATATTCCTGAACCGCCTGATCGTGGCGCGCGTGATGCCGGGTGAGCGCCGGACCTTGTTCGACACGACCCTGACGCGACGCGGCGATACCGCTGGTTTCGAAGCCAAGCGCGAACTGACAACGGCCGCCGAACTGCGCGGCGTACTGCAAGACGTATTCGGGCTCGCGCTGACCGATAACGAAACCTCGACGGCAACCTCAACCCCGGCCGGCGGACTCGACACCATGCTCGATCGCATCGTCCGGTCGTCCGTTTCCACCCCGTCCTGATTCGTCACGATGCGTAAAACCGCCAAGCGAGCCCATGAATCTTATCGGACGCCCGTGAAAAATGCAGTGCTCGAAAGCCGGTTGCCGCAGTGGCGCTCCACGCTGGTCGTGCTGCTGATGTTCGGCGCGTTTGCGTCGCTCGCGGCGCGCGCGCTGTGGGTGCAGGTCGTCAACCAGGATTTTTATATCGGCGAGGGGCAAAAGCGCTATCAACGCACGCTGGAACTCAGCGCGACGCGCGGGCGCATTGTCGACCGCAACGGCGCGATGCTGGCCGTGAGCCTCGCAACCTACGCCATCTGGGCAACGCCGTCACGCTTCGATCCGCAGACTCGGCCGCCTGTCGCCAGCCTGCTTGGCATGCCAGAGAAAGAACTGGCGCGCCGCCTGGGCACGGAGCGCTCGTTCGTGCTGCTGAAACGGCAAGTGGATGCCGACACCGCCGCGCGTATCGCCGAAACCGGGCTGGCGGGCGTGACGCTCGTGGCCGACACAAAACGCTTCTATCCCGAAGGGGAATCGGCGGCTCACGTGGTCGGTTTCACCGATAACGAGGACAAGGGCCAGGAAGGCATCGAACTCGCGGCGAACGACCGGTTGACGGGCGAACACGGCCAGCGCGAGGTGATTCACGACCGGCTCGGGCGGGTGGTGTCGGAGATTGGCGAAGTCGAGTTGCCGGAGAATGGCGAGACGATTCATCTGACCATCGACCGCCGTATCCAGCAGCTTGCGCACACGCAACTGGCGGCGGCGATCACTAAACATCGCGCACGTGCGGGCAGCGTGGTAGTGCTCGACGCGAAGAACGGCGAGATCCTTGCCCTCGCGAACTATCCCACCTTCGATCCGAACGACCGCGCGCGGCTGACCGGCGAGCAGTTGCGCAACCGCGCGCTGACCGACACGTTCGAGCCGGGCTCGACCATCAAGCCGTTGGTGGCAGCGCTCGCTATCGACATGGGGCATGTGCGGCCGGACACGCGTATTGATACCTCGCCGGGCACCTTCAAGCTCGGGCCGAACGTGATCCACGATACGTCGAACCACGGTGTCATCACGGTCTCGGAAGCCGTGCAGATGTCGAGCAATATCGCGTTGACCAAACTCTCGCTCAAGCTTCGCCCGCAAACGGTGTGGGACAAGTATCGCGAATATGGCATCGGCCGTGCGCCGGACCTGACCTTCCCGGGCGCCGCAACTGGGCGCTTGCGGGCGTATGAACGCTGGCGGCCGATCGAGCAGGCAACCATGGCCTACGGCTACGGCCTCTCGTTGTCACTATTGCAGATCGCACAGGTTTATACGGCTTACGCGGGAACCGGCGAGTTCCGGCAGTCGACGCTGATTCGCGGCCAGGCCACGCCTGACCCAGTACAGGTGACGAAACCCGCGACGGCGGCGGCCGTGCGCGACATGCTCGAACTCGCAATGGGACCCCGTGGCACGGGACGTGCGGCAGCAGTAGACGGGTACCGCGTGGGCGGGAAGACGGGGACGGCGCGCAAGCAGGTCGGACGCACGTATGCGGCGAACAAGTATCGCGCGTCGTTCGTCGGCATGGCGCCGATGAGCGATCCGCAAGTGATCGTTGCCGTGATGATCGATGAGCCCACGGCGGGTGCTTACTATGGCGGCACCGTCGCCGGGCCGGTGTTCTCGGGCGTGGTCGGCGGCACGATGCAGCTTCTCGGCGTGCCGCCGGATGCGTGAGCGCCGGCGAGTTTTCGTCACGGTTGCTCAGGGTCCGCGCGGACGGAAAACGTAAGGCCGCTGTGATGTAATGTCAGATTGCCTTAGCCGAAATTCGACGAGAAATTGGCTGAAAAGTCAGTCGAAAACTTTGAAGGACACCATGAAAAAGATTGTCGGCGCTCTCGCGCTTCCCCTGTTCCTGCTGCAAGCCTGTGCTCAGTTTCACAACCCCGATGCCGGCCAGCCCGAAGTGGAAACGGCGCCCAACGCGTCGGTGACGAGCATTGTTCAGTGCCTGACGGACGAAGCGCAGAAACACAACGCGACGTTCAAGAAAACACCGATTCCCCAGGGCACGATGCTCGAATTCGGCGACTCCAACGTGATCAAGGTTCGCTTCGATAACGGCGAAACGTCGTATCGGTTTTATCCCGGCGAGCGCCATCTGTCGAATCTGTGGCTTGAAGGTGCGAGCAAGAAATGCGCGCCTTGAGGCGTTTGATGAGGCGTTTGATGAGGTGTTTTGATGAGGTGCTTAATGGCCCGTTCGCGGCACGACCTTTTTTGGCCGGCTGATCGTGCGTTCGACTAAAGCCATTAACGCCGTCGAGCGTCTCAAGACACGCTCCGGCAACCCGCACTATGCCGCGGTCAGCCTGAGCGGCGGGCTTTTTTATCTCGTCGACCGGGCGGCAAGCGGTGAGCAGAAACTTTCCGCACCGCAGACCATGGACGATTTCGTGGCGTTTGTGAACGGGCTCAAGCCCGAGAAACCGCGACGCGTCAGCAAGCTCGACCTGGCGATGGACGAGCAGATCAAACGCAGCGGCAAGTCGAGGACTTCGGGCGACGAGTGATGCGCTTTCAAGCATCTGATTCGATGCCCTGAAACAGCGCCAATCGTCAACCGGCCTTGGTTAGGAAAACCCGGTTCGATCTTCCCCCTACCCTCCAACCTCAAGCATTGCGCCGCCGGACAATAGCGTTGTTCGGCGTATCCCCTTGGTGTGCCAGCGCACCGAAAACGTTTGCATTGCCCGTGCATTCACGCGCTTTGCGTCTTCGCATGGTTATCGATGGCCTTCAATGTGCGATTTCAGACGGTGCGCGTATCCGGCGCTTGCGACCATGCATCAACGGTCGCATCAAACCGGGGGCCGCCCGACGCGCACATAAACGCGCAGGCGAAGGGGTATAGCCGGACGCCACAACGTCCACGCCAGTCATCGAGAGAATCGACAGCGTGGTCTGAAGAACGCCGGCAAGAATGGGGGCGCAGATGAAAGCCAAAAGATGTCCGACCTCGGAAGGTCCAGGAACGTCGACACAGGCCGACGCGGAACTTCAACACATCGAACGAGCAATCGGCCAGTTGCGGGCGATGAGTCAGAAAGCGGCCGGCACGTTGAACGTCGAATACTGGCACGAACGTCTGACCGCAGTCTCTACCGGCTACGTGCTGGTGCCGGCGCAACGGCGCCGTATCGAGGCGCTACGCAAGGTGCTGAATTCCCTTTCGCAACCGCAGGGCGACCCCACCTCGGGGCGCAAAAGAACGACCAACAGGCTTTGGGCGAAAGCGGCGTAACTACGGCGCTTTCGCCATCGCGCATCGCGCGCGTAATTGAGCGCGGCTTTCGAGTCGCCCGAAGTCGTGTTCAAAGTAAAACGATCAGGTGTGTTTATCGATCGTGGGTTCAACGGTTTATTAAGAAGCTTGCGGCGGCCCTCGCGTTTCAGCGTGCAGCCTCGCGATCGAGCGCGTCATAGCCGCGCCATTTGTATATCAATGCGGAGAACAGCCAGGTCATGACAAACACGCCCACGATCACATAACCGAGCGTGCCGAAATGATCGGATAACGCGCCCGCGAAATCCCAGATACCGCCCTTCAGTTGCAGTTTGTCCGCAATCAGCCCGAGCGTCTCGATACCGCCCACGAGCACCGCGATAACCACCGAGATCAGCGTCACCGTGAGGTTGTAGTAGAGCTTGCGGATCGGCTTCATGAAGGCCCAGCCGTAGGCGCCGAGCATCAGCATGCTGTCGGCGGTATCGATGAGCGACATGCCTGCTGTGAACAGGACCGGGAACACGAGAATAGACCACAGCGGCATGCCGCGCGCAGCTTCGGCAGCAGTAATACCCATCAAGCCGATCTCCGTGGCGGTATCGAAACCGAGGCCGAACAGCAAACCCAACGGGTACATGTGCCAGCTGCGCGTAATCAGGCGGAACAACGGTTTCAGCAGCCTGGCGATCAAACCGCGGTTGCCGATCAACAGATCAAGATCCTCTTCCTGATAGGGCTCGCCGCGCCGCACGCGCCTGAACGCACGCCATACGCCATGCAGAACGAACAGGTTCATGACCGCGATCGCGAACAGGAACAGCGCGGACACCACCGTGCCGATCACGCCGCCAATCTCCTTGAATGACGCCAGGCTGCCCTGCATTGCCAGCGCCGTGACCGCGATCAGCGCTGTGGCGAGCACCACCACGGTGGAGTGGCCAAGCGAGAAGAAAAAGCCCACGCCAAGCGGGCGTTGTCCCTGCTGCATGAGCTTGCGCGTGACGTTGTCGATAGCCGCGATGTGGTCGGCGTCAACCGCATGCCGCAAGCCCAGCGAATAAGCGAGCAGCGCGGTGCCGAGCAGCATCGGATAAGTGTGGAATGCGACGAATGCCCAGACCCACGCAAGCACGTTGAAACCGCCAAGCGCACCGAGCATCCAGAGTGTTTTTGTCGTGAATATTCCCCGGCGGGAGGATGGGTCTGGACGGGCATTCGAAGATGTCGGCGCGGGCGGTTTAGTCATTCTGTGCAAGCTGGGGAATGGCAAAGGGTCAGGAAGGATTCAAGCATAGCGTGATTTGTCTGACCGCCAATAATGGGGCGCGTCCGATCGCCCATACCCATAGTAAAAGGCAGGCTGGTTCCCAGCGGGTGACTCAGGCACGCCGATTCTTCACACGGGAACAAGCTTAGCGGGAATGCTTGGTTTGGCGGGCAGCGCCGCGCCGCTAAGATCGTGGCTCGTTCCGTCACAGAATTGCCATGAGCCTTTATATCGACGATGCTCAACGCCATCGGATCCATCAGCTACGCGCGTCCTGGCGCTGGCGCAGCGAGTGGCCGACCTGGTTTCTGATTGTGGCCGTGTATGGCGGCTGGTTCGCGACGGCGCTCAACGCGCGCTCGATGGGAATGCCCCTGGCGGTAAGCATCCTGGCTGTGCTGTCGTGCCTGTATCTGTCCTTGCAGCATGAACTGCTGCATGGTCATCCGACGCGCTTTCCCCTGTTTAACGCACTGCTCGGTGTCGCCCCGCTCGCGGTCTGGTTCCCCTACGCGGTGTATCGCGAATCGCATCTGCGCCATCACAACGACGCTCATCTCACCGATCCCGATCTCGATCCGGAAACGTGGTTCGTCTCCGCCGAACGCTGGCGCAGTGCCGGAGTGGCAATGCGGTTCCTGCTCGTTATCCGCAACACGTTCTTCGGGCGTATCGTGCTTGGCCCGTGGTTTTCCATCGTGAAAACAATGATGTCAGCAGTCACCCAAATTGCGCGAGGGAATAGCCGTATCGCCGGCGCCTGGGCCCTGCATCTCGTCCTGCTCGGACTGCTCGCGGCCTGGCTCGACCGCCGATGCGGCATCAGCCCGGCGCTCTTCATACTCGGCGTCGGTTATCCGGCGCTTGCGTTGAGTGCGATCCGTTCGTTCCAGGAACATCGCGCCACCGATAACACCCCCGAACGCACGGTCATCAACGAAGCATCTTGGGTCTGGCGTCTCCTGTTCCTCAACAACAACTTTCACTCAGTTCATCACGACTTGCCGAGCGTGCCCTGGTTCGCGCTGGCGAACGTTTATCATGAGCGCCGCGACGCGTATCTGCAGCGCAATGGCGGCTTTATTGTGCGCGGTTATCGGGAATGGCTGGTGCTGCATGTGGTGCAACCGGTTGCACCCGCATTGCATCCGCTTCACGCGCTTAATGCGCGAGCCGATCAAATTACGCAGGCTCTAGCTTCCGCGGCCGGGTCCACAACGCTTGGCGGCGATGCTGCGCAGCCTGTCTGATGTATCTCT
Organism: Caballeronia sp. SEWSISQ10-4 2; assembly: GCF_030464885.1. Lineage (GTDB taxonomy): Bacteria > Pseudomonadota > Gammaproteobacteria > Burkholderiales > Burkholderiaceae > Caballeronia. The sequence continues at coordinate 38,158 of NZ_JALPRJ010000047.1, read as the reverse complement.
CCGACGAGGTTTTCGTCGGCGGAATGGGAAAGAACCTGCATGAACTGGGTGGCCGCGTTACCGATGTACAACGTCACGCCGGCACTCGCCGGCGACTGGCGCGTTTTGCTCGACCATGTTCACCGCCGTTTGCGGCCCTGGCTCGAGGCACGCGGCGACACGCTCGCCATCGTCGACACCGAGACATCCCTGGACGAATTCTGGCTGCGTGAGGACCTGCTGCTGTCGCAGACATGTGGCTATCCGCTGGTGAAAGCGCTCGCAGGACGCGTGCAGCTTGTCGCCGCGCCCGTTTTTTCCGTCGATGGCTGCGCGGGCAGCGACTATCGCAGCGTTCTGGTGGCCAGGACTGCGGCGGATGTCAGGTCGCTCGCCGCATGCCGCGGACTGCGCGCGGCGTTCAACAATCCCGACTCGAATAGCGGTATGAACCTGCTGCGCAGCGCCGTTGCGCCGCTTGCCGGCGGGAGTCCGTTCTTCGCGTCGGTGATAGAAACGGGCGGGCACCTGGCGTCGCTGCAGGCCCTGCTGGACGACCGCGCCGATGTCGCCGCCATCGACTGCGTGACCTTCGCATTTGTGCTCGACCAGCTTCCCCATCTCGGCCGCGGCGTGGTTGAAATCGGCACGACGCAAAGCGCGCCCGGCTTACCGCTGATTGCATCGAAACGGGTGCCGCCGGACGGCATTGAGGCGTTGGCGACCGCACTCGCCGATACCATCGCGGAAGATCGTCCGCTGGCAAAACGGCTCAAGCTCGATGGTTTCGCCAAGCGTCCACTCGACGACTACGCCAGCATTCTCGACATTGAAACGGACGCCGTGAAGCGCGGTTATCCACGCCTTGCCTGAGGGTGGACACGGCAGACTTTCCTGACTTTCGGCACAATCGGCTTTTACCCACGCGTGCATGGTGCGTTTTGGATTTTTGCCCGGCATATCGCTTCCCGGAAGCCGAATCGCCAATACTCGCGCCGCCGCTGCACGAAGTCATGGAAGCCGCAATGATCCCGTTTTCAGTTCTCGATTTATCCCCCATTCCCGCCGGATCGACCGCCGCCGACGCCTTCCGCCACTCACGCGAACTGGCCCAGCACGTCGAAAAACTTGGCTACCTGCGCTTCTGGCTAGCCGAGCATCACAACATGACCGGCATTGCCAGCGCTGCGACTTCCGTGGTGATAGGACACGTTGCCGCAGGGACGAGCACGATCCGCGTCGGCTCGGGCGGCGTGATGCTGCCGAATCACGCGCCGCTCGTAATCGCCGAGCAGTTCGGCACGCTCGAGTCGCTGTTTCCTGGACGAATCGATCTGGGCCTCGGCCGCGCGCCCGGCACCGACCAGACGACCGCCCGCGCGCTGCGTCGCGACCTGCAGGGCAGCGCGGATAATTTCCCCGACGACGTCGTGGAATTGCAGCGCTATTTCGCCGATCCGGTGGAAGGCCAGCGCGTACGCGCCGTGCCGGGCGCCGGGCTGAACGTGCCGATCTGGCTGCTCGGCTCGTCCACCTTTAGCGCCCAGCTCGCCGCTGCGCTCGGCCTGCCGTTCGCCTTCGCCTCGCATTTCGCGCCAGACTACCTGCTGAGCGCGCTGCAGGTTTACCGGAGCCAATTCCGGCCGTCGAAACAACTCGAGCGCCCTTACGCGATGGTCGGCGTCAACGTTTTTGCCGCCGACACCTCGGCCGAGGCGGAGTTTCTGTTCACATCGCTACAACAGCAATTTATTAATCTGCGACGTGGCACGCCGGGCCAGTTGCCGCCGCCCGTCGAGCAGATTGCGTGGAACGAAGCGGAACGCGCGGGCGTGGAGCATTCGCTGGCGTGCTCGGTGATCGGCGATCAACGCCAGGTGGAAGCCGGACTTGCCTCGCTGATCGAACAAACCCAGCCGGACGAGTTGATGGTGACTGCGCAAATCTACGATCACGCCGCCCGTCTGCGCTCGTTCGAGATCACTGCGCAAGCCCGCGCGACGCTGGCGGCATAAAGAAGCGGCGTCCCCTCCCGTATGTCAACTGAATGTCAATTGTTAAGCGGCGCGGCGAACACGCATTCAGATGCTGGACGGGTATCGTTTTGACAAGCAATAATGAGGTCGGCGGCTTTGAGATCCGCCGTCCTGCGCCCGCTTCTGGTGCCTTTTTGTGAAGGGCCGTGACGGGTAAGCCGTTCGAAGGGTCTCAACAAGAAAGATGTTGGATATCGCAAGGGAGAAAATGAATGACCAGAAGTCCCGCCACAGGATCCATGACCTTGCTGACGGAGCGCGATGAAGCCACCGGTCAGGAAGTGCGGACGTTGCGCCTCGAACCTGCAGCCGATGGCAAGGCCGTCCTCCTGATCGAGATCGACGAAAGGAAGGCTGGTATTCATCGCGAGGTGCGTTATGAAATCACGCCGGCAGAACTGATTGCAGCGATTCGCGCGCACGGTGCAGAATTGCCGGGCGAGCAACATAATCGGTAAAATGATTTAGGCATACAATAGCGGTATTCGGCGCTATCATTTCCTCGTGGCGCCCGCGGTTGTCTGGACAAATTGTTGAAATTAGCGGCTGCATGCATGGTGCATTTGAAACATGAGCAGCCGCCAGCCGTGCACCGATCTGGTCGGAGCTACAGCCGCTGATGCGGCGGCTTACGCATCTCGCACCGGTCTCAAACACAGTAACCAGTTTGTCGAGCCGCGCTCGCAGAAGCCCGAATATCGGGTGCTGCGGGTTAAAGCGGTAATTTGCGGTATTACACTAATTGACGCGCGTCACTCGGCGCGACACGATTTTAGTCAACCCACACATTCCTCGAGCCGCCCCGGTCCGCGCGGGCAGATGGCTCGCCTTCAAGAAAGTAAAAGCTGAATCAGGACAGCCGTGGACGAAAGAAAGCGAGACAGCATCATTGCCTATTTGCGCAGCCGAATGGCTGAGTTTGGCATTACCGAAACGGCTCTGGCCGAAGCATTGGCCGACGTGCCCGTTTCCGTCACCCCTCCTCCCATGACGAACGGTTCGAGCGCGGCGTCCAAGCGCGCACTGCCGTCCATGCCTCAAATGCCTGAGAATGCCAATGGCGCTACGCCGGTATTCAGAAACGCAAGCGGCGATACGTGGGACGGTGTAGGTGACATGCCAGAGTGGCTCAAGCGCGCTGTGCATGCAGGGCAGGATATCGAGTTTTACCGGGTTTAAAGCCACTCGTCTGGTGGGACCGCTTATGCAAATATCGGCGCCCTGCATGACTTGCGGGCTTTGGGCGTGGGTGCCGGCGCGGCACTCGACTTGGCCGATATCCGGGCATTGCGTGACCATGACGTATCCGCCCTTCCATTTGCGTGCGGCGTGCATGCCAAGCGTACGTAGCGCTCCCTGAAATAAAGAACGCCCCGCAGGGCGTTCTTTGTCACATAGGCAATCACTACGCCGAACGTCGACCGCTTTAGAAATTGAAGTTGTCGATATTCGAAGAATCGAACGTGGTCGGCGGTCCAAGCACGACTTCGCCGCTCTTGCCCACCGTGCGTTTGCCCAGCTTGCCCGCGTCGAAGCTGTCGCCTTCCTTGCCCGTGATCGTGCCCGACGCGAGGTTAGCCGCTGCGTACGCGGCGAGGTAGCCTAGTTGACCCGGATCCCACAACTGGAACGCCTTCACGGTGCCGTTCTTGATGAACGCGCGCATCTGGTTCGGCGTGCCGAGCCCGGTGACCATGACTTTGCCCTTTGCCGGTGACGTCGAGATATAACGCGCCGCCGCTGCAATACCCACGGTCGTGGGAGAAATGATGCCCTTCAGGTTCGGATACGCCTGCAACAAGCCCTGCGTTTCGACGAACGATTTCTGGTCGTCGTCGTTACCGTAGGCAATCTTCACCAGCTTGAGCTTCGAATATTCCGGCTTCTTGAGCTCCTCCTGCATCCACTTGATCCAGGTGTTCTGGTTCGTGGCGTTCGGCGTGGCCGAGAGGATAGCGAACTCGCCCTCGCCGCCCACCAGTTTCGACAATAACTGCACCTGTCCCCTTCCGATCGATTCCGAGTTCGCCTGGTTGACGAAAATCTGCCGGCCGTCGGGCGCGGTATCGGAGTCGAAGGTGACGACTTTTATGCCTTGCGACATGGCTTTCTTCAGGTACGGCACAACCGCGTTCGCATCGTTGGCGGCGATCACAATCGCGTCCTGGCGCTGCGTGATCAGCGTATTGATGTACTGGACCTGCGACGACGCACCCGCATCCGAGGGGCCCACAACCTTCCCCTGACCGCCCATCTCCTTGATGGCCGCCAGCCCGCCGTCATCGGCGATGACTTCGTACGGGTTGTTGATCTGCTTCGGCAAGAACGCTATTTTCAGGTCCTTTTTCAGATCCGCGGCGTTCGCGCTGATCGGAATCACCGCTGCGACGGACACCGCGATCAATGCGGCGCATAACGCCGGACCGCGAATTAACTGGAAGGGTTTGAACATGCTTGTGTCTCCTGATGTCGCGCGCCGCTCCGATTTTTCTGGAGTCTTCACGCTGGTTTTTAAAAAAGCCCAACTTTCACGAAAGCGTCTGCGTCATCAAGCGCTTTTCACGCATGACACGCCAACGTGCAACAAGATTCGGAATCAGCACCGACGACAACAACAAACCACCGGTAACAATGGTCAGCGTCTCGCTCGATACATCCGAGAGCGTCAACGCATTGCGCAACACGCCGATGATCAGCAACGACAGCAGCACGCCGATCATCGATCCGCGTCCACCGAAGATACTCACGCCGCCGAACAGCACGGCCGCGATCACCGACAACTCGAAACCCTCGCCGTTGTCACCGCGTGCGCTGGTGAAGCGCAGCGTATAGACCACGCCCGCAAGCGCGCTCATCGCGCCGGACAGCATGAAAAGCTTGAGTTTCGTGCGCGCCACGTCGATGCCCGAGAACTGCGCGGCAACCGGATTCGCGCCGGTCGCGTAGAGGCTGCGCCCGAACGGCGTGGCCTGCAGCAGCACCGTGAAAATAATCGCGCCGATGATCACAAGCACGAACGGCATCGGCAGGAATGCGGCGATCGTGTCGATACCGAATGCCGTGTAGGACGCGGGAAAGTCAGCGACAGCCTGATCGCCCAGCAGCACGTACGCGAGACCGCGAAACAGCGCGAGCGTGCCGATAGTCACGGCAAGCGAGGGTAGATTGAAGCGCACGATGACGAGGCCGTTGAACAGGCCGGCGAGCGTCCCTGCAACCAACACAATGGCGATCACGAGCGGCATGGGCAAACCCATGTGCCAGAGCACGCCCATCAGCGCACTCGATGCACCAAGCACCGACGCCACCGACAAATCGATCTCGGCCGCGACAATGATCAACGTCATCGGCAAGGCGATCAGCGCGATCTCGGTGAAGTCGGCGAGCATGTTCGAGAGGTTCGCGCTTGAGAGGAACATCGGCGATAAGACGCGTCCGAGGATCACGCCAAGCACAAGCACGACCACGAGCATGGTTTCCCACGAGACATGCCGGCGTTTTGTCAGCGTGAGTGCGGAATCGGGTTTAGCCATGATCGCGTTTCCTCATCATGCGACGCGCGACGGAGCGCGCCAGCAGTGTGTCGAGCGTGATCGCCGCGACGATCAACGCTCCCTGGATGGCCTGCTGCCAGAACGGCGACACGCGCAGGACCACCAGCGCAATGTTGATGACACCGAGCACGAGCGCGCCGAGTGTCGCGCCGAGTATGGTGCCGACGCCACCCGTAATTGCCACGCTGCCCACCACGGCCGCAGCCACCACCTGCAATTCGATACCCTTCGCCGTGCTCGCTTCAACGGTGCCGAAACGGGCCAGCCACAGCACGCCCGCGAGGCCCGCGATCGCGCCCGACAACAGGAAGCCGATCATCACGCGGCGCTCCACGCGAATACCCGCAAGCCGCGCTGCTTCCGGGTTTGAACCAATCGCATAGTGCTCGCGCCCGCCGCGATATTGCTTGAGATAAACGCCAATCGCGACCAGCACCACCACCGCTATCAGCACCAGGTTCGGCAAGCCGAGCAGCGAACCCGTGGCGATACGCGAGAACGCATCGGGAAGGCTGGTCGCGTTGATCTGGCCGCCGTGGACCCAGGCGTAATCGGCGCCGCGCACGATATAGAGCGTCGATAAGGTCGCCACCAGCGAAGGCACGCGCCCGAACGTCACGAGCGTGCCGTTCACTGCGCCGATCACGAGACCAATTGCGATGCCCGCGAGCATCGCGACGACTATCGGCATGTGCGGGAACATCACGAAGAGACTGCCGACCGAATATGCGCTGACGCCGACAACCGACGCCACCGACAGGTCGATATGCCGCATCAGCATCACGACCGTCATGCCGGCGGTGAGCAAGCCGATGATCGACACGTTGAGCAGAACGTCGCGCAGATTCTGCAGATTGAGGAACTCGGGTTTTACCGCAGCGGTGGCCGCAACCAGCGCGATCAGCACGACAAACAACGTCGCCTCGCGGCTGCGAACGAGGTCCGTCAGCAGGTTGCGGCGCTTGGGCTTAGGCGCGTGCACCGCGGGCATCGCAGGAGAATGTCGGGTCATCATGCGGCCTTCCCCAGCGTTGACGGCGATGCACCGAGAGCCGCGCTCATCACGCGCTCTTCGTTTGCATCGGCGCGCGCGATGTCCGCGCTGATGCGGCCTTCGTGCATGACAAGAATGCGATCGGCCATGCCGAGCACTTCGGGCAGCTCGCTGGAAATCATCAGGACCGCCATGCCTTCACGCACCAGTTCCGCGAGCGTTCGATACACCTCCGCCTTGGCGCCGACGTCGATACCGCGCGTCGGTTCGTCGATGATGAGCACCTTAGGCCCTGTGGCAAGCCACTTTCCGAGCACGACCTTCTGCTGATTGCCGCCCGACAGTGTGCCTACGGGCGCATCGAGATCGCTCGCTTTGAGTCGCAGACGGCGGCCCCAGTCGGCGGCAAGCGTGTTTTCGCTGCGTGACGATATCAACCCATGTTTAACGAGGCGTCCGAGCACCGTCATCGACGCATTGCGCGCAATGCTCAGTTCCAGCGCAAGACCTTGCGCACGCCGGTCCTCGGGCACCAGCGCGAGGCCCGCGCGAACTGCCGCTTGCGGCCGGCCGAGTTGCAAAGGCTTGTCCGCGATCCTGACTTCACCCGCATCCACAGGATCAATGCCGAAGATCGCACGCGCCACTTCACTGCGGCCCGCGCCAACGAGCCCCGCCAACGCCACGATCTCGCCCGCGCGGACCTCGAACGAGACGTTCTTGAACACACCATCGCGCGTCAGGCCACGGACTGAAAGACGTACCTCGCCGGGCGCAACATCCGCTTTCGGATAGAAGGTATCGAGATCGCGCCCGACCATCTTGCTCACGATCGAATCGATGGTCATGTCAGCGGTCATTGCGTCGAAGACCTTCAGGCCATCGCGCATGATCGTCAAACGTTGCGTCAGCGCGAACACTTCGTCCAGCCGGTGCGTGATGAAGAGAATGGCGGCATTGCGTTCACGCAATGAGCGCACGATCGCGAACAGGCGTTCGACTTCGGTCAGCGACAACGCCGCCGTCGGCTCATCCATGATCAGCACGTTCGCGTTCAGCGACAGCGCTTTGGCAATCTCGACCACTTGCTGATCCGCGATGGACAAGCCGCGCACCAGGCGCTCCGCGCGCAAATTGACACCCAGCGACTGCAGCAGCGTATCCACTTCGCGATTCATTTCGTCGTAGCGAATCCGGCCTAGCCGATCGCGCGGCTGACGTCCCATGTAGATGTTTTCCGCGATGGACAGATCCGCGAACAACGTGGGTTCCTGATAGATCACGGCGAGCCCGGCGTCGCGTGCCTCAGCAGGATTCGCAAATCTGCGAGCCCGTCCATCGACGAGCAATTCGCCCGAGTCCGGTTGATAGACACCCGCAAGCAGCTTGACCAGAGTCGACTTGCCCGCGCCGTTTTCGCCTAGCAACGCATGCACTTCACCCGGCCACAACGCGAGGCTGCCGTCACCGAGCGCACGCACGCGGCCGAACGATTTGCTCGCGTGCCTTAGCTCCAGCCGAGGCGGATTGTTAATGCCCATTCCTGTCTCCTTCAGATGCGATAGATCCGCTCTGCGTTGCTTATGAAAAGCGCATCTTTTTCTGTACCGCTCAAGTCTTCTACGATGGACGCGTACGCGTTCCACAATCCTTCATAGGTCGCGAACAACCGGTCGACCGGAAAGTTCGATGCAAACATGGCGCGGTCGCAGCCGAACGCATCGATGGTCTCCAGCACATACGGACGAAAGCTTTCAACGCTCCACTGGTGATCGAACATGGCAAGGCCGCTGATCTTCACCGCCACATTCGGACACGCAGCGAGTGCTCGCAAACCGTCGCGCCATGCACGAAAACCCTCGACCGACGAACGGTCCACAAACATCCCCGCATGATTCACGATGAACTGCGTGTCGGGATGCTCCTGTGCAAGTGCAACCGCCTCACTCATCTGCGACGGGTAAAGTTGAAGATCGAACGAGAGCGAATACTTCTTCAGCAACGCAAAGTTCTTGCGCCATTGCGGTTCACGCATGTAGTGCCGGCCCACGTAGTCATAGAGCGGATTGGCATGCACATTGAGGATTTGCCGGATGCCTCGCGTGTTGGCGAACGCAGCATGCCCTTCAAGCACTTCATGCACCTTTTCCGCCGATGCCGATAAATCCGCGCCCGCCACGATCGCATTCGGCATACCGTGGCCTTCGTTATCGGCGACATGTTGCAGCCAGCGAGTTTCTTCCACCGGATCCGCGGGATCGTGATTGGCGTCCACATGCACGAGCTTCAACACCTGCACCGGCTCGGCATCGCGCAGCAAATCAGTGATCAGATAGTCATGTTTCAGATCGCGTGCATCGCCGACAAACGACGTACCCGGGTTCGCCAGCCACGGATAGTGATGCGTCTTCAAATCCCAAAGATGAATGTGCGGATCGACAACCTGCATGGATATGTCCTCGTGCCGCTAAAACTCGCGAAAAGCGCGTCAGGGAAGATGGAAAACCGGCGCGAGCGCGTATTGCATCGGTGAGCGGTCAGGGTTCGTTTCCATCAGGTCGGCCATGCTGTCCCACCATTTGCGCATGATGGGCAGATCGGGCAAGGCGTCCATGGTGTGGTTGCGCTCACGCTTGAGCGTGGCGAACAGGTGCCCGCTGGTTTCGTCGAGGAAAATCCAGTAATCGCGAATCCCGGCCTTGCGTAACGCCTCGGCCAGCTCAGGCCAGAGATCGCGATGACGCCGCTCGTATTCATCGCGCTGGCCCGGTTTAAGGGTCATCCTGAACGCAATCGTCTCCATTGCGGCTTGCCTTTTATAGGTGTTGAAACCGGTTGAGTCATAGTCTGACTTGCGGCTTTTGCGCTACGACTATAGTTCGTCTACTGATAACATGACAATCCGAAGTGAGGATCAGCCGATCGCAAAACCGAATCGCTTAGTGGACACAAGAGGACGCCCGATGAACCAGAACGTCTCCCAGATTGCCCTCGTCAACCGCCTGAAATTCAAGCATCTGGCGCTGCTTGTCGCCCTCGACGACGCCCGCAACCTGCACCAGGCCGCCGAGACCATCAATGTCGCGCAGCCCAGCGCCAGCCGGATGCTCAGCGACATAGAGGAAGCGTTCGGCTTCCTGCTGTTCGAGCGCAACGCGCGCGGCATGCAGCCCACGCCGCTCGGCGTCGCCACGCTCGCCTATGCGCGGCGGTCGCTGGCCGACCTGACCCGCTTCGCCGCCGATCTCGAAAGCAAGCGGCGCGGCGGTCATGGCCAACTGACCGTCGGCGCGATCATGGGCGCCGCGCCCGATGTGCTCGCCATGGCCATCGCCGAACTCAAAAGCGAGCGGCCATTGCTCAACGTGCGCATTCTTGGCGAGACCAGCGACCAGGTAGTGCAATTGCTGCATCGCCGGGAAGTGGATCTCGCGCTCGGCCGTCTCACCACGCCGCTCCAGCACAACGACTTCGACTTCGAACCGCTTTCGCGCGAGGCCATGCGGCTGGTCGTGCGCGCTGCGCATCCGCTCGCCCATGAAACCTCGCTCTCACTCGACGCGCTGATCTCCTGGCCCTGGATCCTGCAACCGATCACCAGCCCGGCGCGCGCGTTGTTCGAAGACGAGCTCGCTCGGGCAGGACTCGCTTCGCCGTCCAACGTGGTCGAATGCGCGTCGATCTTCGCCACGCTTCAGCTTCTTCAAAACAGCGACGCGGTCGCCATGCTGCCGGAATCCGTCGTGCGCGATTATCTGCGCGCGCAATTGCTGATCGAACTGCCCATCGAGATCGGCAAAAGCCTCTCGGGTTTCGGCTTGCTGCGGCGCAAACATGAAACGCTCAGCGAACCCGCCGAATACTGCATCGCGTTGCTGCGCAAATACTCGGCCGGCTCATTCACTGAAGGTTGACGAACAGGCCGCCATCCACCAGGAGCGACGCGCCCGTCACATATCGCGCCCGATCCGATGCAAGGAACGTCACGCACTGCGCGACGTCGTCGGGTTCGCCCAGGCGTCCCAGCGGAATGCGTTTTTCGAAGTACGCGCGCTTTTCGGTGTCGGCGAGATCTTCCGCGTTCAGGTCCGTCGCGATGGTGCCAGGCATCACCGAATTGCAACGGATGCCGTAAGGTCCCAGAGCGATCGCGCACGACTGCATCAGCGAATGAACGCCCGCTTTGGTCGGCGTGTAATGCGTCTGCATGGCGCCGCCGACGAGTGCGCTGATCGAACTCGTCGCGACAATCGCACCGCCGGTTCCCTGCGATTTCATCTGGTTCGCGACGGCCTGGGTCACATAAAACGCGCCGTTCAGATTCACGCCGACGGTGGCTTCGTACACCGACGCCGGCATGTCGAGAAATGTATGGAATGGACAGATGCCGGCATTGCTGGCGAGGACATCGACATGACCGAACGCGTCGACAGCCTGCTTCACGAGTTCCAGTCCCGTCTCGCGCTGCGCCACGTTTCCTTCGACGGCGATCACGCGCCGGCCGAGTGTTTCTATCTCGCCAACCACTTCCTGCACCGCCGACAAGCGTCCATACGAGCGGTCGTTGTCGCCCCAATAGTTGAGCACGACGTCCGCACCTTCCTTCGCACAAGCCACGGCAATCGCGCGGCCAATGCCTCGCGATCCGCCGGTGACGATCACCACTTTGTTGTCGAGCAGCACGATAAACCTCAATGTTTCAGTGTGTATAGGGACGCACAAGGGTGCATTCAGGATTGAGCCGCACGCCGAAGCCCGGCGTCTCGGGCACCTTCATTCGTCCGTTCACCGGCACGGGTTCGTCGAGCAGCAGCGGGTTGAACATCGGCACGACTTCGTCGGCTTTCGGCGCCATCATCAGGAATTCCGCGAACGGCGAGTTGTGCCGTGTCACCACAAAGTGATAGCTATAAACCGATGAACCATGTGGCACGACGAGCACGTTATGGGCGTCGGCGAGCGCGGATATCTTGATCAGTTCCGTGATGCCGCCGCACCAGCCCACATCCGGCTGGACCAGATCAGCGCAGCCCATTTCGAACAGCATGCGGAAACCCCAGCGCGTGGCTTCATGTTCGCCGGTCGTCACCATCATGCCGCGCGGCACCGAGCGTCGCAGTTCGGCGTAACCCCAATAGTCATCGGGCGGCAACGCCTCTTCAAGCCACTTCAGACCATGCTCCTTCGCCGCATGCGCGAGACGCGTTGCGTAGTTCAGGTCGAGGCTCATCCAGCAGTCGAACATTAGCCAGAAATCGTCGCCTACCTTGGCGCGCATATCGGCGAGCTTCGCGATGTTCTTCGCGAGCCCTTCCTCGCCTTCAGCCGGTCCGTGCTGCAACGGCATCTTGCCACCGATAAAACCCATCTCCTTCGCCAGATCGGGGCGTGCACCGGTCGCGTAGAACTGCAGCTCGTCGCGTACAGGGCCGCCTAACAGATGGAACACCGGCTCTTTACGAACCTTTGCGAGCAGGTCCCATAGCGCAAGATCGACGCCCGAAATCGCATTCAGCACGATACCTTTGCGCCCGTAATAGAGCGTGGCGAAATACATCTGGTCCCACATCTTCTCGATGTCGGTCACACGCTGCCCTTCGAGAAACCGCGCCAGATGTTTCTCCACTATAAAAGCGCCAATCTCGCCGCCCGTGGTCACCGCGAAGCCGACCGTCCCGTCACTCGCTTCAATTTCAACGACGAGCGAACCGAGGACATTGATGCCGAACGACTGGCGGCTTTGCCGATACTCAGGGTAACGCGCCATTGGCGTGGAGATATGGTCGTCGATCCAGTGATCGGCGCCCTGGTCGTGATAATCGGCACCGCCGCCGCGAACGGTGAACGCACGAACGTGACGAATGGTGGGCATGGACATGATCGGACTCCGTAATGGTTCTGGTGGTTCTAATGTTCAGGACGTTTTGGCGCGCTCGCCATGCGTATAAGCGGATATCCGCTCAGGCCGCACGAACATGATGATTGCGATCGCGGCGAGCGCGGCAACGAGTCCGAGCAACACAAGGCCGGCACTCGTCGATGCATAGAAACGCTCCGCGCTCGTGCGCACCATCGGCGCCACGAAACCGCCGAGACTGCCCAGCGAATTGATCAGTGCGATGGCTCCGGCCGCGGCTGCACCGGTGAGGTATTGGGTGGGAAAGGTCCAGAACAGCGGTTGCGCTGCGATCAGACCGCTAGCCGCGAAGCACAGCGCGATCAGCGAGACGATCGGTTGACCCGCGAGCCCTGACACCGCGATCCCCCCGCCGGCTACGACCAGCATCGCCACGGCGAGCCATCGATGCTGACCAAAACGATCCGCATAACGCGGCACCGTCCATGTGACAAGCACCGCGCATAACCAAGGGATGGCCGTGACGAAACCGACCTTCACACCCACGTTTTCCCCAAGCAAGGCAGCCACTTGCTGCGGCAAATAAAAGATCACGCCGTACACGGACATCTGGATCAGGAAATACACCGCCGACAAGATCAGCACACGCGGATCGATCAACACGGCCAGCACGCCACGCGGTCCATGCGCCGACGCAACGTGTGCGTCCTGAGCCAGCCGCGAGAGCAGCAGGTCACGTTGTGTGGCATCGAGCCAGCGTGCTTTGGAGGGGTCATTGTCGAGATACCAGAACGCCCATACGCCGACTACGGAAGCGAAACAACCTTCCAGCAGGAAGAGCCATTGCCAGCCCGCGAAACCGAGCGCGCCATGCAGGTCGAGCAACGCGCCGGACAGCGGACTGCCGAAGATGAACGCTAGTGGCGCGCCGAAATAGAACACACCCAGCGCTCTCGCCCGCGCCGATTGTGGAAACCATCGCGTAAGGTAATAGACGATGCCGGGAAAGAACCCTGCTTCGGCCACGCCGAGTGCGAAGCGCAACGCGTAGAACGTGGTGGCCGTGTGCGCGAACGCCATCGCCGCCGATACGAGCCCCCACGTCACCATGATCCGGCACATCCAGAGCTTCGCACCCACGCGATGCAGCAGCAAGTTGCTCGGCACTTCGAAGAGCGCATAGCCCACGAAAAATACGCCCGCGCCGAACGCAAAAGCGGCATTCGACAAGCCCGTATCGTGCTGTAACGCTTTCTGAGCAAAGCCAATATTGGCTCGGTCGAGAAATGCCAGCATGTACATCAACAGCAGGAACGGCAGCAGACGACGCATCACTCGAGCGGTGACGGTGTCCTCCGCAGTAGCGTGATCGCTCATGCGTGTCTCCGGATATTCTTATGTCGCGGGTGTGACCCGCGGAATCGTTTCAGCAGGCAGCTTCAGTACGTCGCGCGGCCACCGGACAGATCGAACACGGATGCCGTGCTGAACGCGCAATCTTCCGAGCTGAGCCACAGGATCAGCGACGCTGCTTCTTCCGGCAGAAGGAAGCGGTTCATCGGAATCTTGGAGAGCATGTAGTCAATATGCTGCTGCGACATGGAATCGAAAATCTCGGTCTTCGCTGCAGCCGGCGTCACTGCATTGACCAAGATGCCACGCGTCGCGAGCTCCTTGCCCAATGACTTCGTGAGGCCGATCAGGCCGGCTTTCGAGGCGCTATAGTGCGACGCATTCGGATTGCCTTCCTTGCCCGCCACCGAAGCAATATTCACGATCCGTCCGTAACCTTCCTTCAGCATATGCGGCACCACGGCACGGCACGTAAGATATGGCCCGATCAGGTTCACGTCGATCACGCGGCGCCATACGTCCGGCGCCAGTTCCCAGGTCGTGCCGTTGCCGCCGGTGATACCCGCACAGTTGATCAGCACGTCAATCTTTCGATGAGCTTCCAGCGCCGAGCGCACCGCCTGTTCAACCGACGCTTCCTCGGTCAGCTCGACTACGGCGACGCTGACCTTGCCAGCCTTCGCGAGTTCGCCGCGCGCGCGCTCGAGGCGTTCTGCATCGATGTCCCAAAGCGCGACTTCAGCCCCTGACGCCAGCGCTCGTTGCGCAACCGCATAACCAATGCCGCGCGCGCCGCCGGTGATCACCACGGTCCGTCCGGCCAGATCGATCTGGTTCATCGTGTCTCCTTGTCTTTTAGGATGATTGTTGATTCGGCGCCTGCTTAATGCCGCTAATGAACGAACTATAGGGGCGCTCTCATAGCAAAACAATCCGACTATTCGATGGTCCGATAGCAAAAGTGGATCGGAAGTCCCTAGAGGGACTACTCGGGTTCGGGTATAGCCGGGTGACGGCTGACAACGTTAAGCGGCAAGCTGGGTGAATCGGTCGTTCTTGCCACATTGCCCCTTTCAGGCACATGGCTTGCTCCAACCGGTAAGCGCATTGATTCAGGGGGACCATGGAAATCACATCACGAATGATGCCTCCCGGAAGTATCGTCACCACCATGCTGGTAACCCGCTACGCGGATTTCACCCGACGGAGAACGCTATGGAACCTGTTTCACACGGAATCATTTTCTGGCTGATCATTGGCGGAATTGCCGGCGCGCTCGCTGGCCGGATTGTCGATGGCGGCGGCTTTGGCATCATTGTTGACATCATCGTGGGCATTGTCGGCGCGTTCATCGGTGGATGGCTGGGTGGCGTTCTCGGCATCCATCTAGGCGGCGGCATCATTGGTTCGCTGATTACCGCGCTGATCGGCGCCGTGATCCTGCTAGTCATTCTGCGGCTCTTTAGCCGCGGGCGCGCCGGGCCAACGGTCTGATCGTACCGGGCGACGGTACGCCGCAATTCGCCTGACCAAAATCCTGCGCAAGGCAAGCCTTGCGCGGGATTTTTCTTTAGCGGGTTCTAAATTTTCACCAATGTAAGGGATCCTGATTAGCCCTAAGCTTCAACACCAATAGTTCAGAAACTCGCGATCTGTCATGCTCGATACGCATATTTCCCTAAGCCTTTCCAAGGCAACGCCAAGTCTGTCTTGACGCCGGGCTGGTACATTCCAGTGTCGAAGCGAAATCTGAAAACAGAATGATCGAATCGAGATTCATGCTAGTTTTTACGCCCTTCATTCCTTCATTAACTGCGCCAAACTCTCATTCGATATGCATCGGAAGAAAAATACCGAACGGACTCATGCTTTGCTAAAAGGTCGTACGCCGCTTATCGCGCGCGTAGTTGCAGTGTTGGCCGCGTTGCTCGCGACTGCCGCGTTTTCTGCTCCTGCAGCGGCCGACACGCCGTCGCTCACGGGCAAGCGTATTGGCATATCCGTCGCCGGCACGGAGCATTACTGGGACCAGAGGGCCTATCAGGGACAAATAGATGAAGTGAAGCGGCTGGGTGGAATTGCAATCGCGCTGGACGGCGGCCGGAAAGATAGTCAGCAGATCGCGCAACTCCAGACGCTGATCGCGCAAAAGCCTGATGCCATCATTGAACAGCTTGGCACGGCGTCGGTGCTCGAACCGTGGCTCCAGAAGATCCGCGAAGCAGGCATCCCGCTTTTCACCGTCGATACCACCAGCCCATCGAGCATCAACGTAACGACTTCCGATAACTTCTACATCGGCGAGCAACTAGCGTTGAAGCTCGTGAACGATCTGCATGGCGAAGGCAATATCCTTGTCTTCAACGGCTTCTACGGCGTGCCGGTCATCGCGATCCGCTACGACCTGTTGCGTGCGGTGCTGAAGTGGTATCCAAAGATCAAGATCATTCAGCCCGAGTTGCGCGACGTCATTCCGAACACCGTGCAGGATGCTTACTCGCAGGTCAGCAAGTTGCTCGACAAGTATCCCAAGGGCACCGTGCAGGCCATCTGGGCCGCGTGGGACGTGCCGCAGATCGGCGCGACGCAAGCGGTCGACGCCGCACATCGTTCCGAGATCAAAACCTACGCAGTCGATGGCAGCCCGGACTTCGTAGCACTCGTCAAGAACCCGCAATCCAGCGCCGCGGCGGTGGTCGCACAGCAGCCCTACCTGATTGGAAAGACCGCTGTGGACAATGCCGCACGCTATCTGGCGGGCGATCGAACGTTGCCGCCGGCCACTTACGTACCGTCGATTCTCGTCAGCAAGGACAACGCAACGGAAGCGCAGAAGACACTGGGCCAGGCCGGCACCAAGTAAGCGACCGCCGCTCTAGTCACGAACCTCGGGAATCCACCCTGCCTTAGCCACATCCGCCCGTCGAAAATCCACAAACTTCGACTCAAGATCCGCAATCGTGCGGATATCGTTCTTGACCAGGTCATTGCGCGTGATCAATGCGGGTTTGATTTCAATCCGATGCCCCGGGTCCTGGCCCGCCACGAGCAACGCCGCCGCTCGCACCGAAACCGCACCCACCACCGCCGGATTGGTCGCAGCTGTCGCGACCCACGGACTTCCCGGTGCCCGGATCGCCTCGATATCCGCCGTCGATATGTCGGCGCTGTAGATCCGCACCTTCGAAGCAATGCCCGCCTCGTCCGCGGCAAGCTTCGCGCCTCGAGCGAACTCGTCGTATGGAGCGAAGACCACGCGCACGTCAGGATGCGCCCGATACGCCGCAGCAGCCTGGTTCGCCACCGACTGCGCAATCGGATTGTCCACGGTACCAAACCGCGCCGCTTCCGTAATCTTCGGATGCGCGGTCTTGAAAGCCTTCCAGACCGCGTCGCGCCGGTCCAGCGGAGCAAACCCGGGCACATAGACATACGCGGCCGCGAACGCATCGCCGTTATCTTTAACCGCCTGATCGAGCAATAACGTCGCAAGATCATGGTCACTCTGCTCGATCTGCGGAATCCTCGGATTGCCAAGATCGACGTCAAAAGCCACCACCTTGATGCCTTTATCCAGTGCTGCCTGCACTACGTCTTTCAAGGACTCCGGCAAACCATGATTCACAATGATCGCCGACACGCCAAGATTGATCGCCTGCTGGATCTGGTCACGTTGCTGAGCCGCATCTTGACGGCCCTCGTAAATACGCAAGTCGACACCCAGCGCCTTAGCCTGCTTTTGCGCGCCCGCCTCGTAAGCCTGAAAAAAATCGCCAGTAGAAAGATAGTTGACCAGTGCGATCTTGACGCCGCCCTTATTGAACGGTGCGGGCGCATTGGGCAAGCCGCCTGCCGCGTAAGCGGTGATGCTGCCGGCAAGCAATGCAGCGATAAATACGCGGCCGATGGGTTTAAACATATAGGGTAGTTTCCGTGGAGTGAGAGTATCGAAGCGACATGGCGCGCCACGACTTGGCTGGATATGCGCAGCCGCTTTATTCATTACAAACCGGGCTTTAGTTCCACGGATGGCGTGCCGGCTTGATGCCGTTCAAGTAGTAGTTGCCCACGAGGTGATATTTCCAGCGCACCGGATCGTGCAGCGTATGCGTGCGCGCATTGCGCCAGTGGCGATCGAGGTTGTGCACGGCTAACGTCGATTGAGTACCCGCCAATTCGAACAGCTTTTCGCTGGCAAGCAAGGCAATCTCCGTGGTCAATACTTTTGCTTCGCCGACCGCTACTGACGCGCGGGCTATATCGTCCTCGCTCGGCGCTTCTGCTTGCGCCGCGATTGCGTCCAGCGTCCGCGCCGCACGTTCGAGCAACGCCTCGGCCGCGTGCAACTGGATGTGAAGATGGCCCACCTCGCGCACGACAAGCGGATCGTCGCTTGCGCGCTCCACGCCGCTATCGATCCACGGCCGCGAGCGTTCGCGTACGAATTTCAGCGTGTCATCCACCGCCGCCCGCCCGATACCCGCGTCGATAGCAGCCTGGATGATCTGGGAGATCGGGCCATTGAGCGTCGGCGAGTCCGTTACCCGGTGCGCGGGAAATACGTGAGATGCCTGCACCCGCACCTGCTCTGCGATAACCGTGCCGCTCGCCGTCGTGCGCTGGCCGAAACCCGACCAGTCATCGATGACCTGAAGCCCTTGCGTACCCTTGGGAATATAGGCAAGCCAACCACGGCGCTCGTCGTCGAGACCCAAAATAGGTACGTAGTCCGCGAACAACGCACCGGTCGAATAGAACTTCGTGCCGTGGACGACGTACTCGTCACCCTTGGCCGTAACGCGTGTCTTCAAGTCGAGGACGTGTTTCGTGCCCTTCTCCGAAAAACCGTTGCCGAAGCGCTTGCCCCGCAGTATCTCGCCGAAGAAAAATTGCTTTTGCGGCTCGCTTCCCGTTAGCGCAATGATGTCCACAAGTCCCAGATGATTCTGGGGCAATTGCGCAAGCGACGGATCGGCGGCGGCAATGATCTCGATGACTTCGGTCAGCGTCACATACGACACACCGGCACCGCCGTATTCTTTCGGCACCGTGATTGCCCACAAACCGGCTTGCGAAAACCAGTCGATTTCCTCGTGCGGCAAACGGCGATCGCGATCGCGCTCACTAGCCTGCTCAGCAAGACGAGCCGCGACTTCATGGGCGACAACAATGGCCTCGGCATCGTCGCGGATGATGCGGACTGGTACTGAATCAATCTTCGCAGGACGCGTTGCTGTGTCTTCCGGAATGGCTGACATGCTTACCCTTTTATGTATAGGACCGCCATCAATCTAGCAGCGCCTCAACCGGGTTCAAACCGAACGATAACGCTAAGGACATCAACGCAACGCTGCTACGCTTAGCTCCATTTCTTCTTAGCGAAAATTCAACGCGCAGCCTGCCTGCCGATGCTGAACGTAAATGCCAGCGCCCCTACGAGCAGCGCGCCTTTGATAAAATCCTGCATGTAGTAAGGCGCATTGAGCATGGTCAGTCCGTTAAGCAACACACCGACAAACACGGCGCCGACAACCGAGCCCAGCACGTTGGGACGCTTGGCGCCCCACACCGCATAACCGATCAGCGCGGCGGCTACCGCATCCAGAAGAAGCGAATTGCCCGCACCGACGTCGCCGCGCCCGACGCGCGCGGCAATCAACGCGCCGCCAAGCGAAGCGATCACGCCCGATGCAACATACGCCGCTACGCGATAACGCGCGGTTGGAGCACCCGCTAGCCGCGCGGCCGTTTCGTTACCGCCGGTTGCATAGACCACGCGGCCCCATCGCGTGAATTCCATGACCAGAACGGCAATCAGCGTGACCACCGCGAGCGCGATCACCGGCACGGGTACGACATCGAGCCAGCGAGCCCGTCCGAGCGCCAGGAAGGCCGCGGGAAACGATCCCGTGGTCTCCGTGCCGTCCGGCAGAATCGTGCCTGTAGCCAGCGAGCGCCCGCCCGTTGGAATCAGTTGCAGTCCAGCCAGCAGGAACAGTGTGCCGAGCGTTGCGAGCTGATCGGGGACACGAAGACGCGTGATCAGCAAGCCGTTAAAAAGTCCTGCACCGACGCCTAGTGCGAGACACGCCGCAATAGCTGTGAAC
This sequence comes from Caballeronia sp. SEWSISQ10-4 2, assembly GCF_030464885.1. GTDB lineage: Bacteria > Pseudomonadota > Gammaproteobacteria > Burkholderiales > Burkholderiaceae > Caballeronia. Next base: position 18,278 of record NZ_JALPRJ010000047.1, on the reverse strand, counting down.
GCGTTGCCGTGCCACACGACCAGCACGTAGCTCGCGGCCATCTGGGCGGTCGCGGCCGTGCTGCCGACGGACAAATCGAAACCGCCGACCGCCAGCGTTATGGTGACGCCGACCGCCAGAAGCGCGACTATCGATGCAGCCTGCAAGATGCTGAACAGATTGTCTACGCTCAGGAATGCCGGCTCTCGCCACGTGAACACGGTGCCCAAAATCACGAGCAGCAACAGGATCCCGCTGCGTTCGAGCTGAGTCCTGATGCTGGTGCGCCTGAACTCCGTTCCAACAGCGGATGTTGCTTCGGTAGAAGCGCCAAGTTTCATACGTCAGGCTCCGGCAAGATCTTCAATGCTTGTTTCAATAATCGAACGATCGAAGCGCAGCACACGGTCTGCCACTTCGAACGCCTCCTCGATGGCGCTGACGAATACCAGCGTCACCCGCCCCGCTGCACTCGCGCGCAACGCGTCCGATGTCCGCGCGAGCGCCAGCATCCACACCCTGGAACGGCTCGTCGAGCAGCAGTACGCGGGCGGGTTCCGCATGCGAACGCGCCAGCACGACCTTTTGCTGATTGCCGCCCGAGAGATTGACCACGCGATCCTCGGGGCCGTTGCATCGAATGGAAAAGCGCTTGATTGCGGATTCGGCCTGCCGGCGTTCGCGCGACCTGTTTATCCATCCGGCCTTGAACCAGCGCGACAGGAACGGGAAACTCAACGTGCCCTCAATCGATGCAAATGGCACGCTGTCAGGAAAGAGCGACGTATGCCAGCGGTCCTCGCCAACAAGGAAGACGCCCGAGCGAATCGCCCCGCCGGCGGAGCTTGGTTGCCATGGCTTGCCATCGAGTGTCATCGTGCCGGCTACAACCGGTTCGATACCAAAGAGCGTTCGGGCAAGCCGCGACTTGCCGCCGCCCACCGGCCCCGCGAACGCGACAATCTCGCCGCGGGCAGCATCGAAGTCTATCGACGGGCCATCCGTACCCGGGAACAATTTCAAGCCTCGAACCTGAAGCCCTTGATTCGCAGTCGAGGGTACAGTTCGACGCTCTCGCGTCTTCGGCAACGCGCGGCCAATCATCGTTTCGATGGCGCCATCGAAATCGAGTGGAGGCTTAAGGTTCGCGACAAGGCGGCCATCCCGGACGATCACCACGCGGTCCGCCATTCGCCTCAGATCGCTGAGCCGATGCGACACCAGCAGCATCGCGACACCACGCTTGCGCAACGCATCGAGAGCCGTAAAAAGACGTTCGGCTTCGGCAGATGAAAGACTTGCCGTCGGTTCATCGAGTATCAGGACTGCCGGCTTGTCTGCGAGGGCGCGGGCCAGCGTGACAAGCTGCCTCGTCGCAAGCGACAGCGTATAGAGCGGCGCGCGCAGATCGACATCGAGGCCAACATGCGCGGCGATGGAACGCGCCTCTTCCAGCCGCGCCGTAGGCCCGACGAACCATGGCGTGGCCGCGTTGTTGAAACGATCGAGCAAGAGGTTGTCCGCAACCGACAGAGCCGGCACGACCGTATCAGCGATCGATTGGTGCATCGTCGCTACGCCCAGCGCCTTCGCTTCCTGCGGTGAGGCCGGTGCGTACGGTTTGCCGTCCAGTTCAAGCGAGCCGCTGTCACCGGGATACACGCCACTCAGTATCTTGACGATGGTCGACTTGCCCGCCCCGTTAGCGCCCATCAACGCGACGACTTCGCCTGCCGCTATCGAAAGATCGAATCGATCGAGCGCAACGGTCGGGCCGAAGCGTTTCGACACCGAGCGCGCGACTAACACTGGCAGGCCGGCCGTGAGGTCGTGGCCGTTGTCCCTGGCGTGGGCGCATCTTCGTCGTCGATATCATGTGCGGTCGGCTCATAGCGGATCAACACGAGGAACACGATCGGAATTACGGCTGCCAACGCTACGATCCAGAACATGTCGGTGCTAAAACGCGCCTTGAGGATGGGCAATACGAACAACGCCAACGCACTGCCGATACCGGCAAGCGACCGGCCGAAACCTACACCCGTGCCGCGAATCGAAGTCGGATAAGACAACGCCGGATAAATCATCATTTGCGCGCCGGGGCCAAAACCTTCAGCAAACAACCATGTGCCCAACATCAGGACGGCGAGTCCGATACCCAGCGCCGCCTGCGGATGTCCGATCAGCGCCAGCGCGATCAGCGAAACGAATTGCAACGCAAAGCCTGCTATTGCAACATGCCGCGATGGGAATTTATAGGCGAGACGCATGCCGAGCAAACCACCTGTCAGTGCAAACAGCAGGTTAAGCCCAAGCGACGCTGCGATTGTTTCGAACACACCCGCGCCGAGGAATTGCGACAGTATCGACGGCAGGAAAAAGGCGATCGCGGTGTATTCAAACGGGATGCAGAGATTCATCACGCTGGCGACCAGCGTGCGTTGCAAATAAGGCCGCTGGAACAACACGCGGAATTTGACCGGCGGCTGCTTCGACACTTTCTGTTCCTGCGCGTCGTCCACGGCATGTGCGTGAATGCCGTACGACTCGCGCAGGATACGCACCGCTTCTTTCAGATTGCCCTGGTTCGCAGCCCACAACGGCGACTCGTTCATGAACTTGCTGCGGACCATGATGATGACCAGCGCGGGCACCGCCCCGAAGATGAGCGATGCCCGCCAGAGCCAGTCTGCATGCTGAGCAGGCAGAAAAAAGTACAACGCGAACACAATCAGAAAACACGCTGACGACGCCGCGTACCACATCGGGCACCACGCCGCGAGCCGCGACGCCTTGTTCCCGCGCCCGTTGAACTTGGAGAATTCAGAAAGGAACGCCATCGCCACCGGTAAGTCGATGCCAACGCCCAATCCCATCACGAAGCGTGCCGCAATCAGTACCCAGACATTCGGCGCAAGCCCCGCTGCAATGGCTGCGACAACGAAGAACAGCATGTCGGCCATGAAGACCTGGTAGCGGCCGATTTTGTCAGTAAGCCACCCTCCGGCAAGACTGCCGAGTATGGTTCCGATCATGATCGATGAGCTGACAAACCCGCTTAGCGCAGGGGTCAAATTGAATTCGCGCGTGACGTCCTGAATGCCGTATGAAAGTGTCGTGAGATCGTAAGCGTCGAGAAACACACCGCCTAACGCGAGCATAACAATCACGCGAGCGTGAGTGTTCTTCGACCGGCTGTTGTTGATCAGGCGCGATACGTCACTGGCCGATCCAATCGGCAATGACGCAGGCAAGACGGTTTCAATGTCGACGGTGCTCAAGATGCGCCTCCTTGCTTGATGGGGTTCCACGGCAAAGAAGCTTTATACGGATAGCTATCGTGTCAGGCAAAGAACAAGTTTTTCTTTCGATATGAACGGCTCAAGGGCAAGCACCGATGATCTGCGGCAAGGGTTCGCTCGATGCACTCGTCTTTACAGCCACGCACATATGCAAAGCTGAAATCGTTAGAGCGGTCGATCGATTCGGCGACTACATTGTCTGGTTCTTAGAGAGAAATTAAAGAGAAAATCGAGCAATCGACAGCCATGAGCAAAACCATCCATTTCAACGCGTTCGAGATGAACTGCGTCGGTCATCAGTCGCCGGGCTTGTGGTCTCATCCACGCGACCGGTCATCGCAATACAAGGACCTCAAATACTGGACCGATCTTGCAAAAATTCTCGAGAAGGGTTTCTTCGACGGCATCTTCATAGCCGACGTAATCGGTTATTACGACGTCTACAAAGGCAGCAACTACCACGCGATCCATCAGGCGGCGCAGATCCCGGTCAACGATCCGCTGCAACTCGCGGCGCCCATCGCAATGGTGACCGAGCACCTGGGCATCGGCATCACGGCGTCGACGACCTTCGAGCATCCTTACACATTCGCACGCCGCCTCTCGACTGCCGATCACCATACGAAAGGCCGCGTTGGATGGAATATCGTGACGTCGTATCTGGAAAGCGGCGCGAAGAATATCAGCGAAGGCGGCTTGCGCAAGCACGCGAACCGCTATGAAGTGGCGGCGGAATATATCGAGGTGCTGTACAAGCTTTTCGAGGGAAGCTGGGAGGAGGACGCCGTGGTCCGGGACCGTCACAACCGGGTTTTTACGCATCCCGAGAAGGTCCATGAGATAGGTCACCACGGAAAATACTTCGACGTGCCCGGCTACCATCTTTGCGAACCCTCACCTCAGCGCACGCCGGTGCTCTATCAGGCTGGCGCGTCTGGTTCGGGTAAAGCGTTCGCGGCTCAGCACGCCGAGTGCGTATTCGTCGCCGCCCCGACGAAGGAGGTGTTGAAGAGTTATGTCGCAGACGTTCGCCACCAGGCCGCGGGGGCCGGGCGTGACGCCGCCGGATTGCTGATCTATAACCTGGTCACGGTCATTGTCGACGAGACGGATGCCAAGGCGCAGGCGAAGTTCGAAGAGTACCGCCGCTACACCTCGTACGATGGCTCGCTCGTGTTCATGTCGGGTTGGACCGGCGTCGACTTCGGCCAGTACGCGCCGACCGATCTGGTCAGGAAGGTGGAGACCAACGCCATTGTCTCGGCCATTGAACATCTGGCGGGGGGCGCGAAGTCGTGGACGATCGACGAACTCGCGGCATGGGGCGGTATCGGCGGCATGGGGCCGGTCTTCGTCGGTTCCGCGGCAACTGTTGCCGATATTCTGCAAACCTGGGTGGAAGAGACCGGTGTCGACGGTTTCAATCTCGCTTATGCGGTCGCGCACGAGACCTTCGAGGACATCGTCAATTATCTGGTGCCGGAGTTGCAGCGGCGTGGCGTCTATCGCAAGGAATATACGTCTGGCACGTTGCGCGAAAAGCTGTTCGGCAGAGGGCGTTTGTTGCCGGCCGAGCATCCGGGTGCGAGGTATCGGGACATCGAGGCCGTTAAGCGCAAGGAAGCGTTGAGTTCGCTCGAGTAACGAACGGTTTTCTGTTTAAGGCTAACAAGGACCTTGTTCGTCGACCAATATTTTTCTGTCCTCGATGCGGATCGGCACGGGTGTCAGGCTCGCGCCAAGGCACGGACCATCCACGCACACGCCGTCCTCGAACCGAAACATCGCACTGTGATGGGCGCACATGAGAAGCTCGCCGCCATAGGCGCAGAATGTGTTCGGTTCGTAGTTCAACGGGATCGAAAAGTGCGGGCATACATTGCGATAGGCCCATGCGCTGTCTCCTCTGCGCAGCACGAGCACTTCAGCCCGCGCCTCAAAACCTCCGCCGTCCGGCACGTCGTCGAGGGTGCAGAGATGAGCGCTGTCGCTTACTCGATCGCCCATGGTTTCTCACTCCTTCGCGATCAGCACGAAGTCGCGCTCCACCTCGTAGTACGGCTCCGCTCCCTTGTTTTCCCTGAGCACGTACTCCACGACCAGCGACGACTTCACACCAAAGACCGCATCCGATTCAACGTACTTGTCATCGGATGAGAACAAGGCTGTCGTCACGGTCTCGTAACCCGGCGCTTCGATCAGGAAATGCACATGCGCCGGGCGCATCGGATGGCGGCCGGTAGCCGCGAGCATCTTGCCGACCGGACCGTCGTCGGGTATCGGATAGCTGGTGGGCTTGATCGCGCGAAAAGCATATTCGCCTTGCGCGTTCGAGTGGAACCGGCCGCGCAGGTTGCTCTCCGGCTGCTCGGGGTCCTGCCCTTCGTACATGCCGTTGGCAGCCGTCTGCCATACCTCGATGAGTGCGCCGGCTACCGGCTTTCCATGCATGTCGACAAGACGTCCATGAAACAACGCGGGTTCACCCTCGGTTTGCGCAATGTTCGCACCGAAGGCGGCGTCCTTCGCTCCTTCACGATAGAACGGTCCGAGCAAGCTGTTCTCCGTCGACTCCCCTTCACGGCGGTTGTTAATGGCGTCGAGCAGAATCGACAGCCCGAGCGTGTCGGATAGCAGAATGAACTCCTGGCGAATGCCATCGCACTTCTTACCTGTCGCGGTCAGGAATTCGATGCCTTGCCGCCACTCCGTTTGCGTCAACCGCACTTCACGAGCGAAGTTGTGCAGATGCCGCACGAGCGCAGTCATGATCTCCCTGGTACGAGGATTGGTGCAGCCGCTGAACGACTGCAGCACGGTTTCGGTGATGGTCTCGCTGTTCTGGTCTTTCATCGTCTTACCTCAAGGTGCAGCATGCAGGGGGTCCGCGGATTCCGCGGATTCCGCGGATTCTTTAGGCGCGGCTGAAACCGAGGGTCCGGTGTCGAGGAACACGACACGCCGGCCGACGGGAAAAAGTTGCAGGCCGAACCGTCGCGATACGTAACCCCACAATCCCTGCGGGAAAAACATCGTGACGACGATCGCGAGCGTGCCCAGTCCGATCAGATACCAGGTGCCGAAATCCGACAAGAACTTGTTCAGCAGGAAGAATATCAGGGTACCGATGATCGGCCCTTCGAGCGTACCCAGCCCGCCGATCATCACGATGAAAATCGCGAAGGCAGTCCAGTTCACGGAGAACGCGGCGTCGGGCGAAATACGCAGATTGCCCACGAAATAGAGCCCGCCCGCGAGCGCGGCGCCACCTGCCGACACAAGATAAACCCCGAGTCTTGCACGTTTTACATCGACACCCTGGCTGTTCGCCGCCACCGCGTTGTCGCGCATCGCGGTAAGCGCAAGACCGCGTTTAGAGCGCAGGAACACGTACAGCAAGCCGATAGAAGCCGCGACAATGGCAAGCGCCAGCCACAACGTCAGCGATTCGCGCAGCGAGCGCGGCACGTCCTGTAACGCGGTCAGGCTCGTGCCTGAACCGCCGCCAAGCCAGGACACGTTCGCGACCGTCAAGCGGAACACCTCGGCGATCACCCATGTGCCTATGGCGAAGTACCCGCCTTCCAGCCGGAACGCAATGAGCGATACGGGCACCGCGATCAGCACGGCGATAGCGCCGGCAATCGGCACAGCGACAAAGGGCGATACGCCGCCATAGTTGGCGAGCACCAGCATCGCGTACCCGCCAATGCCGAAATACGCCTGCTGTCCGATCGACACCAGACCGCCGTAACCCGCGAGCAGGTTCCACATCATCGCGAAGACCAGATAGGCGGCGATCTGAGTGAAGTCGCGCAAGGTGTCTCGACCCGCCCAGTAGGGGAAACTTGCGACCAGCACAGCGACGATCAAGAGGACCAACACCGCCACTCTGCTTGCACGCGTCGCCCGCCGGATTTCGAAACTTCGCTTACTCACATTCATCACATTCATCACGTTCATTTGGCTCACCTCGCAGCGGGTGTCACGCAGTCTTGGGCAACAGGCCCTGAGGCCGTACCGTCAGCAGCGCAAGAAACAGCACATGACCTAGCCAGATGCCCCAACCAGGATCGAAATAGAAGCCGATCTGCTGAGCGATGCCAAGCGCGATTCCGCCTAGGAACGTGCCCCAGAACGACCCCATCCCGCCGATGATCACCGCCTCGAACGCATACAGCAGCAATGCCGGGCCGTCAGAGGGAGAGACAGCGGTACGCATGGCATAAAGCGTAGCGGCAAGCGCGATCAGCACGAAGGCGATGCTCATCGCGAGGGCGAAGGTCCTGCGCGGCGAGACACCCATCAGTTGCACGATCTCGCGGTCGTCGGAGGTGGCGCGGAAGGCCCGACCGAGCGGCGTGTGGCCGAACAGCCACTGCAGCCCGAGCGTGGCCGCCACCGTGATGGCAAGCGTCAGCAGTGGCAGGAGTCCGAGCGCGATGCCGCCTGGCAACGCAATGCTCATCGATTCGAAACCGCCTGTCGCAAGCGAGCGCGGGTCGGCGGAAAACACTTCTTGCAGCACATTCTGGATCACGATGGAGAGGCCGAACGTGACCACGAGAGATGGCAAGGGGTCGCGGCCGCTTACGCGATTGAGGATGGTGTATTGCACCGCGTAACCCGCACCGAACGCGATTGCGATCAGCAGCGGCACAGCGGCCCAAAGCGGTATGTGAGCCCAGTTCGTGAGGACGAACAGGACGAACACCAGCAGCACGATGAAGTCGCCGTGCGCGGTATTGGTCAGGCGCATGACACCGAACACCAGTGACTGGCCCATTGCGAAGAGCGCATAAAGCGCGCCGAGCAAGACGCCCTGCAAGAGGATGTTGATCAGTGAACTCATGAGACCGCTCCGAAATAGGCTTGCGTGATGGCCTCGTCGGAGACCTCGGCCGATGCACCCGACAACGACACGCGACCCTCCTGAAAGCAATAGAAGCGCTTCGACACGCGCCGCGCGAGTTGCACGTCCTGCTCGACGACGATCGCGCTCATGCCGTCGGCGACAATCGACGGCAGGGCGGCATAGATTTCCCTGACAATCACAGGTGCGAGGCCGAGAGAAAGTTCGTCGCACATGAGAAGTTCCGGATTACTCATCAACGCACGGCCAAGTGCGACCATCTGCTGCTGCCCACCGGACAGCGCAGTTGCCGGATGATGCCGCCGCTCCTTCAGCACAGGGAAAAGCGCGTATACGGTATCGAGACTCCAGCGACCGGGCCGCGAACAATACGCGCCGAGCATCAGGTTTTCTTCCACCGACAAACTCGCGAAAAGCCGCCGCCCTTCCGGCACGAGTGCAATGCCCTTGCCAACGATGCGTGCAGCCGCCATGCCGCCGACCGGCTCACCCTTGTAGACAATCTGCTGCGCGGGCGCGCGCAAGAGTCCCGCCAGCGCCTTCAGAAAGGTTGACTTACCCGCCCCGTTAGAACCGATCAACGCAATCACTTCACCACGGTTGACTGTTACGTCGATGCCGAACAACGCCTGGAAGTCGCCGTAAAAAGCAGTCAGGCCGTGAGTTTCAAGAATGACCGGCATGATCAAGCCTCCAGGCCGAGATAGACTCGCTTGACTTCAGGGTTGTCCATCACGGCAGCAGGTAAGCCTTCCGCGAGGTGCTTGCCGAAGTGAATGACGAGCAGCCGGTCGGCGACAGCAAGCAATGCATGCACCACATGCTCGATCCATACGATCGTCACGCCTTGCTCCTTGACGCGCCGGATTTCATCGACGAGTTCGTGTGTCTCCGGCTCCGTGAGACCGCCCGCGATTTCATCGAGCAGCAGGAGTTTCGGCCGCGTCGCCATCGCCCGAGCAAGTTCGAGGCGCTTGCGGTCGAGCAGCGTGAGTGTGCTCGCCAACTGGTTCGCGCGGCGCTTAAGGCCGGTGCGCTCCAGCACGTCGATGCACAGCCCGGCGGCTTCGCGCTCCTTCAGCGCGCCGCCGAAAGTCGCGCCGACCAGGAGGTTCTCGAACACCGTCATCCCGCCGAAGGGACGCGGCACCTGATACGACCGGCCGATGCCCGCAATACATCGGCGATGCGGCGCCAGCGCGGCGATATCCGCACCGTCGAATTCGATCGCACCGGCGTCCGGGCGTGTATCGCCGCTGATGAGGTTGAAAAGCGTGGTCTTGCCCGCGCCGTTCGGTCCGAGGATCCCATAGGTTTCGCCTTGCTCGATCGCGAAGCTGATGTTGTCGGTGACCTTCAGCGCGCCGTAGCGCTTCGACACGCCCATCAATCTAAGAACGCAGCTCATTCTCGTGCCTCCTCTACCCGATCAGTTTGAGCGGGCCGGACAACGGCACGTTCGGCGCGAGCTGGTTGTTCACGATCGCGAGGTCGAAGCGATGCGTCTGCCCTTTGACCCACTGACCACCAACGAGCGGCGTCTTTGCGACGTTCTTCACCGGTCCGCTGCCCCACGCGACGTGACCGACGACCGTGTCCAGCTTCGTCGAAGCCACTGCGTCGCGAATCGCTTCGTTTGAATCGACGTCCTTGCTGCGCTTGAGCGCATCGACAGCAATCTCGAAAAGCGCATGCGCGAAGCCGATGGGCTGGGTCCATTGCTTGGATGTCGCCTTCTCGTAGGCGTCGGCCAATTGACGTGCCGACTGCCCCGTCAGCGACGACTTGAACGGGTGCGAGGGCGACCACCACACTTCCGTCGAGAGGCCATCGCCGAGATCGCCCAGCGCTTCGATCGAAGTCGGGAACAGCAGTGCCTTGCCGATAGAAATGACCTTCGGTTTGAAACCCTGCTGGCGCGCCTGGACCAGAAAGTTCTTCGCGTCAGGAGGAATCACGACGCCCGTCACGATCTGCGCGCCGCCCTGCTTGAACGCGGCGATCTGTGCGGAGAAGTCCTGAGTCATGGACTGAAAACGGCCGGGGTCCTTCAGCGTAAAACCCTTTTGCGCGAGCACCGGCGGAAAGCCGAGCTTGCCGTCGCCCCACGCGTTGCCGTCGCCGTCGTTTGGAAAGAGTCCGCCTACCGACTTGTTGGTCTGCACCGACTGCCACATGCCGGTGTAGACGGCGATCACGTCTTCAAGGCCCCAGAAGAAGTGATACGTGAAGCGAAAACCCTTCTTCGGATCGCCCTTCCTGCCGAAGAACCACGGTTGCCACGGCACGACGGTCGAGACGCACGGCATCTCGTTGATCTCGCATGCGTCGCTCACGGGATTGGCCGTTTCGGGCGTGCCCGAAACCAGCATGATGTCGACCTTGTCCTTCAGGATCAGGTCGTTCGCTACCTCGCCGGCGCGGTTCGGATTCGACTGGCTGTCCTTGACCACTATCGCGACGGCGTACTGCTTGCCGTTGATCGCAATCCCGGCCTTAAGCGCGGTCTGCATCTGTTCGATGATAAAGCGATCGGCTTCGCCAAACGGCGCGAGCGGCCCCGTTTGCGGCGACACGTAACCGATCTTCAGCGTGCGTGTGCCCGCAGCATTTGCGATGCGCGCGAGCAAAGGTGAAGCTGCAACAAGCGCACCGCCCGCTGCGAGCCTCACGAAATGACGGCGAGCGCCGTCGATGGAATGATCGTCCATGCTTGTCTCCTTCAGTCTCTTATCGTGCTGCGCCGGCCTTCTTGCGTGCCTGGCTCAGAGGTATTCAGTCCGGTCGTCGCCCTTCGTAAGCGGCCACCAGCAAAGCCCGCAATGCCGCGCGTTCAAGCGGCCTTGGATTCCAGTACGGGTTCTTCAATGCAATATCCAGCGCAATGTCGATGTCCGGTTCCTTCAGCCCGATATCCTTCAACGCCGTCGGTGCGCCGTTGTCACGGGCGAGATCGAACACCCCTTGCGCGGCGTCTGTCGTCCCGAGTGCACGTGCGATGCGCTGCATGGCATGCGGCGCGGCTTCGCGGTTGTACGCAAGTGCATGGGGCAACACGATCGTATGTGTCTCGGCGTGCGGCAAGTTGAAGGTGCCACCGAGCGTGTGGCACAGCTTGTGATGCAACGCCATGCCGACACTGCCGAGCACCGCGCCGCACAACCATGCGCCGTAGAGACAATCGCCGCGCGCATCTATATCGTCGGGGCGCGCGACCACGCGTCCGATTCCCTGTCCCAACGCGCGAATGCCTTCCTCCGCCATCAGCCCGATAATCGGATTCGCGTCCTGCGCGTATAGTCCTTCCGCCGCGTGCGCAATCGCGTTGATGCCACTTGTGACGGATAGCGAGACAGGCAGCGACAGCGTCAGCGCGGGATCGTAGATCACGGTCCTCGGCAACACGCGCAGATCACGGCCGGTCTTCTTCAAACCCGCGTCGGTGAGGCCGTAGATAGGCGTCATTTCCGAGCCTGCGTAGGTGGTCGGAATCGCGACGACAGGCAGCGATGAAGTCAGTGCAATGGCCTTGCCAAGGCCGGTCGTGGAACCGCCGCCGATTGCCACTGCGCAGTCGGCGCCGAGCCTCGCAGCGTAGTCACGAGCCTCCTGCGCGGTCTCGACAGGCACATGCATGACCGCCTTGGCAAATACGCCGACGGCACGCATCCCGAGTCGCTCGGCTATCGCTTTGGCCTGCTCGCGCTGCTGAGGCGTGGACAGCACAATGACCCGTTTCGCGCCGAGCAGATCGATTTCCCGTTCGAGATGGTCGATGCCGCCTGCACCGAACACCACGCGCGAGGGCAAGCCCTGGTAGATGAATGCGTCCATGATCAACGCGGGTAATAAGGCGGAATGTTCGCGTCGACATTCACCCAGACCGACTTCGCCTGCGTGTATTCGCGCATCACTTCAAAGCCCATCTCGCGACCATAACCGCTTGAACCTACCCCGCCGAACGGCGACGCCGGACTGACGCGCTTGTAGCAATTGATCCAGACCATGCCGCTTTTCAACTGACGCGCAAAGAGATGCGCGCGCTGCAGATCGCGTGTCCACATGCCCGCGCCGAGGCCGTATTCCGTGCCGTTGGCAATCGCCAATGCTTCTTCGTCGCTCCCGAACGTGCTCACCGTTACGAACGGCCCGAACACCTCTTCCTGCGACACGCGATCGCCCGGTTTGGCCGCAACAATGGTGGGTTCAACGTAACAACCGCCGGCAAGCGCAGCGATATCCGGCGCCTTGCCGCCCGACAAAATGCGACCACCCTGCTCGCGTGCGACATCGACATAGGAGAGCACGCGGTCACGATGATGACGCGACGTCAGCGGTCCCATCTCCGTCGCCGGATCGAGCGGATCTCCTATCTTGATGGAGCGTGCAAGCGTGATAAAACGTTCGAGCAGTTCGTCGGCTATCGCTTCATGCACGATCAGCCGCGATGCCGCAATGCACGCCTGCCCCTGGTTATGAAAGATGCCAAACGCGGAGCCTTGCACAACGGCGTCGAGATTGGCGTCGGCGAATACGACGTTCGCGCCCTTGCCGCCCAGTTCGAGTTGCACCTTCTTGAGATTACCGGCCGAGGCCTGCACGACCTTGCGCCCGACCGCTGTCGATCCGGTAAACGCCACCTTGCTGATCTCCGGATGCTCGGCGATATATTGCCCCGCCACCTGACCGAGACCCGGCACGATGTTGACCACACCTGCAGGAAAACCGACCTCGGCCATCAGTTCGGCAATCGCAAGACTGGAGAGCGGCGTGAGTTCGGCGGGTTTCATGATCACGCAATTGCCGGCGGCAAGCGCGGGCGCCATCTTCCAACTCGTGAACATCAGCGGAAAATTCCATGGCACCACCTGGCCGACAACACCGACCGGTTCGCGCGTCACATAGTTTAGAAAACCCGCTTCAACCGGAACCACCGAACCTTGGAACTTGTCGGCCATACCGCCGAAATAGCGGAACGTGACGGCCGTGCGCGGCACATCGAGATTGCGGGTATCGCGAATCGGATGCCCCGTATCCAGCGACTCGAGTCGGGCCAGTTCATCCGCATTCGCTTCGATTGCATCGGCGAGCTTGAGCAGCAGACGGCCTCGATCCATCGCCGCCATGTTGCTCCACTTCGGAAACGCGGCTTTTGCCGCTGCCACAGCGCGGTCGATATCGGCGTGCCCGGCCATCGATACATTGGCGATCACGGAGTTGTCGTGCGGGTTGAGCGAGGCCAGCGTCTCGCCGCTCTCGGCGGGAACGAAGCGGCCATTGATGAACAGTTGCGTTTGCATGGTGGTCCTACCTGAAAGAATCTGAAGACACAGCCCTGCCCGCGATGCCAGCGAGACTGGCGTCACTAGGGGCTCAGAGAAGCGAAAGAGGATTTAGAGCGGCACGGGATACGGCGACAGTTCACCGCTTTCATAACGCTTGGGCAGATCAGGCGTCGCGTTCTCCCAGACGAGCAGCATCGAGCGTTTTTGCGAATATCCCTTGTGGCGAATATCGGCGGGCATGGCCGCAATGTCACCAGCGTTCATCGTGATGCGGGCGCGCGGTTCGCCGGTGTCTTTATCGCCGACGTCCCAGATGATCTGGTCGGAGAGTTGCAAGAACCACTCCACACGATCGTTGCCGTGAAAGACCGGCAGCACGAATTCCTCGGTCGTCGGGCAAAAGAGGCTTTGCTTGCACACGGACGTCACCGACGGATTCCACGTCACGTCCGAACGCGACAGGTACTTGAAGAGACTGAACGCATGCAGATCATGTTCGAAACCCGGTTCGGCGTGGATCTCCGGCTCGTCCTGCGCGACATCGGCGAACTGACGGTTGACAGGAAGGTCATCGCGTAACGGCGAATCTCCTTCGATCCCCGGCATGCGCTTCGTTGCAATGCGGGTACGCTCAATTGCACCGATGTTGTCGCCGTGCTTGATACCGAATGCCGAGCCCGTTTCTTCGGGAGCGGCGAACGGATCAAAACCTTCGTTGACCCAGTCCTTCAGGATCGCCTTGAAAGTCGCCATGATCAGCGGCGTTTCGAACTGCTGCGTGTAGTCGACGCCGGCTTCCTTGAAGCTCGCGTTATACGAACCCGCATACATGTCCACGCGACCGTAGTGATTGCGCGTGCCGATCACTTCGTCGAAGTTGACCCAGCCGTAGAAAAACCCCCACGCCACGTCGCGCATCATGGCGCGCAGGAAGTCGTCGGCGTGCATCTGGTGGGAACGGCTCTCGCCCTTTGACGGCCATTTGACCGTAACGAAATAAGCGTCGCGGCTGAATTCGAAATCGCCTAGCGTGAACGTGCGGTAACCACTCGTCTTGTCCGGGTCGGTTGCGGTGACGCTTTGAAGCACTGCTGTCTGGTCCATGACTTACTCCTGGAAGGTTGATCGGGTCGATAGGGCGGCTCGCGCCTCACTCACTGAATGCAGATCTCGGCCCACTTCTCGATGGAACACGGACCCAGGATGGTCTGGATCAGCAGGACGCCTGTTTCACGAGCCTCGAATTTATACGCAGCGCCGGCGGGCAGCAGCGCCTGATGGCCGCGACGCAGCCGCACGTAACCCATCGGCTGGCCCGCGGGTTCGCCTTCGAGACGCACGCTGCCCTCTGTATTGGCATTGACGAGCGAACCGTCAGATAGCTTGATGAAATGCACGTCGATCTCGCCGTCGAGCACCACCGCGAACTCGTCGTGCGATGCGCTGAACCATGGCGATGACCCTTCCGCCCGGAGCGTCTCGATCACATATTTGAGGTTCTTGCCGACCACCACTTTTTCGTACGGCGCAGCATGGCTCGCTACCTCGAATACATTGGACATGGCGTAATGTCCGGGTTTGCCCTTGATGATTTCGATGGAGCCCTTGCGGTAATTGCCGAGGCTGCCGAGATAGGTCTCTTGCATATCTGTCTCCATTGCTCCGTGAAATACGGTGTGTGATCGCGTTGCCTTGGAACGAAGATTAGGGCGGCGCGCGCAACACGGCAATGGATCGAGGTTCGCGTTTGGCGAACCATGCGTGCTCGCAAAAGACGCTAGGGAAAGTACTGAGACGGTTGCCGCGTGCCGGTTAGCCGGTTATGCGGTTCACGCATCGCCAAGTTCGTCGTCGACGTTCCTGGTTTCGTCGTCTGGCGGCGAGATGCCGAGCGCCCGGTCCCACTGCGGCTCGCGCAGATATCGCGCACGCAGGAAATCGACGAAGGCCTTCACTTTTGTGGTCGACCTGTGGGACGCCGGATAGACCGCCGAGAGCCATAGCGGCGGTGCAGCATACTCGGGCAGCACCCGTTCGAGGCGCCGTTCGAGCAGATCGGCGGCAGCGACCATGGTGGGCAGATACGCGACGCCGGCGCCGGCTCGCGCGAATTCGAGCAGCAGGTGCACGCTGTTCGTTTTAAGCACTGGATTGAGCGCGATCTCGAAGCATTCGTTGCCTTTCATGAGCGGCCACTTGTCGCCCCACGGGTAATACGAATAACGCGCGAAGTCGTGCCGCACCAGGTCCAGCGGCGTTTCTATGACAGGTTCCTCCTTGAGGTAACCAGGCGCCGCGCACAGGACGCCGCGCACCGGAAAGAGCTTGCGCTCGACCAGCAGGTTCGACGCTGGCGGATAAATTTGCAGCGCCAGATCGAATCCTTCCTGCACCGGATCGATCACGCGATCGTTAACCGTGACCACGAACTCGATACGCGGGTGCGCCTCGCGAAAGGCAATCAGCGCGTGCGAAAAATGACCCAGCGCGAAACCAGGCAGCACGTGAACGTTGAGCGTGCCGCTGAGCGAATGCGTTTCGGCGCTCGTGCGGCCGGACAGTTCGTGGACTTTATTGACGAGCTGGGCGCAGTCGCGATAATACGATTCACCCACTTCGGACAGACGCACGGCGCGCGTCGAGCGGTGAAAGAGCGCGACGTTGAAATGCTCTTCAAGCTGCTTGACGCGCGACGTCACCACCGATTTCGCGACGCCAAGCTGGCGTGCCGCGTTAGCGAAGCTCTGCGCTTCGGCTGCGCGCACGAACGCTTCCATCGATATGAAAAGGTCCACGCTGTCTCCTGATCGATTGGTTCGAACATCTGTTCTCTGTGGAGATTCTAGTTTTTTTCCGGGCAGCGCGACGTACGCGCGCAGGACCTGAATTGTTCTTAAGGCAAGACTTAATAGAAACGCTAGGTGGTCAAATCGTGCAGCTTGCGCATGCCTTCGCGCAACCAGTCCAGCACCGTGTGCTCTGTGCCTGCAGGCACAGGTACTTCGGCGCTCAGCTTGCGCAGGGTGTCTTGCTGTTGCGACAGAAGCTGGCACATCTGTTGGCCGATCTCCGGCCGGCTCTTCAACAAAGGCGTCAGGTCCGCTTTATCGAGACGGTAAATCACGGCACGTGTCAACGCGATGATTTGTGCTTCAACAGGCAGCCCCGCAAGCACGCCTGCTTCACCGATGGAATCCCCCGGTCCCAAGCGCGCGGATTCGACCGGACGGGAGGGTCCGGCAACCACCACCGAGACGACACCTGACTCGACGATCATCAGGTAGTCGGTCACCGTATCGGACTCGACCACCACTTGATCGGCCTCGTATTCATGACGAGACAGTCTCCCGGACAATGCTTCAAGTTCTTCGCCTTGCAAGGCGCGGAAAAGATCGACTTGTGACAGAAGCCGTCGCCGGTTGTCGGCAGCGTCGCGACGTGGCGGCCGCGGGACACCCAATGGCCAGAGCTCGATTCCGGCCGCAGCAAGATGACGGTGGCATAGATCGTAAAGCTGGTTCGTGACGGCAATTGTCTTGCTCATGTCGTCGATATAAACCGTGACTTCGTATTCAATCGAATTGATCGAAGCCTTCTTGATGAGAATATTGGGGGCCGGGGTTTGCAGCATCATGCTGCTTCCCGTCACCGCGCGTTCCAACGCGCCAAGCACGGTAGCCGGGCGTTCTTCCGGCGATATCTGCAGTGCGATGGACACGCCGTGGAGCGCCACGGGACGACTGCTGTTCGTGATTTTCGTTTTGGCCGCGACAGCGTTTGGAACAATGACGATATTGCCTTGGGAAGTGAGCAGGTGCGTTGCGCGCCAGTTCATTTCCAGTACCTTGCCGTCCACGCCATCCACCGATACCCAGTCCCCGATGTGATAAGGCTCGGTCGTATTCAGCACGATCCCGGCGAACACGTCGCTAAGCGTGCTCTGTATTGCAAGGCCCAGGACAATGGCGAGCGCGCCCGACGTCGCAACCAGTCCCGTCACCGGTAGCCCCAGCACGAATGCAAGCGAAGCAACTACGGCGGCGAGAAAGACCAGCGCGCCCAGCACGTCCTGGAAAAGGCGCTCCCTGTGCCAGTGACGCGATCGGAACGCTGCATCCAGCGACAGGGTAAGGAGCCGCGCCCCGATGAGCCACCACGAAACCTCGAGGATCTGAGCGGCGAGATGGCGGCCCGGAGATTCAGGCCACGGCGCCGGCGTGAAAGGACTCAACGCTGACCCGAACAACAATGCGCTAAGCAGCGCGAAGATCACCAATCTGAGCAGCAGACGAACGGTGTCGTGGCGAGGAAACGCGGCGCGCCAGAGCACGACGTCCACCACGACCAGCACGAATCCAAGAACCATGGGATCCTTCACAAGACTGCTCCCGACGGAAAGGACCTAAGCATACGACAAACAATTCCAGGTGAGGACCCGGGGTTGACAAGCGTATCGATATAGGAGGTTTCGTCACGACTATTTCCGAGGGGGCTTTTGTTTGTTGCTAGCGCCTGGCCAATCCGCGTAGTTGAAAATCTCAAGCGTTGTGCGAATTACTTGGGCCCTGTTCGTGCAGCCGCTGCAAAGGCTGCACGCGTGCTCGCGCTTCCGCCCGCACAGCGGCCGCGGGCAAAGACGTATCGTGTTGCCTTGAGCCGAAAAATTGAGCAGCTACGACAAAGCGGTACGTCCGAGGGCAAAGGTCGGGCGTGCCGGAAGCGTGTTCGTGTGTGAACGATTGACGCGCGCGCTGCAGATAACAACAACGATCGTAAGTCGGAGAGGGGGTGTAATTAGTTTTGTGTAAACGGTCATTTGGCAGGAGACTGCCAGCATCT
>NZ_JALPRJ010000046.1 GCF_030464885.1 Caballeronia sp. SEWSISQ10-4 2 | reverse complement strand
TGGCGCGCTGTCCATCTCCGGCCTGAAGGCCGAGGTCTTTCGCGCAACCTGATAAAGCCGATGACAGCAAGGCCGCTGCGGGTTATTTCGGCTTTTCGTATTTCTTATGTCCTGACGCGAAAAGACGGCGCAAGCGATGCTGAAATCAGCATGACGGCCTCGAACGGCTCATGCGCATCGTCGTTATAATTACAGTCTTATTACATGCCGCATGGACGACCTTGCGCGCATCTGGTCGTATCGGGGACGGCCCCGTTTTTTGACGGGAGCTTTCATGTCGTGGTTTCTATTGTTTATCGCCGGGCTGCTTGAAGTGGCATGGGCCGCCGGCCTCAAAACCTCCGAAGGTTTCATGCGCCTCTGGCCGTCGGTGTTTACGCTGGTGACGGCTGTGGGCAGCTTCGTGCTGCTGGCGCTGGCGATGCGCCAGTTGCCGCTCGGTACCGCTTACGCTGTATGGACGGGTATCGGCGCGGTCGGGGCGTTCGTGTTCGGGATCGTCATGCTGGGAGAGGCGGTCACGGTTGCACGCGTCGCGAGTGCCGCACTGATCGTGGTCGGGCTGATCGGATTGAAATGGTCGTCGGGGCATTGAAGCTGGCGCTTTGGCGCACTGGGCAGCGGCCTTTTGCCGCGACCGCCAGGAGATGTTAAAGGGATCGCGAAAGTGGCCGTTAAGCTGTTCAGAGCACCGCGTGCTGTGGTGCTGCGCAAGGTGCTCGGCGGCTTGTCCGGATTAAGGGCTGAATCACGAGCGTTGGATGCAGAACACGCCGATATATGGCGCGATGCATCAACCGGCAGCGCGTGGCTATAATGACTTTCAGATGTCTTGAAAACTCACCGGGTTCGACAGAACGGGCCTGGAACAGCGCCAGAATAAGGTGGGCCGGGTCAATACCGGGCCGCATCCATTTATCCCCAGCCCGTCGCCGGGTGATTTTAGCGACGGGTCAGGCATTCGCAGCCAGTTACATCGGCGTTTTCCGATGTTCGGGCGCGGGGCGAGCAGCGCGCAAGGAGACGGTCATGCTTGAAGCACTTTCGCTGGCGGCGGGTCTTTCGTGGGCCAGCGGGCTGCGACTGTACCTGACGGTGTTCGTCGCGGGGCTGTTCGAGCGTCTGGGCCTGGTCCACCTGCCCGATACGCTCTCCGTACTAGGCTCTCCTTGGGTGATCGGAGCGGCGGCAGCGCTCGCAGTCGTCGAGTTTTTCGCCGATAAAATCCCCGCCTTCGATTCCCTCTGGGACGCCATTCACACCTTCATTCGCATTCCGGCCGGCGCGGTGCTGGCTGTGGGCGCATTCGGTCACGCCGATCCGGCGCTGCTGACCGTCGCCGCGCTCGCCGGCGGAACGCTCGCGGGGGCCGCGCATCTGGCGAAGGCGGGCACGCGCGCACTGATCAATTTATCGCCGGAACCGGTGTCGAACTGGGTGGCATCGGCGACCGAGGATTTCGGCGCGTTGCTCGGCATCACGCTCGCGTTGTTCGTGCCGCTGCTGTGCCTGGTGCTGATCATCGCGTTCCTGTTATGCGCCGGATGGGCATTGCCGCGGCTCGTGAGAGGCGTGCGCGGCGGATTTGACCGGATGGCCAAGCACATGGTGCCCAGCGTCAGCGCGCGCGTGAATCCGGGTGTCGGCAGGTTTGGGAGCAAGCACGATTGAGTACTAGCGGTTTGGACGGCGAGTTGAAGCGGGATTCGAAGCGGGATTCGAAGCAGGAGTCCAGGCAGGATTCGAAGCAGCAGGCACTGAGCTTCAGGCAGATCGCGCGCCAGTCGCTGCGAATGACCGCGCGCGACTGGCGCGCGGGCGAGCTGACCATGCTCATCCTCGCGCTCGTGCTGGCAGTTGCGGCGCTCGCGAGTGTCGGTTTTCTCGGTGACCGGATGCGTCAGGGGCTGGAACGCGACGCACGCCAGATGATCGCCGCGGATTTTGTGGTGCGTGCCGATCATCCGGTCGATCCCGCGTTCGCGGCACAAGCGGCGCAACTCAAGCTCGAAACCGCGACCACCGCTATCTTCCCCAGCATGATCAGCGCGGGCGTAACGGGGGAATCGTCAGCGAGCTCCGCCGCGCCCGTCGCCCGCCTTGCGGCGTTAAAGGCCGTTTCTCCCGGATATCCCCTGCGTGGCGCGGTACGTATCGCGCCTGCCGCCGGCCAACCCGGCACGCCCGCCACCTCCATTCCCGCTCCCGGCACCGTCTGGGCCGACCCGGCTTTACTCGATGCGCTGAAAGTGCCCGTCGGCGGCACGGTCCGGGTTGGCACGCGCGCGTTCAAAGTGGCGGCGGTCATTACGCGCGAACTCGATCGCGGTTTCTCATTCGTGAGCTTTTCGCCGCGCCTGATGATGCGCGCCGATGAACTCGCGTCCACCGGCCTCGTGACGTTCGGCAGTCGCGTGACGTATCGGCTGCTGGTGGCCGGGCCGGATCCGCAGGTCAAGCAGTTCGCTACCTTCGCGCGCGCAAAGGTGGACGACGGCAAGCTGCGCGGTGTCGCGCTCGAATCGTTGCAGGATGGTCAGCCGCAAGTGCGTCAGACGATCGACCGGGCGAGTCATTTCCTCACGCTCGTTTCGCTGCTCACCGCGTTGCTCGCGGCGGTCGCGATTGCGATGGCCTCGCATCGGTTCGCGCGCCGGCACCTGGATGGTTGCGCCGCAATGCGCTGTCTCGGCGTGAGTCAGGGGACGCTGCGGGCGCTGTTTATCGGTGAATTTTTGCTTGTTGGTCTGCTCGGCAGCGTGGCCGGTGTCGTGCTCGGCTTCGGCGGGCATCTGGTGCTGCTGGACTGGCTTGGAACGCTCGTCGATGTCGAATTGCCGCCGCCGAGCGTCTGGCCCGCGTTGCAGGGCATTGCGACCGGACTGGTCCTGCTGCTCGGTTTCGCGGTGCCGCCGTTGTTGCCGCTCACGCGCGTGCCGCCGGTCCACGTGATCCGCCGTGAACTCGGCGATGCCGGGCGGGTAGCGTGGTTCGCGTACGGCGTGGGCGTGCTGCTGTTCGCCGGCCTGCTCGTGCTCGCGGCGGGCGAATGGAAGCTGGGCGGGATCGTGGCGGGCGGATTCGCGGGCGGTCTCATCGTGTTCGGCGGCATTGCGCGCATCGCACTCTGGGCCGCCGCGCGTTTCGTGCGCAGCGAACGCGTGGGCGCGGGCGTGGGCTGGCGATATGCGCTCGCATCGCTGGAGCGGCGCAGCGGCGCGAGCGCGCTGCAGATCACGGCGCTCGGGATCGGCCTGATGTGTCTGTTGCTCATCGCGATGACGCGCAGCGACCTGATCGCGGGCTGGCGGCAATCGACGCCGCCGGACGCACCGAATCAGTTTCTCATCGATATCCAGCCCGACCAGCGCGCCGGCGTCACCGATTACCTCAGGCAGCACGGCCAGGCCGACGCGACGTTGTCGCCGATGGTGCGCGGCCGTCTGATTGCGGTGAACGGCAAGCCGGTGAGTCCCGACAACTACGAGAAAGCCGATGCGAAACGCCTGGTCGATCGCGAGTTCAATCTCTCGTACACAACCGAACTGCCCGGCGATAACCGCGTGGTCGGTGGTGACTGGTACGGCACGAACGGGCGCGCGCAGGTATCGATAGAAGAAGGGCTTGCGAAAACGATCAAGGTAAAACTCGGCGATACGCTGCGTTTTGACGTCGCCGGCATGCAGGTCGAGGGGCCGGTCACGAGCCTGCGCAAAGTCGACTGGAATTCGTTCAAGGTGAACTTCTTCGTGCTGATGCCGCCGCCTTCCATCAGCGATCTGCCGGCTACGTTCATCACGAGTTTTCATTTGCCGCCGGGACAGCAGGGCCTGATCGACGGGTTGATCAACAAGTATCCGAGCGTGACTGCCATCGACGTCGCGCCGATCCTCGCGCAGATCCAGCGCGTGCTGGAACAGGTGATCGGCGCCGTGCAGTTCCTGTTCATCTTCACGCTGGCGGCGGGCGTGCTTGTGTTGTACGCCGCGCTTGCCGGAACCCGCGACGAGCGTGTGCACGAGTCCGCGTTGCTGCGGGCGCTCGGCGCGTCGCATAAACAGGTGCGCTCGGTGCAGACCGCGGAGTTCGTGGCGGTCGGCGCGTTGAGCGGGCTGATGGCGGCGCTAGGCGCGCAGGCGATTGGCTGGGTGCTGGCGTCGCGCGTGTTCGAATTTCACATCGATTTCAACCCGTGGCTCGTGCCGGCGGGCATCGTGGCGGGTGTCGTGTGTTCGGGCGTGGGCGGCTGGATGAGCCTGCGCCGCGTGCTCTCGCGGCCAGCGCTGCAATCGTTGCGGGATGCCTGATCGGACCCGGATAACGCATGGCCGGGCGCCACCCGGTACACACAAGACAAACCCGCAGCGCTCATTGCGCCATGTCCGGATAACCTGAAGAAAACGCATGACCGAAGCACATATTGAACAGGCGCCGCAACCCACGGCATTTGAACTCGTTGGCGGTGAGGAGCGCGTACGCGCACTCGTCGATCGCTTCTACGACCTGATGGATCTCGAGCCGGAATTCGCGGCTTTACGCGCGTTGCATCCCCCCACGCTCGAGAATTCCCGCGATAAATTCTTCTGGTTCCTGTGCGGCTGGATGGGCGGCCCGGACCATTACATCAGTCGCTTCGGTCACCCGCGTTTGCGGGCGCGGCATATGAACTTCGCGATTGCATCGCCGGAACGGGATCAGTGGTTGCGCTGCATGGCGTGGGCGATGGAAGACATCGGCCTGGACGCGGCCTTGCGAGAACGCCTGCTCACGTCCTTCTTCGATACCGCCGACTGGATGCGCAATCGCCCGGGTTGAGCGTGAAGCACACACGCCCCGGCATAATACCGGTTCGTTTTTAGCCGGCGACAGACCAGGAGACTCCCCATGAGCACGCGCGCGCTGTTTCGCGAAGACGCCTATCTGACCCGTTGCGAGGGCTCGGTTACGGCCATCGATGAAATGGGCATTCATCTCGATCAAACCGTGTTTTATCCGCTTGGCGGCGGTCAGGCTGGTGATGCCGGAACGCTGACGCTGGCCGACGGCACGCGCATAGAAATAACCGATACCCGCAAGGCCAAGTTCGAAGGCGCGACGCCCGATGACGCCGTCCACGTGCCCGCGCCGGACCAGCAAGCGCTGCTTGCGAAGCTCGCGGTGGGCGAGCGGGTGACGGCAGAGATCGATTGGGAGCGGCGTTACCGGCACATGCGCCTGCACACGGCGACGCATCTGCTGTGCGCGGCGCTGCCGTATCCCGTCGATGGCTGCAGCATCACCAGCGGCTACGCCCGCATGGACTTCGCGACCGTGGAACCGATCGAACGCGAGGAACTGGAAACGCGCTTGCGTGAGTTGATCGGCGGCGCGCATCCGGTGGCGACCGAGTGGATCACCGATCAGGAAATGGAAGAGCGCCCCGAACTCGTCCGCACGATGAGCGTGAAGCCGCCTGTGGGCATGGGGCGTGTGCGTTTGCTTCGTATCGAGGGTATCGATTTGCAGCCGTGCGGCGGCACGCATGTACGCAACACGAGTGAAATCGGTGAGCTAAGGATTGCGAAGGTGGAGAAAAAAAGCGCACGCACGCGGCGTCTCGTGATCGAGTTTGCGTGATGCTGGACGCACGCTCTCAAGCGGTGCTCGATGCATGGTTCGGGGCACCGGACTCGGCGGAGTTCGGTCACGCGCGCAAGCTCTGGTTCAAGAAGAACGCGGCCTTCGACGCCATGCTTCACGAGCGTTTCAGCGCTCTGCTTGAAGAAGCGTTAGCCGGCAATTTGGTGAGGTGGTCGGCAACGCCGCTCGGCACGCTGGCTTTGATCGTGTTGCTCGACCAGTTCACACGCAATTGTTTTCGCAACACGCCGCGTGCGTTTGTCGGGGACAGGGAGGCGTTAAAGCTCGCACGCGCGTTAGTCTCTACCCACGACGAACTGACCTTGCCGACGATCCATCATCGCGCGTTCGCATACATGCCGTTCGAGCATGACGAGACGCTGGAAAGCCAGCGTGAAGCGGTGCGCCTGCATCAGGCGCTCTTCGATGAAACCGGCGACAAGGACATCGAATCAGGGTTGAAGTACGCACTCAAGCATGCTGAAGTCATCGAGCGATTTGGCCGCTTTCCGCATCGCAATGCCATTCTCGGCCGCGAGACAACGGCCGAAGAACACGCGTGGCTCAAGAAGAAGGGCGGTTTCTAACTTCGAGCGTTGTAACGGTCTAACGTTTTAACGGTCTAACGTTTTAACGCCCGCCCGCGACGTCGAGCAACGCGCCGGTCACATATGCCGACGCATCCGATAATAGCCACACAATCGATTCCGCCACTTCATCCGCAGTACCCGGCCGCCCCAGCGGCGCGAGCGCGCCCAACTGCGCCGCGCGATCCGGCTTGCCGCCGCTCGCGTGAATCTCCGTATCGATCAACCCGGGCCGAACGGCATTCACGCGCACGCCTTCCGGGCCGAGTTCTTTCGCGAGACCGATCGTCAGGGTATCGACGGCGCCTTTCGAGCCCGCGTAATCCACGTACTCGTTCGGCGACCCGAGCCGCGCTGCCGCCGACGACACATTGACGATCGAGCCGCCGCGCCCACCGCGTTTCGTCGACATGCGCCGCGCCGCTTCGCGCGCGCAGAGATACGCGCCGAGCACGTTGGTATCGAAGACGCGTTTCATACGGGCCATGTCCATATCCGCCAGCGCCGAACCCGGCGCGACGATGCCCGCGTTGTTCACGAAACCATCGATCTGGCCGAACGCACGCGTGGTCACATCGAAAAGAGCAATCACATCGGCTTCCTCGCAGACATCGCCCTGGATCGCGATTGCGCGGCCACCGGCGGCTTCCGCGCGGGCGACGGTTTCATCGGCGGCGCTGCGATTGGTCGCGTAGTTCACGCCAACCGACCAGCCACGCGCCGCGCACAGCAAAGCGGCGGCGCGGCCGATGCCGCGGCTGCCGCCCGTGATCAACACTACCTTCGACATCGCTGACTCTCCGCTCAGACAGCGTCGCGTTTCTCGGGCCAGCGATCAACCACCGGTGGCTTATAGGCCTTGAGCGCCTCGATCAGCTTCACGGGGTCGGCGGCGACTTTCAGCATGTCGAGGAACGGCGCGCGCATGAAGCCTTCCTCCACCGTATGGCGCAGCATGGCGAGCAGCGGATCGTAATAACCGTCCACGTTCAGCAGCGCGACCGGCTTCTCGTGATAACGAAGCTGCGCCCACGTGTAGGCTTCGAACAGCTCTTCGAACGTGCCGACACCACCTGGCATCGATACAAACGCATCGGAGAGATCCGCCATTTTCTTCTTGCGCTGATGCATGTCGGGCACGACGTGCAGCTCGGTCAGGCCGTTGTGGCCGACTTCCTTGCTCATCAGCAATTCGGGAATCACGCCAATAGCGCGGCCGCCGCGCGCGAGCACTTCGTCGGCGATGGTGCCCATCAACCCTACGCTCCCGCCGCCGTAGACCAGCGCGAGATCCGCTTCGACCAACGCACGTCCGAACGCTTTTGCCGCTTCGGCATAGACCGGTCTGGCTCCATTGGCGGAGCCGCAATATACGCAGACTGCTTTCATTAAATAGGTTCCTTAGGGGCGCCGTCTTCCTTCGGCGCGCGGTAATCGGCAAAGACGCGTTCCGGCATTTTCCCCGACACGAGGTCGTCGAAAATCTGCCGTGATCGCCCGCGGAGATACGGCGCCATCACCGAGATGATATGCAAGCTCGCCTGATGCAATTCCGCGCGGATCGTGTCCTGCTCGTTGTATTTGCGCGGGTTCATGACGAACTGGTACGAGAGCCAGTACGTCGCGATGATCCCCATGTTGGACGCGATCACCTTGATTTCGGCCGGCGTTGCGACCATCTCGTGATCGGTCACGAGCGCTTCGCACAGTTGCTGCGCGAAGTTGACCTTATGGGTGATGATCAGTTTGAAATGCGTTTCCAGCGTGCGGTTGCGGGCGAGCAGATCGTTCAGGTCGCGATACAAAAAGCGGTATTGCCACAGGAAATCCGCCATGTATTGCAGGTACGACCACATTTCGTCAATCGTCGGACGATGGTCTTCCGGAAAACGCAGCCGCTTTTCGATCTGCTGTTCGAACTGCGCAAAGATGCTGTTGATAATGTCGTCTTTGTTGCGGAAATGGTAGTACAGATTGCCTGGACTGATCTCCATCTCTTCCGCGATGGTGGTCGTCGTGACGTTCGGTTCCCCGATATCGTTGAACAGCTTCAGCGATAGTTCGAGAATCCGCTCACGGGTGCGGCGGGGAGGTTTGGCTTCCATGTCGTCCGGACCTGGTTAAACCGGCTCCGGGCGAGGGCGGCCTGCATGACAGCGTCGCGAACCCGGAATCGGTGGGTATCTTGAATATCGGACGATTATAAACGGCTGAATAGAGGGCGGGTTTGCGTGCGGTGGCGAGTGTCGCGCCGCGGGGCGTTTAAAACAGCATCAGGGCCCAGCGCCAGAGGAGCGGGCCGACTATCAGGCCCCATGTGAGCACACATACCAGCAGTGCAACCATGACCGCTGCGCTGCCGAAATCCTTTGCACGTTTGGACAGTTCGTGGCGCTCAAGCGAAATCCGGTCAATCGCTGCTTCCACGCTCGAATTCAGCAATTCCACCATCAGCACCAGCAGCACGGACGCCAGCAGCGCGGCGCGTTCCACCGGCGTGACCGGCACGACTATGCCGCACGGCACCAGGATCGCGGCGAGCGTCAGCTCCTGGCGGAACGCGCTTTCCTCGCGAATCGCCACGCGAAAGCCGTTTAGCGAGTTTTTCATCGCGTGCCAGGCGCGGGTCAGGCCGCGATTGCCCTTGTAAGGGTTGAAGGGCAGCGGGGCGAGCGGGTCGTCGGGACTGAGCGGTTCGCTTGCGTGTTGCGAGACCTCGATGCCAACGTCGTCCTCTTCGTGATCGAAGGGTTCCCGATGGACATAAAGCAGGGATTTCGCTTGCACTGAAGGTTTGGCTTTCACATTGCGCTTCTTTGAAACTTGCTGTGGTTGTGCTGACGCACGGTCCGAGTCCCTTTCAAAGCCACTCCGCGGGGCGGCGATGACTTTCTGGCGAATCGCTGTACAGAAGTCACCAAAGGCGAGTTCGACGGCGGTTTATTGCAGCATTGTCGCCCTCTTTGGCCGGCGGGTCCCGAACGGCACCACGCGTTTGAGCACCCGCCATATTGCGCTAAAGCAACGGCATTCACTCGATGCCGTCGGTGCAGCAAAAGCTGGACTACGCCGTCGCCTGCTTTTGCGTCGCGCCGTGCGCCGCGAGCGGTTTCAGATTCGACGCAAATTGCTCCGATGCCGCACGCCACGAAAACTTTTCCGCCCACGCACGGGCATCGGCACGTTGAATCTTCAGCGCTCGCAAACACGCTTCGCGCAAGTCTTCGTCAAGCGCGCCGGGGCCGTCGGCGCCGAGAACGTCAATCGGACCGGTCACCGGGTATGCCGCGACCGGCGTGCCGCATGCCATTGCTTCGAGGAGCACGAGGCCGAAGGTGTCGGTGCGGCTCGGGAACACGAATACGTCAGCAGCGGCGTAGACCTTCGCCAACTCCGCCTGCGACAGCACGCCGAGATAATTCACGTTCGTGTAACGCGATTTCAGTTCGGCAAGCGCCGGACCTTCACCTGCTACCCACTTCGATCCCGGTAGATCGAGCTTCAAGAAAGCCTCGACATTCTTCTCGACCGCCACGCGTCCCACATACAAAAAAATCGGCCGCGTGGTGTTGAGAACTTTGGATTCCATCGGTTGAAAGATATCCAGATCAACGCCGCGTGTCCACAACACCACGTTCGTAAAACCGAACTTTTCGAGGTCGGTTTTTACAACGGGCGTTGGCGCCATCACGGCTTGCGAAGGCTTATGGAACCAGTGCAGGAACTTATACGTCGCGGCGAGCGGAATATGAAAACGCGCCTGCACATACTCGGGAAAGCGCGTGTGATAAGCGGTGGTGAACGGCAATTTGTTGCGCAGCGCGAACGAGCGCGCGGCCATTCCGAGCGGACCTTCCGTGGCGATATGCAACGCATCCGGCGCAAATTCCTCGATACGCTGCGCCACCCGGCGACGCGGCAGCAACGACAGCCGGATCTCGGGATAAGTCGGGCACGGGATGGTCTTGAACTCGAGCGGGCTCAGCAATTCCACGCGATGTCCAAGCGCAGTCAGTTCACGCGTGGTGCTTTTCAATGTGCGCACGACGCCGTTGACTTGCGGTTCCCATGCGTCGGTGACGATCATGATTTTCATTCGATGGCCTCGATAAGTGAAAGCGCTCAGGCAGTTGATCAGGCAGTTGCCCCGGCCTTTTGCGAATGGTGCTCAGGTGAGCGCAGGACGGTCCAGTAGATGATCTTCAGCTCGCCTTCGAAGGTCTCGACGAGCGCCGACAGGCTTTCCACCCAGTCGCCGTCGTTGCAGTACAGGACGCCGTCGATATCGCGAATCTCGGCCTTGTGGATGTGGCCGCAGACGACGCCATCGCAACCGCGGCGGCGCGCTTCGTCGGTCATCACGTGCTCGAACTTCGAGATGAAGTTCACCGCGTTCTTGACCTGATGCTTGAGGTATTGCGAGAGCGACCAGTAGTTGAGACCCAAGCGGCTGCGCGCCCGGTTGAACCAGCGGTTGAGCAGCAGGATGAGCGTGTAGAGCGTGTCGCCGAGATAAGCGAGCCATTTCGCGTGCTGGATGACGCCGTCGAAGAGATCGCCGTGGACGATCCAGAGACGCTTGCCCGCGAGCGTGGTGTGGAAGGCTTCGCTGCGCACGTGGATGTCGCCGAAAGCGAGGTCGCAGAACTGTCGCGCGGCTTCGTCATGATTGCCGGGAATGTAGACGACTTGCGTGCCTTTGCGGGCTTTGCGCAGCACTTTCTGGATCACGTCGTTGTGCGCTTGCGGCCAGAACCAGCCTTTGCGGAGTTGCCATCCATCGATGATGTCACCGACCAGATAGAGGTACTCCGAATCGTTATGGCGCAGGAAGTCGAGCAGATAGTGCGCCTGGCAGCCGCCGGAGCCGAGATGGATATCGGACAGCCAGATGGTCCGGTAGCGATGGTCGGCCGGGCCATCGTCGGAGCGGGAGGTAGTTCCGGATGCGGTCGGGGGAGCGAGGCTGGCGCCAGTGGTTTCAGGGGGCGGAGGTGGCGCAACGTCGGTGCGGAACGCGATGGCTTCGGCATCGCGGAGGGTGATGCCTAGGAGTTGACTCGCAGACGATTTGGTGGCCATGGGCACGCGCAACGGGTTGCAGTGGGGCCATTGCGCCATGCCCACGTGACGGAGCCATGACAGTCACAAAAACTTCTTATTGCCAAGGGTTGCGATGGGAGGGGATTGCGTGTGGTGAGCGAAGAAAAACACGGCAAATCACTGCTCTTCCATGAGTGTTGCAGGACGCGTTTCGAACCGATGCAGTTGGCCTGGCAGGCGCTCACAGCCCATTACGTCGCGTGACGTTGCGTCTACACGCATGCGCTTTCGTTTCTCAATTGGAGTCATCGAGGGGTGGCTCAACCCAGCCGGTGATCGTTGCAGCGAAGCCACGACCGAGCGAAAACTGACGTGACATCCGAAGCAATCCACGACCGCAGGTACACGATTAGCCGCGAGCCTTCATCGTGTTGGTATCGCCTATACTTTCGGATTTCCGATGGAATCCTATGCAAACGGAAAGTGGAACAGTAGGACCGGTCGTGCGAATTTCGATATGCAAAGTATGTAGCGAGCCGGCGCCTCTCTACGGCGTCACCGACTTCAACAAGAGTTGCGAAGAACGGCGCGGACGATATTTGCCGCTCACAGGCGTTCCGGTCTATTACCACCGGTGCGATAGTTGCGGTCTCATCTTCACGAGTGCATTCGATCACTGGAGCAAAGGCGACTATCTGCAGCACATTTACAACGACGATTACGTGCTGGTCGACCCCGACTACATCGATATCCGACCCGCGGGCAATGCCGTTTTCATCCTCGATTTCATCAAGAAGGCTCACGCGCTGAGGTGCCTCGACTATGGCGGCGGCAACGGCAAACTGACGTCGTTGTTGCGTGAGGGCGGGGTTGACGGCCAGAGTTGGGACCCGATGGACGAGGGCGATGCGTCACCGTCCGGCTCCTTCGATTTCATCAGCGCATTCGAGGTTCTGGAGCACACGCCCGAACCGCTAGCGACGATTCAGCAAGCGCTAGGGCTGCTGAACGGGCGTGGCGTATTGTTGTTTTCGACGTTGACGATCGATCACGTGCCGCCGCGGGGTATGGACAACTGGTATATCGCGCCGCGCAACGGACATATCACGCTTTACACGAGGCGCTCATTGCAGACCCTGTTTGCGGGATTTGGATATCGGGTGCATCACTTCAACGACAACCTTCATATGGCGCTGAAAGATGATCCGAGCTGGCTGAGTTAAGACCTGCAAACGCGCTAACGCGGGAGGAATAACAGACTAAGCCGCCGGCACCACACCTACGATCCGCGTTCCGGCCAGCCGGTCATGCAAGAACTGCCGCGACGGATCGAGCCAGACCGCTGCGGCCCAGAGCACGATCCACACGGCGCTCAGAACGAGCGTGGCGGGAACGGGAAGCTTGAGCAGCGGATGCAACGCCAGCGGCGGCAAGAACCATAACCACGCAAAAACAAATCGCAGAACGGCGCGCACGATTGAAACCGGCGCTCCCCGCGCGTCGACTACTTTCAACCGCCAGGTTTTCATGGGCAGCGTCTGCCCGCCATGCGTCCAGAAATAGACGAAATAAACCGCGAGCACGAACCCGATCCACGTCATCAGAAGATTGTGGTGGGTGAGCCCGTTGCGTTGCTGCGTGAGTGTACTGAACAGATATCCGGCGATAAAAACAATCCCGAAGAGGATCACGCCTTCATAGAGCATCGTAGCCAGCCGGCGACGCAGCTTGGGCGCGATCAATTCGGGAGACTCGATAGATTCAAAAGACGCGCTCACTGTTCGCCTACGAGCCGTTGAACACTGAGGGCGCTTGCTGCGGTGAAACGGGAATCGGCGTTGCCGGCACAAAACTGGCAGCGCTGGGAATAGCGGGTGCGGCGGCCCCAGCAGATCCGGAAGCGCCCATTTCAGCGATAGCCTCGGAAGCGCGCGCATGTTCCCGCGCGGTCATCAGCCGGTCGATATCCTTGACTTCGGTTTTGCCGGTAGGCGGCGCGCTGACAACGGTTGGCCGGCGAGGCCTTTCGGTCGCGGCGAGCTTTTTCTTCTGGTCTTCTGGAAGCTTTTGGTAAGCATCCCAGGCGCGCTCCCGCTTTTCGACGGGAACGGACTTGGACACCTGATAATTTTCGCGGGCGACCTTGCGTTGATCCGGCGTCATGCGGACCCATTCGGTCATTCGCTCATGCAGGTGTTTTTGCTGATCGGGCGTCATCTTCTTGTAACGCGACGCGATCTTCATCCAATTACGCTTACGCTCTTCGCTGAACTGGTCCCATTGGGAGGCGAACGGCGCGAGCGCGACTCGTTGAGCCTCGGTAAGCCGTGCCCAGGCCATGGGACTTCCGGGGGACGAGAGCGAAGAAAGCGGCGACAGGACTTCTCCCGCGCTGGCCCCGGCAGGGGCGGCAGCAACGGGAACCGCCGAAGCGGACGAGTAGAAACGCGGATAGGTGGCGGCAAACGCGACGAGTCCCGCAATTGCGCATCCAAAGACAATCGCGAGGCCGCGCTTGTAACTCACCCGATGACTCCTGCGTTCTTTAATGATTGCGCGTCAGGTACGCGTTGAAACCGTGGTCGAGATAGGCGTCGAGCGGGAGGTTGTCGCTGAGCATGGCGGCGTCGATATCGGCGAGTTCCGCGGTGCGCTGCTGGTCCTCCCAGTAAGCGATGCCAGCCAGCCCGATGACGAGCGCGAGCAGCGGCCACGCCAGCGCGAGGCGCGAGAAGCGGCCACGTTTACCCGCAGGGCCAGATCCGGCGGCGCCGAACGAGCCCGGCGCCATGCCCGTTCCGGCGAGCGCGGGCGCAAAAACCGGCGCCGCGACCGCGACTTTTTCCGGTTTTTTGCGTGCGATCGCCGTCCGGCGCGCCGCCGCGAGCTTGTCGAGCGATGCGGCGGGCAGCGAATTGATATTTTCGTCGAGCGCGCGGCGTACCTTCAGCGCGAACTCGTTTTCCTTTTGATCGAGAGCGTTGCTCATAGCGTGATTCCTTTCGCCTTCAGCGCGTGTGCCAACGCATGCGTGGCCCGCGAGCAATGCGTTTTTACGCTGCCTTCAGAGCAGCCCATTGCAGCGGCGGTTTCGGCGACATCCATATCCTCCCAGTAACGCATGAGAAACGCTTCCCGTTGACGTGCTGGTAGTTTCTGGATCTCCGCGTCGATCAGGTTGAGCACCTGTTCACGCTCGAGCCGGCTTTCGCTGCTCTCCGCACCGACTGTCCCGTCCTGCGATTCGAAGGTCTCCAGGGGGTCGAATTCGTCGTCGTCGGCGTTGCCGAACGAGGAAAACAGGCTCACCCAGGTATTTCGGACCTTCTGCCGGCGAAAGTAATCGTGCGTCGCATTCTGCAGGATACGCTGAAACAAAAGCGGCAATTCGGGCGGAGGGCGGTCGCCGTATTTTTCGGCGAGCTTGATCATCGCATCCTGAACGACGTCGAGCGCCGCATCGTCGTCGCGTACGGTGTACACCGTCTGCTTAAACGCGCGTCTTTCGACGCCCGCCAGAAAATCGGCGAGTTCCTTGTCTGATGCCATCCGTGAGGCCCGGCGCAACGAGCGTGCGTCGATAAGGGTTGGTGAGAGGTTAAAACCTGCGGATGCTAGCAAACTTTCGAGTGAACAGCGAGGAAATGCATGGCTGTTACAGGCTGAAACACAGACATTTCTTCACAATTTCAGATAAATCCGAGCTTTTCGAGCCCGATTTCGGTGGGTTCCGATGGTTGTCGTGGAAATTTTTCCTTGACGAGAATTGTTGCGTCGGGATATCGTTTCCGACTCGCATCATAAAGTGAACTGTCTCTTTGAGGCGAGCCCAAGAAGCCCGCTTCCCATTAAGACGCGCCGCTTGAACCCGAGCCACAAGCCCGGCAGAGAGCACCCAATCAATTTTTTGCCGAAAATTCGAAAGGTGAATGTATGAATATGCCCAGCGCGGAATTCTCCACGTCGGATACGACTCCCCCCCTCGAAGCTGAATCCATTGGCGGCACCGTGCTCATGCGCGCGCTCGCTGACGAAAAAGTCGAGTTCATTTGGGGCTATCCCGGCGGCTCGGTACTCTATATCTACGACGAGTTGTACAAGCAGGACGATATCCAGCACATCCTCGTGCGCCACGAACAGGCCGCGGTTCATGCCGCTGACGCCTACGCGCGCTCCACGGGTAATGTCGGCGTCTGCCTTGTAACCTCCGGCCCCGGCGTCACCAATGCGGTGACCGGTATTGCCACGGCCTACATGGATTCCATCCCGCTCGTCATCATCAGCGGCCAGGTTCCTACCGCCGCGATCGGCCAGGATGCATTCCAGGAGTGCGATACGGTCGGCATCACGCGTCCGTGCGTCAAACACAACTTCCTCGTCAAAGACGTGCGCGAACTCGCTGCGACCGTCAAGAAAGCGTTTTATATTGCCCGTACGGGACGTCCCGGCCCGGTGCTGATCGACATTCCGAAAGACGTGTCGAAGACGCCGTGCAAGTACGAACCGCTCAAGACGGTGTCGCTGCGTTCGTACAATCCGGTTACCAAGGGCCATTCCGGCCAGATCCGCAAGGCCGTGCAGTTGTTGCTGTCGGCGAAGCGTCCGTACATTTATACGGGCGGCGGCATCATTCTCGCGAATGCCGCGCGCGAGCTGAACCAGTTCGCCGATCTGCTCGGTTATCCGGTGACGAACACGCTGATGGGCCTGGGCGGTTATCGCGCGGACAACAAGAAATTCCTCGGCATGCTCGGCATGCACGGCACGTACGAAGCCAACATGGCGATGCAACATTGCGACGTGCTGATCGCGATCGGCGCGCGTTTCGACGACCGCGTGATCGGCGACCCGGAGCATTTTGCGTCACACGCCAAGAAGATCATTCATATCGACATCGATCCGTCGTCCATCTCCAAGCGCGTGAAGGTCGATATTCCGATCGTCGGCGACGTGAAGGAAGTGCTGAAAGAGCTGATCGAACAGTTGCAGACGGCCGAACACGGTCCGGACACGGCGGCGCTCGCCGACTGGTGGAAGGACATTGAAGCGTGGCGTTCGAAGGACTGCCTCAAGTTCGACCGCGAAAGCGAGATCATCAAGCCGCAGTACGTGGTTGAAAAGGCATGGGAACTGACCGACGGCGAAGCGTTCGTCTGTTCGGACGTCGGCCAGCACCAGATGTGGGCGGCACAGTTCTACCGCTTCAACAAGCCGCGCCGATGGATCAATTCGGGTGGTCTCGGCACCATGGGCTTCGGCCTGCCGGCGGCCATGGGCGTGAAGATGGCGCACCCGGACGACGAGGTGTTGTGCATCACGGGCGAAGGCTCGATCCAGATGTGCATCCAGGAATTGTCGACGTGCAAGCAGTACAACACGCCGATCAAGATCATCTCGCTCAACAACCGCTATCTCGGCATGGTTCGCCAGTGGCAGCAGATCGAATACAAGAAGCGCTATTCCAGTTCGTACATGGACGCGCTGCCTGACTTCGTGAAGCTGGCTGAGGCGTATGGTCACGTGGGCATGCGCATCGAGCACACGCGCGATGTCGAACCGGCGCTCAAAGAAGCACTGCGCCTGAAGGATCGCACGGTGTTCCTCGACTTCCAGACAGATCCCACCGAAAACGTCTTTCCGATGGTCCAGGCAGGTAAGGGCATCACGGAAATGCTGCTCGGATCGGAAGATCTATAACGGCTGTTTTCCCTTGCGCGGCTCGCGCGCGCACGTCTTCACAAAAGACGATCGTAGCGCGCGGGTTTTGCGGGATCACGCTTTTCTATCTGGATAAATCAGGAACGCAATCATCATGAGACACATTATTTCCGTGCTGCTGGAAAACGAACCGGGCGCGTTATCGCGTGTCGTCGGCCTCTTTTCCGCACGCGGCTACAACATTGAAACCTTGACGGTGGCACCGACCGAAGACAGTTCGCTGTCGCGGCTGACCATCGTTTCCATTGGCTCGGATGACGTGATCGAACAGATCACAAAGCACCTGAACCGCCTGATCGAGGTGGTGAAAGTGGTCGACCTGACAGAGGGCGCCCACATTGAACGCGAGCTGATGCTGATCAAGGTGAGAGCGGTCGGTAAGGAGCGGGAAGAGATGAAACGGATGGCGGACATCTTCCGCGGCCGCATCATCGACGTCACCGAAAAAAGCTACACGATGGAACTGACGGGCGCGAGCGACAAGCTCGATGCCTTTATTCAGGGGCTGGATGCGACGGCGATTCTCGAAACCGTGCGCACTGGAAGTTCCGGCATTGGCCGGGGCGAGCGCATCCTGAAGGTTTAAATCGCTGTAACGAACTCGCGGTTATTAGCAGTTGTTAGCACCCAATTTCACAAATTAAATCAGGTAAAGGAACCACCATGAAAGTTTTCTACGACAAAGACGCCGATCTCTCCCTCATCAAGGGCAAGCAAGTCACGATCATCGGTTATGGCTCGCAAGGCCATGCACACGCGCTGAACCTGAAGGAAAGCGGCGTGAACGTG
The DNA here is from genome assembly GCF_030464885.1 of Caballeronia sp. SEWSISQ10-4 2. GTDB lineage: Bacteria > Pseudomonadota > Gammaproteobacteria > Burkholderiales > Burkholderiaceae > Caballeronia. The sequence continues at coordinate 50,123 of NZ_JALPRJ010000046.1, read as the reverse complement.
ACGGTCGGCCTGCGCAAGAACGGCGCATCGTGGAGCAAGGCCGAGAAGGCCGGACTGAAGGTCAAGGAAGTGGCCGAAGCCGTGAAGGGCGCGGACGTGGTCATGATGCTGCTGCCGGACGAGCAGATCGCTGAAGTCTACAAGAACGAAGTGCACGACAACGCCAAGGAAGGCGCTGCGCTGGCATTCGCGCACGGCTTCAACGTGCATTACGGCCAGGTCATCCCGCGTGCCGACCTCGACGTGATCATGATCGCCCCGAAGGCGCCGGGTCACACGGTGCGCAGCACGTACGCCCAAGGCGGCGGTGTTCCGCACCTGATCGCCGTGGCACAAGACAAGTCGGGCGCAGCACGCGACGTCGCATTGTCGTACGCAGCCGCTAACGGCGGCGGCCGTGCCGGCATTATCGAAACGAATTTCCGCGAAGAAACCGAAACCGACTTGTTCGGCGAGCAAGCTGTGCTGTGCGGCGGTACGGTCGACCTGATCAAGGCTGGCTTCGAAACGCTGGTGGAAGCGGGTTATGCGCCGGAAATGGCGTACTTCGAATGCCTGCACGAACTGAAGCTGATCGTCGACCTGATCTATGAAGGCGGCATCGCCAACATGAATTACTCGATCTCGAACAACGCCGAATACGGCGAATATGTGACGGGTCCGAAGATCGTGACGGAAGAAACGAAGAAGGCGATGAAGCAAGTCTTGACCGATATCCAGACCGGCGAGTACGCAAAGAGCTTCATCATTGAAAACAAGGCGGGCGCGCCGACGCTGCAATCGCGTCGCCGTATCACGGCTGAGCACCAGATCGAAGTGGTCGGTGCCAAGCTGCGCGCCATGATGCCGTGGATTGCGGCAAACAAGCTCGTTGACCAGTCGAAGAACTAAAAAAGCCTGAACGACCGGCCTTGTGGGCTGGTCCTAGTGAAGACTGCAAGCCGTCCGGTGTCGCTTGGCGCCGGACGGCTTTTGCTATCCTACGGTTTTACTAAAAACATAGAACCCGTTCATGAACTATCCACATCCGATCATCGCGCGCGAAGGCTGGCCGTTTATTGCCATTGCGGCTGTCGTTGCCGTGTTGATCCAGGCCATTGGCGGCTTTGGTTTTGCCTGGCCCTTCTGGCTCCTGACGATCTTCGTCGTCCAGTTTTTCCGTGACCCGGCCCGGCCGATTCCCGTTCAGGCGAACGCCGTGCTGTGTCCTGCCGACGGCCGCGTCGTTGCCGTGGAAACCGCACACGATCCCTATGCGGGCCGCGAAGCGCTGAAGATCAGCGTGTTCATGAACGTGTTCAATGTCCACTCGCAGCGCTCGCCGGTGGATGGTGCGATCAGCAAGGTCGAATACTTCCCGGGTTCGTATCTGAACGCGGCTGTCGACAAAGCCTCGACCGAGAACGAACGCAACGCGATCGTCATTCAGACCGCAGCGGGACATACGGTGACGTCGGTGCAGATCGCCGGCCTGATTGCGCGGCGCATTTTGTGCTATGTCCACGTTGGCGAACCGCTTAACCGTGGCCAACGTTATGGTTTTATCCGCTTCGGATCGCGGGTCGACGTGTATTTGCCGGTGGGCAGCCGTCCGCGCGTCGCGATTGGCGAGAAGGTGTCGGCGTCGTCCACGATCCTTGCCGAGTTCGCAGAGCAATCAGCTTAAATAAGCGGTAAAACCAGGCTGCACAAGGGAGGACTCGATGGCGGCACTCAAACCGCGCCGGACGCGAAGCACCACAACACCCCCGCGGGCGTTTCGCCGCAATAAAGCGGCTCAGGACATCGGTGTGCTGGAAACGCGGCGTGCGAAGCGGCAACAGTTTTTGAGGAAGCGCGGCATTTATTTGCTGCCCAACGCGTTCACTACGGCCGCGCTGTTCTGCGGGTTTTTCGCGGTCGTTCAGGCCATGAACGTGCGCTTCGAGGTCGCGGCCATCGCGATCTTCGTCGCCATGGTGCTCGATGGCATGGACGGCCGTGTCGCGCGCATGACACATACGCAGAGCGCGTTCGGCGAGCAGTTCGACAGCTTGTCCGACATGGTGTCGTTCGGCGTCGCACCCGCGCTGGTCATGTACGAATGGATCCTGAAGGATCTGGGCCGATGGGGCTGGCTAGCGGCGTTCGTCTATTGCTCGGGGGCGGCGTTGCGCCTCGCACGCTTCAACACGAACGTAGGTGTCGTCGACAAACGCTATTTCCAGGGCCTTCCAAGCCCGGCAGCGGCGGCGCTGATTGCAGGGTTTGTCTGGCTCGCCACCGATAACCGTGTGCCGCTGAAGCTGGTCTGGCTGCCGTGGGTCGCATTTGCGCTCACCATCTACGCCGGCGTCACGATGGTGTCGAACGCGCCGTTCTACAGTGGCAAAGCACTCGATGTGCGTTTTCGCGTCCCATTCGCGGGCGTCTTGCTGGTGGTGGTTGCATTCGTGCTCGTATCGTCGGATCCGCCTTTGATGTTGTTCGGCTTGTTCGTGCTTTACGGGTTTTCTGGCTACGCATGGTGGGGATACATGGCCATGCGTGGGAGGCCGAATCCGGCCAGGTCGTCGGAGAAACCGCATTGAGCGGGGCGCGCATCGGCTTGTCGGCGGTGCGCGCTTTTAGCTTTTGTGCCGCCTCGCGACCAAAGGCTGCGCAGGAAACGTCAATCGGCGCCATCGGAAAGCCCAATTGCACGCTCTCAAAAATCTCGTTATAGTCTGCAAATGATTTTTTTCGCCCATCCCCTCTCGTCTCTCCTAGCTGGTGCGCCGCTACGCGCGCTACCGCTACTAGCGCGCCTACCGCGCTAAGCTTCCCGCCTCCCGTCTGCTCGTTCGTGGTTTTCGACGCCAGCGGTGGCGCGAACACCCGAATTCCGCATTGCTTTTCTCCACCGTTTTTTAAAATCTAAAAGCCCCCACTGGAGCCCGACATGGCAGACAAACTGATCATTTTCGACACGACCTTGCGCGATGGCGAGCAATCCCCCGGCGCGTCGATGACGAAGGAAGAAAAGATCCGGATCGCGAAGGCGCTCGAACGGATGAAGGTCGATGTGATCGAAGCAGGCTTTGCCGCCAGCTCTAACGGCGACTTCGATGCGATTCACACCATCGCAGGCTTGATCAAGGACAGTACGATCTGCTCGCTCGCCCGCGCCAACGACAAAGACATCCAGCGCGCCGCCGATGCCCTGAAACCCGCCGATCATTTCCGCATCCATACGTTCATCGCTACTTCAGCGCTGCATATGGAAAAGAAGCTGCGCATGAGCGCCGACCAGGTCTACGAACAGGCGCGTCTCGCGGTGCGTTTCGCCCGCAAGTTCACCGACGACGTCGAATTCTCGCCGGAAGACGGCAGCCGCTCGGATCTCGATTTCCTGTGCCGTGTGCTCGAAGCGGTGATCGATGAAGGCGCGACCATCATCAACATTCCAGATACCGTCGGCTACGCCGTGCCGGAGGGCTACGGCAACCTGATCAAAACCATCCGCGAACGCGTGCCGAATTCGGACAAGGCGGTATGGTCCGTGCATTGCCACGACGACCTCGGCATGGCGGTCGCGAATTCGCTGGCCGGCGTGCACATCGGCGGCGCGCGTCAGATCGAGTGCACGATCAACGGCTTGGGCGAGCGCGCGGGTAATACGGCGCTGGAAGAAGTCGTGATGGCGATGAAAACGCGCAAGGATTACTACGGGCTGGAACTTGGTATCGATACAACGCACATTGTGCCGACCTCAAAGCTCGTCTCGCAGATCACCGGTTTTGTCGTGCAGCCGAACAAGGCTGTGGTCGGTGCGAATGCATTTGCGCACGCGTCCGGCATTCACCAGGATGGCGTGCTCAAAGCGCGCGATACCTACGAAATCATGCGCGCCGAAGACGTGGGCTGGTCGACCAACAAGATCGTGCTCGGCAAGTTGTCGGGTCGTAATGCGTTCAAGCAGCGCCTGGAAGATCTCGGCGTGACGCTGGAGTCGGAAACGGATGTGAACGCCGCGTTCGTGCGCTTCAAGGAACTCGCTGACCGCAAATCCGAAATCTTCGATGAAGACATCATGGCGATCGTCTCGGAAGAATCGGCGGAAATGCAGGCGAAGGAAACGTTCCGCTTCGTGTCGCTCGCGCAGCACTCGGAAACGGGTGAGCAGCCGCATGCACGCGTGGTGTTTGCCGTCGATGGCATCGAAGTGCAAGGCGAAGCGCATGGTAACGGCCCGGTCGATGCGACGCTGCATGCGATCGAATCGAAAGTGACGAGCGGCGCCGAGCTGGTGCTGTATTCGGTGAACGCGATCACCACCGGCACGCAGGCGCAAGGCGAAGTAACCGTGCGTTTGTCGAAGAGCGGCCGGATTGTGAACGGCGTGGGCACGGACCCGGACATTGTGGCGGCATCGGCGAAGGCGTATCTCGCGGCGCTCAACAAGCTGCATTCGAAAGTCGAGAAACTGAATCCGCAGCTTTCGTGATGTGATTTTTTTGCAAACCAGCGAGGCACGTAACCGGTTGCCTGGCTGATTAAAAACGGCTCTCGCCAAAAGCGGGGGCCGTTTTTTATTGCGCCGGGCTGCCGTGCTATTTCACCGGTACTCGTTTAAAGAACGCCATGCGTTGCTGCAAACCCGGCCGTTCCCGTACCGTGCGCTCAAGTTGCCGGCATTCCACATGAATGCCGCGCGCGGGGGCATCGGCGACGAATTTATCGATGAGCTCACGCACGTCGGGATCGACGAAATCAGCGCGGCTTGCATCGACTATCACGGTCGCGTTGTCGGGAATCTGCTTGAGGTGATGCTTGAGCGACACCTTGCCGAGAAACGACACGTCCTTGCGAAACGACAGCAGGAAGTGGTCATCGTGCTGAGCGATGGTGATAGGCCGCTGCAGATTCGCATGAATGGCGAGCCCGATGCTGCACGCGATCCCCAGCAAGATGCCGATCAGCAGATCGGTCATCAGCACGCCCGCGATCGTCACGATGAACGGTGCAAAACGTTCGAATCCCTGTTTGGCGACGGCCGCGAACAGCGACGGTTGCGCCAGTTTCAGCCCGGTGAAGATCAGGATCGCGGCGAGGCAGGCGAGCGGGATCAGGTTGATCACGGCCGTCAGCGCAAACACGCTCGCGAGCAGCAGGACGCCGTGCACGACGGCCGACCATCGGCTCTGCGCGCCCGCGTGGACGTTGGCGGAACTGCGCACGATCACCGATGTGATCGGCAACGCGCCGATCGCGCCCGCCACCATGTTGCCGATGCCCTGCGCCTTCAGCTCCCGGTCGGGATGCGCGGTGCGCTTTTTCGGATCGATTTGTTCAACCGCTTCGAGGCTCAGCAAGGTCTCCAGACTCGCCACGATGGCAAGCGTCATCGCGAGCCGCCAGACGTCGGGATTGACGAGTTGCGCGAAGTTCGGCCAGTCGAACGCGGCGTTCAACGCGGCGAACGAAGCCAGCGACGGCAGCGACACGCGATGTTCAGCCGGCGGTGCAAAACCCGGCGCGGCGAAGTCGAGCGCCAATGTGATCGCGATACCAAGCATCACGACTGCCAGCGGCGCGGGCAGGGCCCGTACAAGCGCAAACCGGCGCATCGCGTTCGTTTCCCAGCTGGCCAGAATCGCGATGGACAAGAGGGCGACAGCGCACGCGGCAAGGGACATCGCGCCGAATGGCGTGGCGAGCGTGCCGGGCGTTTGCGCGGCGACATGAGCGCTGCCGCTGGCAAAACCGGCGGCGAGCGGCACCTGCTTGATGATCAGCAACAGGCCGATCGCCGCGAGCATGCCCTTGATCACCGACGACGGCACGTACGCCGCGAAGCGTCCGGCCTTCAGCATGCCGAAGCCAAACTGGATGATGCCCGCGAGCATCACCGCCATCAGGAAGGTGGAAAAGCTGCCGAGCTTCGCAATACCATCGACGACAATCACTACCAGCCCCGCCGCCGGCCCGCTCACGCTCAAATGCGAGCCGCTCAGCAGCGCCACCACCAGCCCGCCGATAATGCCCGACAGCAAGCCGGCAAACGGCTCGACCCCGGATGCATTGGCGATGCCGAGACATAGTGGCATCGCGACAAGAAAGACGACGGTGCCTGCGAACAGGTCGCGCGGAAAGGTTGTAAACGTTTCTCGTAGGTTCATGGGCTTTTTTGGGCGTGAGTGGGGCCATGCGACGCCAGGAAGGCATCGCACGGTGAAGGTTTGAAACGTGAGATTGAGCGGCTAGCGGCCGATGGCTTCGATCACGCGCTGGGCTGCGCTTGGTGCAGGCGCGCGTGCGGCCGTGTCATTCGAAGCGGCGGGAGGCTCGGCCTCTGCATCGGCGGGGTCTCCCGATGAAAGCACCTTGATGCGGCCGTCGCGCAAACCGAAGATCCAGCCGTGAACGCGCGGCGGCCGCTGGGCGTCGCGCACGATCGACGTATCGCGTAACGCGCGCGCTTGTTCGAGTACGCTCAGTTCCGCGAGCCGGTCGATGCGTGAATCCATGGTGCCGATGGCATCGAGTTCGCCGCCATGGGCACGCGCGAGCGTACACAGCGGCGCAATGCGGCGGTTGACGTGGGGCAGGGCATCGGACATTGGCAGTAAAGACGCTCGCACGCCGCCGCACCCGTAATGTCCGCACACGATCACATCATCCACTTTCAGCACGCTCACCGCGTACTCGAGGACGCTCATCATGTTGTCGTCAGTGGGCGAAAACAGGTTCGCGATGTTGCGATGGACGAACAAATCGCCAGGCTTGGAATGGGTAATGGTTTCCGCTGGCACGCGGCTGTCCGAGCAACCGATCCACAGTACGGTCGGACTCTGGCCCTGAGCCAGTGTTGCGAAGAAATCGGGGTCGCTGGCAGCCGTTTCAGCCGCCCAGCCCACGTTTTCGACAAGCATGCGTTTGGGTCGATTCATGGGTATCAGCTCCAAAAGCGTAACAAGAGGCACAACAGTGCAACGGCCAAATAATGCTGGAAACGAGATTCCGGCGTCATCGCTGCTGCGCGGTACAACCTTACGAAATACTTTCTATGAAAAGGTTCCGGCAGTCCAGGCATAAAAAAATGCCGCTTGACCAAGCGGCATTTTTTTTCGACGATAAAAAATCCTTCCACGCTACTCAGAAGATCCTCAGAAGAAAACTCGCCGGTCGGGATCATGAAGCGGATCCGGCGTTTTTTGCGTCAGGCGCAGGGTGCCCTGATCATCGAAGTAAAAGCTGTACATCATGTACCAGACGTTTGCTTCCATGTACCGATATGTCCAGACCTCGCGTTTCATCAGCGGAAAATAGGACGTCTCCACCGGACGCCCGAAGTTGACCAGCACGTCCTTGCGTGTCCAGGTGCCGATCTGCGCTTTGTAGAACTCGTTTTCATCGAGGACCTGGCGCACGCTCAGGATCTTTCCCGATGCGTCGATATCCGCCGCCGTGGTCACTTCACCCAGCGGTTGGGTTGGCCACATCAGGCGCTTGCCGCCGTTCGGCAGGTCGTAGACCTCTTTCGGCGGCCCGAGCCTTGCCGTGATGGTCGACGAGTCTGCGCCCGCCTGGTAGTTCTGCCAGGGCTGCGCGCACGCCGTGAGCAGCAGGGCAAGTGCCATTGCAGCCGCAGGTTTTCGTATTGCCTTGCTCAACATTGAAGCCTCCTTCGTGTTCGTATCCACGGACGGTCGTGGGTTTTTCTGCTGTTCTGCGCCGTGTCGCTTATTTTGACATGCAGGGTCGGTCGGTGGTTTTGCGGGTGCTTGAGCAAGTCCATGTCTATGGAACGCGCAGGCCCAGGCGGGTATTCCATTTCGATGCGGATTTTCCTCACGGTTGCGTGCAGCGCGCCGAACGTCCTATGATCCGCGGTTCGTTTCGCTTTCATTTATCCACGGATGGACTGTATGGACCTTGGCTTGCCGCGTGTGTTTTCTCCATCTCCAGGATGGGTCCGGCTTTTCGGTCGCGCATTGCGTGCCGGCAAGCGCCTGGCCGGTTCGCTTCTCGCGGCTTCATGCGTTGGCAGCGTCTTCCTTTGTCCCGCGTTCGCCGCAGAGAGCGCGCCTGCTTTATCGCCCATTCGCCTTGCCATGATCGAAGGCATGTCGGGGCCTTTCGCTAACGCAGGCGCTGCGGTCGAGCGCAATCTGCGCTTCGGTATCGAACGCGTGAACGCGAACGGCGGTGTCAGCCTGCCCGATGGCAAACACCTGCTCCAGCTCGTTGTACTCGACGGCAAGGGCAGCAGTGAAGCCAGCCTGGTCCAGTTGCGTGCGGCCATCGACCAGAACATCGGCTTCGTTTTGCAGGGCAATAGCTCGGCGGTTGCCGCGGCGCTCATCGAGGCCATCAATAAACAAAATGCCCGTGATCCCGGACATCGGGTGGTGTTCCTCAATTACTCCGCCGACGATCCCGCGCTCACCAACGCCGATTGCAGCTTCTGGCATTTCCGCTTCGATGCCCACGCCGGCATGCGCATGAACGCCCTCGCCGACGTCATCCAGCACGATGAATCGGTGAAAAAGGTCTATTTGTTTAATCAGGATTACAGCTTCGGCCACGATGTCAGCCACGAAGCCCAGCGCGCGCTGAAAGAGCGCCGCCCGGACATCGCGATCGTCGCCGATGAATTCATCCCGGCCGGCCGCGTCAAGGACTTCGCGCCGTACATTGCCAAAATCCGCGCAAGCGGCGCCGACGCGGTCATCACCGGCAACTGGGGCAATGACCTCACGTTGCTTGTCAAAGCCGCCCGCGAACAGGGTCTCGACACGCACTTCTACACCTTCTACGGCAACAGCCTCGGCGCGCCCGCCGCCCTGGGCGACGCCGGCGTGAAACACGTAGTGGCCGTGGCCGACTGGCATCCGAACGCAGGTGGCAGCGCTTCCGATGCTTACTACGGGGCCTTTCGCGCCCGTTTCCCGGCAGCCGCCGACGATTACCTCTTCCTGCGCATGCCGCTCATGATCGAGATGCTCGCGCGGGCCATGCAGCAAGCGCACAACGCCGACCCGGCCGCGGTCGCCCGCGCGCTGGAAGGCATGAAGCTCGACAACGGTTTCCAAAGCGCGGAAATGCGCGCCGCCGATCACCAGTTGATCCAGCCCCTTTATGTGATGGAAATGGACAAGGCCGGCACGCCGGGCGTCCATTTCGACAACGAAGGCTCCGGCTTTGGCTTTCGGACGCTGCTTGAAATCCCGGCAGCGCGGACCGCCATGCCGACCACCTGCCAGATGAAGCGTCCTGCGTCGTAAAACCAGGAAAGCTTTAGCCCCAAGCCTATTGCCTCATTTCATCCGTCCGCAGGAACCGGGTCGACGGCAAAAACCGCTGTGCTATAATTCGCGACTTGCCGTTCTTGGGAAGGGCCTTAAAACCCGAGCAAAACCCCGTCCGGCAAGGAATCCAAAGTCGAGTTATCGACTGCGGAAAGATGTAGAAAATCCACGGCACGGCCCTTCTTCCGTGACCGCCTGTCCGTTTCAAAGGAAAATCAAATGTCTACCGTAGTTGCTCATGCAAAGAAGTCCGACGTCGTCGCAGAATATGCGCGCGCCGCTAACGATACCGGATCGCCAGAAGTGCAAGTCGCACTGCTGACCACCCGTATCAACGAACTGACCGTTCACTTCAAGGCCCACACGAAAGATCACCACAGCCGCCGCGGTCTGCTGCGCATGGTGAGCCGTCGTCGTAAGCTGCTCGATTACCTCAAGGGCAAAGACGCCGACCGTTATCGTTCGCTGATCGAGAAGCTGGGTCTGCGCAAGTAAGCGGCTAGCGTTCACAACGAAATGCCTGTGTCAGTTTGCTGATACAGGCATTTTGTTTTTGAACGGCGCGCTCTTCACGAGCGCGGAAGTGGAAAAAGCGGGAAATATCGAAGGCTTGCATTAAAGCCAACCCCGGATCGGAAACCGATTCGACTACAGGGCCGGGCCTCGCCGCAGAGCTTTGTGTCATTCCAGCGCGTCATGCGCATCGCGTGTCGTGTTGCGTTGGAATGACATACACCCCTCTCTTGCGCGGTTCCGGTCATCGCTTGGCTTCGCGGTTTTCATCGGCGTGTGCGCGGGTTCCGGATGCTCCGGAGCACACGACAACACGCCAGGACGCTGCGAGGCATAACGAAGAAGGAGTGAGAATGTTTAAAAAGATCGTCAAGGAATTCAAGTGGGGACAACACAACGTTCGCCTGGAAACCGGTGAAATCGCACGTCAGGCCGGTGGCGCCGTGATCGTCGATGTGGAAGATACCGTGGTGCTCGCGACGGTTGTCGGCGCGAAAACGGCAAAGCCGGGCCAGGACTTCTTCCCGCTGACCGTCGATTATCTGGAAAAGACCTACGCAGCCGGCAAGATCCCGGGTGGTTTCTTCCGTCGCGAAGGCCGTCCGTCGGAAGGCGAGACGCTGATCTCGCGCCTGATCGACCGTCCGTTGCGTCCGCTGTTCCCGGAAGGCTTCTATAACGAAGTCCAGGTCGTGATTCACGTGCTGTCGCTGAATCCCGATGTGCCTGCCGATATTCCCGCGCTGATCGGCGCGTCGGCAGCGCTGGCTATCTCCGGCCTGCCGTTCAACGGCCCGGTGGGCGCTGCTCGCGTCGCGTATATCAACAATGAATTCGTGCTGAACCCGACGCGTCCGCAGATGAAGGAATCGGCGCTCGATTTGATCGTCGCCGGTACGGAACGCGCAGTGCTGATGGTCGAATCCGAAGCGCAACAGCTGACCGAAGAAGTCATGCTGGCCGCCGTGGTGTTCGGTCACGACCAGATGCAAATCGCTATCGATGCAATCCATGAGCTGGTCGCTGAAGGCGGCAAGCCGGAGTGGGACTGGACGCCGGCGCCGAAGAACGAACCGCTGATCGCACGCGTGACGGAACTGGCGCAAGCCGAGTTGCTGTCCGTCTATCAGATCCGCGACAAGTCGGCTCGCAGCGCCAAGCTGAAGGAAGTCTACGCAGCGACGACCGCCAAGCTGACCGAAGAAGCCGTTGCCAAGGGCGAAACGCCGGCGGACAAGGCGACTATCGGCAACGTGATGTTCGATATCGAAGCGAAGATTGTCCGTACGCAGATCCTGAATGGCGAACCGCGTATTGACGGCCGCGACACGCGCACCGTGCGCCCCATCGAAATCCGTACCGGCGTGCTGCCGCGTACGCACGGTTCGGCTCTGTTCACGCGCGGCGAAACGCAAGCGCTGGTGATCGCAACGCTCGGTACGAAGGGCGACGAGCAGAACATCGACGCGCTCGAAGGCGAGTATCGCGAACGCTTCATGCTCCACTACAACATGCCTCCGTTCGCAACCGGCGAAACGGGTCGCGTCGGTTCGCCGAAGCGCCGTGAAATCGGTCACGGCCGTCTGGCGAAGCGCGCATTGGTTGCTGTGCTGCCGAGCGCCGACGAATTCGGCTACTCCATTCGCGTGGTGTCGGAAATCACGGAATCGAACGGTTCTTCGTCGATGGCATCGGTCTGCGGCGGCTGTCTCGCGCTGATGGACGCTGGTGTGCCGATGAAAGCGCACGTCGCGGGTATCGCGATGGGCCTGATTCTGGAAGGCAACAAGTTCGCGGTGCTGACGGACATCCTGGGTGATGAAGATCACCTCGGCGACATGGACTTCAAGGTGGCGGGCACGGCGCAAGGCGTGACGGCACTTCAGATGGACATCAAGATCCAGGGCATCACGAAGGAAATCATGCAGGTCGCGCTCGCGCAGGCGAAGGAAGGCCGCATGCATATCCTCGGCAAGATGACCACCGCTGTTCCGGGTACGAACACGAACCTGTCGGACTACGCGCCGCGCATGATCACCATGAAGATCAATCCGGAAAAGATCCGCGACGTGATCGGCAAGGGCGGTTCGGTGATCCGTGCGTTGACCGAAGAAACCAACACGACCATCGACATCTCCGATGACGGCGTGGTGACCATCGCAAGCACGAGCAGCGAAGGCATGGCGGAAGCGAAGAAGCGCATTGAGAACATCACGGCCGAAGTCGAAGTGGGCCAGGTCTACGAAGGCCCGGTTCTGAAGTTGCTGGACTTCGGCGCAATCGTGAATATTCTTCCGGGTAAGGATGGTCTGCTGCACATCTCGGAAATCGTCAACGAGCGCATCAAGGACATCAACGACTACCTGAAGGAAGGCCAGATCGTGAAGGTCAAGGTCATTCAGACAGACGAAAAGGGTCGTGTGCGTTTGTCGGCGAAAGCGTTGTTGAACGAAGGCGGCGCGCCGATCGAACCGATCCAGCCGACGCAGCAGTAATGCGGTAAGTTTGGATGGCCGGCGCGTGAGATTCGCGCGCCGGCCGTTTTTGAATCCGATGGTTCGAATGTGATTCGATGTTATTGCGGGTTTCGGCTGAATGAGCCCGCAATGCCATAGGGTTATGCATCGCTGTTTCCCAGTGCGTCTTGAAGGATTAAGCAGATGAAAGCGATCGAAATCACCGAGTTTGGCGCACCTGACGTGTTGAAGCTGGGCGAGCGCCCGATGCCGGAGCCGAAGGCCGGCGAAGTGCTGATCAAGGTCGCGGCATCGGGCGTGAATCGTCCGGACGTGTTCCAGCGCAAGGGCGGTTATGCGCCGCCGCCGGGCGCCTCGGATCTGCCGGGACTGGAGGTGGCCGGTGAGATCGTGCGCGGTGACTTCGATCCGAAGCACAATCCGTTCGGTTTGAAAGCGGGCGACCGCGTGTGCGCGCTGCTTGCCGGCGGCGGGTATGCCGAATACGCGTGCGCGCCGCTGGAGCAATGCCTGCCGGTGCCCAAGGGGCTGACGGACATCGAGGCGGCGTCGCTGCCGGAAACGTTCTTCACGGTCTGGAGCAACGTGTTCGAACGCGCGCATCTGGGCAAGGGCGAGAACGGCGCGGAAGAAACGCTGCTGATCCAGGGCGGTTCGAGCGGTATCGGCGTGACGGCGATCCAGATTGCGAAGGCGCTTGGGCATCGCGTGTTCGTGACAGCCGGGAACAACGAGAAGTGCCAGGCGTGCGAAAAGCTCGGCGCGGAACGGGCGATCAACTACAACACAGAAGATTTCGTCGATGTCGTGAAGTCGCTGACGAACGATCGCGGTGTGGATGTGATTCTCGACATGGTCGCGGGCGACTATCTGCCGCGTGAGCTGAAGGCGCTGGCCGACGGCGGCCGCGTGGTGGTGATCGCGACGCTGGGTGGTTCGAAAGCAGAGATAAATCTCAACGAGGTGCTGCGCCGCCGGCTGGTGATTACCGGTTCGACGCTGCGGCCGCGCGCAGTCGCGTTCAAGGGCAGGGTCGCGGTGCAGTTGAAGACGTACGTGTGGCCGGAAATTGAAGCGGGGCGGATCAAGCCTGTCATCCATCAGGTTTTTCCCGCCGATCAGGCCGCCGCGGCTCACGCATTGATGGAAGGCAGCACGCACATTGGCAAGATCATGCTGGACTGGGGTCAGGTCGCCTGAGCCCAGGTCGAGAATTGAAATGACCGGCCGATCAGGTTTCGTTGTTTGACCGTTTTCCGCCGCTCACAGTAAAATCGCGTGTTGTGCTGGGGCGTTGTGTCCGAAAGTTCCATTTTTCTATTTCATTGATCGGCAGCCTCGCTGTTCGACGTGACAAAAGCCGAGACAAATGCCGAAAGAACAAGCCAAACGCACAAAGCTGGTGATCGGAAACTGGAAGATGCACGGCCGGCTGGTGGAGAACGCGGTCTTGCTGCAAGCGGTTGCCGCCGGTGCTGCGACGTTGCAGAAGGGCGTACGCACGGGAGTTTGCGTGCCGGCGCCGTATCTCGCGCAGGCGCAGGCGCTGCTGGGCGGGTCGCTGGCTGCCTGGGGTGTTCAGGATATCTCGGCTCACGTGCAGGGCGCTTATACCGGTGAAGTCGCAGCGGGCATGGCGGCAGATTTTGGTGCAACATTCGCGGTTGTCGGCCACTCCGAGCGGCGCGCCTATCATTGCGAGCATTCAGATCTGGTCGCGGTGAAAGCGCTGCGCGCACTGGAAGCCGGACTGACACCTATCGTATGTGTAGGCGAAACGCTGGAGCAGCGCGACAACGGTTCGACGGAGCAGGTAGTCGGCACGCAACTGGAAGCCGTGTTGCTGATGCTGAGCGAGGAGCAGGCCACAAAGATCGTCGTGGCGTACGAGCCGGTCTGGGCGATCGGCACGGGAAAAAGCGCGACGACCGAGCAGGCGCAACAGGTTCATGCATTCCTGCGTGCGCAGCTGGCGAGCAAGGGCGCGGCAGTGGCGAACGTGCCGGTGTTGTACGGCGGCAGTGTCAAGCCGGAGAACGCAGAAGAGTTATTCGCTCAACAGGACATCGATGGCGGATTGATTGGCGGTGCATCGCTGAAGTCCAACGATTTTCTTGCGATTTGCCAGGCTGCACAAAACGGTTCGGTTTAATCGCCGAGTTTAAGCTTTCGAAAATGTAAGCATTAAATCGTGACGCAACAGTGTCACGTGAACATTAAAGATTCGGGTGAACGGAATGCTGTATTTAAAGACTTTGATTATTGTTGTCCAGTTGCTGTCGGCGTTCGGTGTTATCGGCCTGGTATTGTTGCAGCACGGCAAAGGCGCCGACATGGGCGCGGCATTCGGCAGTGGCGCGTCGGGAAGCCTGTTCGGGGCAACCGGTTCGGCCAACTTCCTGTCCCGTACAACAGCTGTGCTCGCCGCGGTGTTTTTCATCTCGACGCTGACGCTCACATACCTCGGCAGCTACAAGCCGGCAGCGTCCGCAGGCTTGCTGGGCGGGGCGGCAGCGACTGCGCCTGCCGCGCATCCGGTGGTCGCTGCGTCGGGTTCCGCTGCGGGTTCGGCACCGGTTGCAGCGTCGGGTCCAGGCTCTGACGTTCCGAAATAATTTTTCGCCTGGATCGCTTTTTGTGCGTTGAACAAACTGGTTAACCCGGTTATAATTTTGTTCTTGAAGCGATTCCCGGCAATAAGAAGTTGTTTTTCCGGATTGCAAGACAGTGCCGACGTGGTGAAATTGGTAGACACGCTATCTTGAGGGGGTAGTGGCGAAAGCTGTGCGAGTTCGAGTCTCGCCGTCGGCACCAAAAGTTATCCAATGCCAGCCGCATGCATTGCTTCGGCTGGCATTGTCACTTCTGGCGAGTGAATCTGCTCAAGGTCTCTTGTGCATGTTTCTCGGCTTTAGTTGAAAATCGGTTGGGCAGTCGTCCCGGCCGGCATACCAGATCAAACCGATTTGAGGATAGTCGTGAATCTCTCAGCCTATTATCCCGTCTTGCTGTTCCTCGTCGTGGGCACCGGTTTAGGCATCGCTCTCGTGAGCATCGGTAAGATCCTCGGTCCCAATAAGCCTGACACTGAAAAGAACGCACCTTACGAGTGTGGCTTCGAAGCATTCGAAGACGCGCGGATGAAGTTCGATGTGCGTTACTATCTCGTCGCTATTCTGTTCATTATTTTCGACCTCGAAACCGCGTTCCTGTTCCCGTGGGGCGTTGCCCTGCGCGACATCGGCTGGCCCGGTTTCCTGTCAATGATGGTATTTCTGCTCGAGTTTCTGCTTGGTTTTGCCTACATCTGGAGAAAGGGTGGGCTGGACTGGGAGTAACGAGGTATCGGGTGGGTTGAAGATCACCGGATTGCTGGGCGGCTTTGGCTGGCTGCTCATCTGGAGTGAAAGCAAATGAGTATCGAAGGGGTCTTGAAGGAAGGGTTTGTCACCACCACGGCTGACAAGCTGATCAACTGGACGCGCACGGGTTCGCTGTGGCCCATGACGTTTGGTCTGGCATGTTGCGCGGTCGAGATGATGCACGCGGGCGCAGCGCGTTATGACCTGGACCGGTTCGGCGTGGTGTTTCGCCCGAGTCCGCGACAGTCGGACGTGATGATCGTCGCCGGCACGCTGTGCAACAAGATGGCGCCGGCGCTGCGCAAGGTCTATGACCAGATGGCCGAGCCGCGCTGGGTGATTTCCATGGGTTCGTGCGCGAATGGTGGTGGTTACTACCACTACTCGTATTCGGTTGTGCGCGGATGCGACCGCATCGTTCCGGTCGATGTCTACGTGCCCGGATGCCCGCCGACGGCTGAAGCGCTTGTGTACGGCGTGATCCAGTTGCAGGCGAAGATTCGCCGCACCAGCACCATCGCTCGTCAGTAATTGTCGTCAGTAAGTACGTCGATAAGTCGTGACGCCGGTCAGCACGCCAGTCAGCGTCATTGAAGTCCCATTAAGCCTCACCAAGGCCTGAGCCTCCCCAATATGGCAAGCAAACTCGAGACCCTGAAAGCGAACCTCGAGGCGGCGTTCGGCGACCGCCTGCAGAGCATCACTGAATCGCTCGGGCAACTGACCATCGTCGTCAAGGCGGCGAACTACGCCGACGTGGCGCTCAAGCTGCGCGACGACCGTTCGCTCGGCTTTGAACAACTCGTCGACCTGTGCGGCGTCGATTACTCGACGTACGGCGAAGGCGCCTACGAAGGCCCGCGGTTCGCGGCCGTCCTCCATCTTCTTTCGATCGCGAACAACTGGCGTCTGCGCGTGCGCGTGTTCGCACCGGACGACGAAGTGCCCATCGTGTCATCGGTAGTCGAAGTCTGGTCGTCGGCGAACTGGTACGAGCGCGAGGCATTCGACTTGTTCGGCATCGTCTTCGAAGGTCACCCGGACCTGCGCCGCATTCTCACCGACTACGGCTTTATCGGCCATCCGTTCCGCAAGGACTTCCCGGTGTCGGGATATGTCGAAATGCGCTACGACCCGGAAGAGAAGCGCGTCGTGTACCAGCCAGTGACGATCGAGCCGCGCGAGATTACGCCGCGCGTGATCCGCGAGGACCGCTATGGCGGTCTGAAACACTAAGAGAACGCCATGGCAGAGATCAAGAACTACACGCTCAATTTCGGCCCGCAACACCCGGCCGCGCACGGTGTGCTGCGCCTCGTGCTGGAGCTCGACGGTGAAGTGATTCAACGCGCCGATCCGCATATCGGCTTGTTGCATCGCGCGACCGAAAAGCTCGCTGAGACGAAGACCTTCATTCAGTCCGTGCCGTACATGGACCGTCTCGACTACGTGTCGATGATGGTCAACGAGCACGGCTACGTGATGGCCATCGAAAAGCTGCTCGGCATCGACATCCCGGTTCGCGCGAAATATATCCGCGTGCTTTTCGACGAAATCACGCGTGTGCTGAACCACCTGATGTGGATCGGCTCGCACGCGCTCGACGTCGGCGCAATGGCGGTGTTTTTGTATGCGTTCCGCGAACGCGAAGACCTGATGGACGTGTACGAAGCGGTGTCCGGTGCACGGATGCACGCGGCGTATTACCGTCCGGGCGGCGTATATCGCGATCTGCCTGACGCAATGCCGCAATACAAGGCGTCGAAAATCCGCAATGCGAAGGCGTTGTCGCGGATGAACGAAACGCGTCAAGGTTCGCTGCTTGATTTCATCGACGATTTCTTTACGCGGTTTCCGAAGTGTGTGGACGAGTACGAGACGCTGCTGACCGATAACCGGATCTGGAAGCAGCGGCTGGTGGGTATCGGCGTGGTCAGTCCTGAGCGCGCATTGCAGCTCGGCATGACCGGCGCGATGCTGCGCGGCTCGGGCATTGAATGGGATTTGCGCAAGAAGCAGCCGTACGAAGTCTACGATCAGCTCGACTTTGATATTCCGGTCGGTGTGAACGGCGACTGCTACGACCGTTATCTGGTGCGCGTGGAAGAAATGCGTCAGTCCACCCGCATCGCGAAACAATGTATTGAGTGGCTGCGCAAGAATCCGGGCCCGGTGATGGTCGACAATCACAAGGTTGCGCCGCCTTCGCGCGTGGGCATGAAGACCAACATGGAAGAGCTGATTCACCACTTCAAGCTCTTTACGGAAGGTTTTCACGTTCCCGAAGGCGAGACGTACGCGGCGGTCGAGCATCCGAAGGGCGAGTTCGGCATCTATCTGATCTCGGACGGCGCGAACAAGCCGTACCGCCTGAAGATTCGTGCGCCGGGTTATGCGCATCTTGCTTCGCTCGACGAAATGGCTCGCGGTCACATGATTGCGGACGCGGTGACGATCATCGGCACGCAGGACATCGTGTTCGGTGAGATCGATCGCTGAGATGCGCCCGAGAACCTGTGCCGCACCACGCCGGCTTGCTCGCACGATCGTGCTGGGCATGCCGGCGAAACAACAACAGCAGGACGCCAGGTCTGCCGCAAAAGAAGGGCGCGGCGGGTTTTCGTTCGGTAGGAACTGAAAGAGTCGTGTCTGAAATGATCTCAGCTGAAGGCCTGAAAGAAATCGATCGCGCGATCGCGAAGTATCCCGTGGACCAGAAACAGTCCGCGGTGATGTCGGCGTTGACCGTCGCTCAGGAAGAGCATGGCTGGCTATCGCCGGAAATCATGCAGTTCGTGGCTGACTACCTGAGCATGCCCGCTGTGGCCGTGCAGGAAGTGGCGACGTTCTACACCATGTACGAGACCTCGCCGGTCGGCAAACACAAGATCACGCTCTGTACCAACTTGCCGTGCCAGCTTGGGCCCGACGGCGGCTCGGAAAGCGCCGCTGAATACCTGAAGCAAAAGCTCGGCATCGACTTTGGCGAAACCACCGCCGACGGCAAGTTCACCTTGAAAGAAGGCGAATGCTTCGGCGCGTGCGGCGATGCTCCCGTGCTGCTCGTGAACAATCATCGTATGTGCAGTTTCATGAGTCGCGAACGGATCGACACGCTCCTCGAGGAACTATCGAAATGACGTCTCTTCACGACCGCCACATCCAGCCCCTGATTCTCGCCGGTCTCAACGGCGAGAACTGGCACCTCGAAGACTATGTGGCGCGCGGCGGTTACGCCCAGCTGCGCCGCATCCTCGAAGAAAAGATCCCGCAGGAGCAGGTCATCGCCGACGTCAAGGCGTCAGGCCTGCGCGGTCGCGGCGGTGCGGGTTTTCCGACCGGCCTCAAGTGGAGCTTCATGCCGCGTCAGTTCCCGGGGCAGAAGTACCTCGTCTGCAATTCGGACGAAGGCGAGCCGGGTACGTTCAAAGACCGCGACATCCTGCGCTGGAATCCGCATGCGCTGATCGAAGGCATGGCCATTGGCGCGTATGCCATGGGCATCACGGTCGGCTACAACTACATTCACGGCGAGATTTTCGAGGTCTATCGGATCTTCGAAAAGGCGCTTGAAGAAGCGCGTGCCGCCGGTTATCTCGGTGCGAATATTCTGGGTTCGGGCTTCTCGTTCGAATTGCATGCGCACCACGGTTACGGCGCGTATATCTGCGGCGAAGAAACTGCGCTGCTCGAATCGCTCGAAGGCAAGAAAGGCCAGCCGCGTTTCAAGCCGCCGTTCCCGGCGAGCTTTGGCGTGTATGGCAAGCCGACCACGATCAACAACACCGAAACGTTCGCAGCGGTGCCGTTCCTGCTGGCTATCGGCCCGCAGAAATATCTCGAGATCGGCAAGCCGAACAACGGCGGCACGAAAATCTTCTCGGTTGCCGGCGACGTCAATTTTCCGGGCAACTTCGAAGTGCCGCTCGGTACGTCGTTTGAGACCTTGCTCGAGTTGGCCGGTGGCGTGCGCGGCAAGTCGGTGAAAGCGGTGATCCCGGGTGGATCGTCGGCACCGGTGATTCCGGGCGAGATCATGTTGAAGACCGACATGGACTACGACTCCATCGCGAAAGCCGGGTCCATGCTGGGTTCGGGCGCCGTTATCGTGATGAACGAAACGCGCTGCATGGTGCGCTCGCTGCTGCGCTTGTCCTATTTCTATTACGAAGAGTCGTGCGGTCAATGCACGCCTTGCCGTGAAGGCACGGGCTGGCTGTATCGGGTTGTCCATCGGATCGAACACGGACTCGGGCGCAAGGAAGACCTGGATCTGCTGAACTCGGTCGCCGAAAACATCATGGGTCGTACCATCTGTGCTCTCGGCGACGCGGCGGCCATGCCGGTGCGCGGCATGCTGAAGCACTTCTGGGACGAATTTGAATATCACGTCGAGCATAAACATTGTCTCGTCGACGGACACGCGCATCATGCGCACACGTCCGAAGCGCTTACCGCGTGATCAGTGATCAGGCCAAGGACCATTCCCCATCATGGTTGAACTAGAAATCGACGGCAAAAGTGTAGAAGTGCCTGAAGGCAGCATGGTGATCCAGGCTGCGCATAAGGTCGATTCATACATTCCTCACTTTTGCTATCACAAGAAGCTGTCGATCGCGGCGAACTGCCGGATGTGCCTGGTCGAAGTAGAGAAAATGCCGAAGGCGGTTCCCGCCTGTGCCACACCGGTGTCGGCGGGCATGATCGTGCGTACGAAATCGGACAAGGCCGTCAAGGCACAGCAGTCCGTGATGGAATTCCTGCTGATCAATCACCCGCTCGATTGCCCGATCTGCGACCAGGGCGGTGAATGTCAACTGCAAGACTTGGCCGTGGGTTACGGCAAGTCGCAGTCGCGTTACAACGAAGAAAAGCGCGTGGTGTTCCACAAGAACGTCGGACCGCTGATCTCGATGGAAGAGATGACGCGCTGCATCCATTGCACGCGTTGCGTGCGTTTCGGTCAGGAAGTGGCCGGCGTGATGGAACTCGGCATGCTGGGTCGTGGCGAGCATTCGGAAATCACGTCGTTCGTCGGCAAGACGGTGGACTCGGAACTGTCGGGCAACATGATCGACCTGTGCCCGGTCGGTGCGTTGACGAGCAAGCCGTTTCGCTACAGCGCCCGCACGTGGGAGTTGTCGCGCCGCAAGTCGATCAGCCCGCACGATTCCGTCGGCGCGAATCTGGTTGTTCAGGTGAAGAACAACCGCGTGATGCGCGTTCTGCCGATGGAAAACGAAGCTATCAACGAATGCTGGATCTCGGACAAGGATCGTTTCTCGTATGAAGCGCTGAACAGCGACGAGCGTCTCACGCAGCCGATGCTGAAGCAGGGCGGCAAGTGGATCGAGACCGACTGGCAGACGGCGCTGGAATATGTGGCAAAGGGTATCAAGGGCATTACGGCCGATCACGGCGCGAATCAGATCGCTGCCTTGGCTACGGCGCATAGCACGGTCGAAGAACTGTATCTGCTCAAGCAATTCGCTGAAGGCGTAGGCTCGCCGAATGTCGATTTCCGTCTGCGTCAAAGCGATTTCTCGGCACCGGTTTCCGACAGCGCGCCGTGGCTCGGCATGAAGATCGCGGACCTGACGAACGTCGATACGGCGTTTGTGGTCGGTTCGTTCCTGCGCCGCGATCATCCGCTGTTCGCCGCGCGTTTGCGGCAAGCCGCGAAGGGCGGTGCGAAGCTCACGTTCCTGAACGCGACGAACGACGACTCGCTGATTCCGGCTGCGCATCGCGTGGTCGCGGCGCCGTCGGAATGGCTCGACCGCCTCGGCAGTCTGGCTGCGGCAGTTGCCGAGGCACGTGGCGTTGCGGTGCCGGAAGCGTTCGCTGGACATGAAGCGTCGGCGGCTGCGAAGGACATCGCCGCTTCGTTGTCGGCCGGTGACAAGCGTGTGGTGTTGCTCGGCAACAGCGTGGTTCAGCACCCGCAGTTTGCGCAGATCCAGGCCGTGAGCCAATGGATTGCGGACAACACGGGCGCAACGCTGGGTTATCTGACGGAATCGGCCAACACGGTTGGTGCGCATCTCGTCGATGCACTGCCGGGCGAAGGCGGCCTGAACGCACGCGAAGTATTCGAGCAGCCGCGCAAGGGCTACGTGCTGTTCAACGTCGAACCCGAATTCGATACCGCCAACCCCGCTCAAGCGCTGGCCGCATTGAAGCAGGCAGAAATGGTTGTCGCTTTGTCGGCATTCAAGCATGGCGCCGATTACGCCGACGTGCTGTTGCCCATCGCTCCGTTCACGGAAACGTCGGGCACGTTCGTCAATGCCGAAGGTACGGCGCAGACGTTCAACGGCGTCGTGCGTCCGCTGGGCGAAACGCGTCCGGGCTGGAAAGTGCTGCGCGTACTGGGCAGCTTGCTCGGCCTGAAGGGTTTCGAATTCGATACCGCTGAAGAAGTCCGCATCGCCGCATTGGGTACGGGCGATCTGACGGCACGCCTGTCGAACAAGACGGACGTGGCGATCAAGGCTGTTTCGAAAGCGGCTGCCAACGAAGGCAGTTACGAACGCCTCGCCGACACGCCGATCTATCACGCCGACGCGCTCTCGCGCCGCGCGGAATCGCTGCATCTGACGGCCGCTGCGCGCGATGCAAA
Organism: Caballeronia sp. SEWSISQ10-4 2; assembly: GCF_030464885.1. Lineage (GTDB taxonomy): Bacteria > Pseudomonadota > Gammaproteobacteria > Burkholderiales > Burkholderiaceae > Caballeronia. The sequence goes on along the minus strand of NZ_JALPRJ010000046.1, from coordinate 27,877 downwards.
CGTAGTTGCGCTGCCGACGTCGCTGTTTGAGAAACTCGGTCTGAAAAACGGCGACGCAGTGCGTGTCGCTCAAGGCGATCTCGCGGTGGTCCTGCCGGCAGTTCGCGACGCGAACCTGGCGGAAAGCGTGGTGCGTGTGTCGGCGGGAACGTCGGCCGGTGCAGCGCTCGGGGCTCTGTTCGGTGAACTGGTAGTGGAGAAGGCGTAAATGGGCTTGTTCGATACGATCAACGCGGGCGGGACGCAGATTCTCGGCGTCGCCTGGCCGACGGTGTGGGCGCTAGTCCGCATTCTCGTGGTCTCGGTGGTGATCCTGCTGTGCGTGGCGTACCTGATTCTGTGGGAACGCAAGCTCATCGGCTGGATGCACGTGCGTCTCGGCCCGAATCGCGTGGGTCCGATGGGTCTGTTGCAGCCGATCGCCGACGTGCTGAAGCTGCTGCTGAAAGAAGTGATTCAGCCGACGCAAGCCAGCCGCTGGATCTACCTGATCGCGCCGATCATGACCGTGGTGCCGGCCTTTGCGGTGTGGGCGGTGATTCCGTTTCAAGCGAAAGCGGTGCTAGGCGACGTCAACGCCGGCCTGCTCTACGTGATGGCGATTTCGTCCGTCGGCGTATATGGCGTGATTCTGGCCGGCTGGGCATCGAACTCGAAGTACGCGTTCCTTGGCGCCATGCGCGCAGCAGCGCAGATGGTGTCGTACGAAATTTCGATGGGCTTCGCGCTTGTCGTCGTGCTGATGGTGACGGGCAGCCTGAATATGTCCTCCATCGTGGTGTCGCAGGAACACGGCATATTCGCGAACTGGGGCATCAACTTTCTTTCGTGGAACTGGTTGCCGCTGCTGCCCATGTTCGTCGTGTACTTCGTCTCGGGGATTGCGGAAACCAATCGTCACCCGTTTGACGTGGTGGAAGGCGAGTCGGAAATTGTCGCGGGCCACATGATCGATTATTCGGGCATGGCGTTCGCGCTGTTCTTCCTGGCCGAATACATCAACATGATCGTGATCTCGGCGATCGCAACCACGCTGTTCCTCGGTGGCTGGAGCGCACCGTTCGGTTTCCTGTCCTTCATCCCGGGCATTTTCTGGTTCGTGCTGAAGATCTTCTTCCTGCTGTCGGTGTTCATCTGGGCCCGTGCGACGTTCCCGCGTTATCGCTACGACCAGATCATGCGTCTCGGCTGGAAAATCTTTCTGCCGGTGTCGGTGGTGTGGGTGGTCGTGGTCGGGTTCTGGATCATGTCGCCGCTGAACATCTGGAAATAATGGGCGGATGAAATAACCATGAACGCATTACAGAATTTTTTCAAAACGTTTTTCCTGACCGAGTTATTGAAAGGTCTGGCGCTGACGGGCGGCTATGTGTTCCAGCGCAAGATCACCGTTCAGTTCCCGGAAGAGAAGACACCTATTTCCCCGCGTTTTCGTGGCCTGCATGCATTGCGCCGATATGAAAACGGCGAGGAGCGCTGCATCGCGTGCAAGTTGTGCGAGGCCGTGTGCCCAGCACTCGCGATCACGATCGAATCGGAAACGCGCGCCGACAATACGCGCCGCACCACGCGTTACGACATCGACCTGACCAAGTGCATCTTCTGCGGTTTCTGCGAAGAAAGCTGCCCGGTCGATTCGATCGTCGAAACGCACATTCTCGAGTATCACGGCGAGAAGCGCGGCGACTTGTACTTCACGAAAGACATGCTGCTGGCAGTGGGCGACCGTTATGAAACGGAGATCGCTGCGGCCAAGGCGGCTGATGCGCCTTATCGGTAAAACGCGGTAAAGCGGAGCGGGGCGCAGCATAGTGCGGTGCCCCTTGCTGTTCCTGCATTTGAATTGACCTGCTGTTCCGGCCCGCGCGCCAAGCTTGTAGGTTGCGTTCTTCAAACAACGCAACACGGCGCGTTTGTGTCAAAACACAAAGCCTAACGATGAACCGGTAATCATGGAATTCACGACCGTACTGTTTTACATCTTCGCGCTGCTGCTGGTTGTCTCGGCGCTGAAGGTGATCACTTCGCGCAATCCGGTGGCGTCCGCCTTGTTTCTCGTGCTCGCGTTCTTCAACGCGGCCGCGATCTGGATGTTGCTTGAGGCCGAATTCCTCGCCATTCTGCTGGTTCTCGTCTATGTCGGCGCGGTGATGGTGCTGTTCCTGTTCGTGGTGATGATGCTGGACATCAACCTCGACGCGCTGCACGGCGACTTCAAGAAATTCGTACCCATAGCCAGCATTGTGGGCGCGATCATCATCATCGAAACGGCATTGATCTTGTGGCACGGCTACGGCGCGACGGTGACGCCGGTGCATGACGCCATGCTGATCAACGGCGTGGGCGCCGGAGTGGCCCCGAACGCGGTGATGTCGAACTCGCACCTGATCGGCAAGGTCATCTACACCGACTACATCTTCGCGTTTGAAATCGCGGGCCTGATCCTGCTGGTGGCGATCATCGCGGCTATCTCGCTGACCGTTCGCGAGAAGAAGGACAGCAAGCGCCAGCGCATCAGCGACCAGGTCAAGGTGCGTGCGCAAGATCGCGTGCGGATTGTCAAGATGAAGTCCGAACAAGAAGCGCCGGACGCCACGACCAATCCGCCCGTGACCGGCAATGCCGGCGCCGGCACGGTCGACAACAAAGCAAAGGCTGAGGAGTAAATAATCATGTTGAGTCTTGCCCATTACCTTGTGCTTGGCGCGATCCTGTTCGCGATCAGCATCGTCGGAATCTTTCTGAATCGACGTAACGTGATCATCATCCTGATGGCAATCGAGCTGATGCTGTTGGCGGTGAACACCAACTTCGTCGCGTTCTCGCATTATCTCGGCGACATCCACGGCCAGATCTTCGTGTTCTTTGTGCTCACGGTGGCAGCCGCCGAAGCCGCGATCGGCCTCGCGATCCTGGTCACATTGTTCCGCAGTCTCGACACGATCAACGTCGAAGATCTCGATCAGCTCAAAGGTTAATTTCAGGCAAGACAGCTATGTCCATGACACTCAATGAAAACCTGCTGCTCGTGATTGCGCTGGCGCCGCTTGCCGGTTCGCTGATCGCCGGGCTGTTCGGCTGGAAGATCGGGCGCAAGGCTTCGCACCGCGTGACGATCCTCAGCGTGATGATCTCGTTTGTGCTTTCCTGCATCGTCCTTCTGGACGTGATGCAGGGCGCGAGCTTCAACGCGACCATCTACGAATGGATGACGGTCGGGCCGCTGAAGATGGAGATCGGCTTCCTGGTCGATTCGCTCACCGCGATGATGATGGTGATCGTCACCTTCGTCTCGCTGATGGTGCACATCTACACGATCGGCTACATGGCCGACGAGAAAGTGGGCTACGAGCGGTTCTTCTCGTACATCTCGCTCTTCACGTTCTCCATGCTGATGCTCGTGATGAGCAACAACTTCCTGCAGCTGTTCTTCGGCTGGGAAGCGGTGGGCCTCGTGTCGTACCTGCTGATCGGCTTCTACTTCACGCGTCCGACGGCCATCTACGCGAACATGAAGGCGTTCATCGTGAACCGCGTGGGCGACTTCGGGTTCCTGCTCGGCATCGGTTTGTTGCTGGCGTTTGCTGGTTCGCTGAACTACGGCGATGTGTTCGCGCATCGTACCGAACTGGCCGGCATGACGTTCCCGGGTACCGATTGGGGTTTGCTGACCGTGGCCTGTATCTGCCTGTTCATCGGCGCGATGGGTAAGTCGGCGCAATTCCCGCTGCACGTGTGGCTGCCGGACTCCATGGAAGGCCCGACGCCTATCTCGGCGCTGATCCACGCGGCAACCATGGTGACGGCCGGTATCTTCATGGTGACGCGCATGTCGCCGCTGTTCGAACTGTCGGATTCGGCGTTGTCGTTCGTGACGGTGATCGGCGCGATCACGGCGCTGTTCATGGGTTTCCTGGGTGTCGTGCAGAACGACATCAAGCGTGTGGTGGCTTACTCCACGCTCTCGCAACTCGGTTACATGACGGTGGCGCTTGGCGTCTCCGCTTACCCGGTAGCAGTGTTTCACCTGGCCACGCACGCATTCTTCAAAGCGCTGCTGTTCCTTGGCGCGGGTTCGGTGATCATCGGCATGCACCACGACCAGGACATGCGCAACATGGGCGGCCTGCGCAAGTACATGCCGATCACGTGGATCACTTCGCTCGTCGGTTCGCTTGCGCTGATCGGCACGCCGTTCTTCTCGGGTTTCTACTCGAAAGATTCGATCATCGATGCCGTGAAGGCGTCGCACATCGCAGGCTCGGGTTTCGCGTACTTCGCGGTGGTGGCGAGCGTGTTCGTCACGGCGTTGTACTCGTTCCGCATGTACTTCATGGTGTTTCACGGCAAGGAGCGCTTCCGTGGTCCGAAGCATCCGGAAAGCCCGATGGCTCTCGAAGCCGCCGCGCATGCACACGATTCACATGGTCACGATAGCCACGATGCACACGGCCATGACGATCACGGCCATGCTCACCACGAGCACGTTCCGCACGAAACGCCGTGGGTCATTACCCTGCCGCTGGTCCTGCTGGCCATCCCGTCGGTGATCATCGGTGCGATTGCGATCGGCCCGATGCTGTTCGGCGACTTCTTCGCGCACGGCGTGGTGTTCGACAAGGTAATCGCCATCGGCGACAACCATCCGGCGCTGCACGAAATGGCCGAGGAATTCCACGGCTGGTTTGCGATGGGCCTGCATTCGGTCTCGGGCTTGCCGGTCTGGCTGGCGCTCGCGGGCGTGGTCGTGTCGTGGTTCCTGTACTGGAAGCGTACGGATCTGCCGGGCGTGATCAAGCAACGTTTCCTGCCGATCTATAACTTGCTGGACAACAAGTACTACCTCGACAAGATCAACGATGTCGTATTTGCAAAGGGTGCGGTCGCCATTGGCCGCGGACTCTGGAAAGAGGGTGATGTCGCCGTTATCGACGGTATCGTCAACGGTCTCGCGAAGTTCGTCGGCTGGTTTGCCGGTGTGATTCGCTTCCTTCAATCCGGTTACATCTATCACTACGCGTTCGCCATGATTATTGGCATGTTGGGGCTCTTGACCCTGTTTGTAACGCTCGGCGGCAAATAAGGCGGGGACACCTATCTATGCACTCTTTACCCATTCTAAGTTTGGCGATCTGGTTGCCGATCATTGTCGGCATCCTTGTACTGGCAGTAGGCAATGACAGCAATCCGGGGCCTTCGCGCTGGCTTGCGTTGATCGGCTCGATTCTTGGGCTGATCGTCACCATTCCCCTGATTACCGGCTTTGACAACTCATCGGCTGCGCTGCAGTTTGAAGAGAAGTCGGTCTGGATCGAACGCTTCAATATCTCGTATCACCTTGGTGTCGACGGCCTGTCGATGTGGTTCGTCGTCTTGACCGCATTGATCACGGTGATCACGATCATCAGCGCGTGGGAAGTCATCACGGTGCGCGTGGCGCAATACCTGGCCGCGTTCCTGATTTTGTCGGGCCTCATGATCGGTGTGTTCTCGACCGCCGACGGCATGTTGTTCTATGTCTTCTTCGAAGCGACGCTGATCCCGATGTACATCATCATCGGCGTGTGGGGTGGGGCGAACCGGGTGTATGCCGCGTTCAAGTTCTTCCTGTACACGCTGATGGGCTCGCTGCTGATGCTGATCGCGTTGCTGTACCTCTACACGCAAACGCACACGTTCGATATCGCCATGTGGCAAGCAGCGAAGATCGGCTTCACGCCGCAGATCCTGCTGTTCATCGCGTTCTTCCTGGCCTTCGCCGTGAAGGTGCCGATGTGGCCGGTCCATACGTGGTTGCCTGACGCCCACGTGGAAGCGCCGACGGGCGGCTCGGTCGTGCTGGCCGCGATCATGCTGAAGCTCGGCGCGTACGGTTTCATCCGCTTCTCGCTGCCTATCGCACCGGACGCCAGTCACTTCCTGGCACCGGTGGTGATCACGTTGTCCCTGATCGCGGTGATCTACATTGGCTTCGTTGCGCTGGTGCAGGAAGACATGAAGAAGCTAGTGGCGTATTCGTCGATTGCGCACATGGGCTTCGTCACGCTCGGTTTCTTCATCTTCAGCCAGCTCGGCATGGAAGGCGCGATCATCCAGATGATCTCGCACGGCTTTGTCTCGGGCGCCATGTTCCTTTGCATTGGCGTGCTGTATGACCGCATGCATTCGCGCCGGATCGCGGACTACGGCGGTGTGGTCAACGTCATGCCGAAGTTCGCCGCATTCGCCATGTTGTTCGCGATGGCCAATTGCGGCTTGCCGGGCACCTCGGGTTTCGTCGGTGAATTCATGGTGATTCTCGCTGCGGTGAAGTTCAACTTCTGGATCGGTTTCCTCGCGACCTTCACGCTGGTTCTCGGCGCGGCGTACACGCTGTGGATGTACAAGCGCGTGCACTTCGGCGCGGTTGCGAACGAACACGTGGCGAAGCTGAAAGACCTCAACACGCGCGAGTTCTTCATGCTTGCCGTGCTTGCCGTATTTACGTTGTACATGGGCCTGTATCCGAAGCCGTTCACCGACGTGATGCACGCATCCGTAGAAAATCTGCTCTCCCACGTCGCGCAGTCCAAACTGCCGCTGGCCCAGTAACGCGTGCGGAGGAAATAAAAGATCATGCAAAACGCCCCCATGAGTGCTCTGTTACCCGACGGATTGTTGATGTTGATGATCGTCGTGGCCTGGTTGAACGACACCATCTTCGGCGAGAAGAGCCGTCACTCGACCTATCTGATTTCGGTTGTATCGACCATTGTGGTCGGTGTGTGGTTCGCCTTCCAGGCACTCGATCCCACGCCGCATTACTACTTCACGCGCATGTACGTGGTCGATCCGTTCGCGAGCGCCATGAAAGCGGTCGTGACACTTGGCTTTGCGGTATCGATCATCTATTCGCGCAAATATCTTGAAGATCGCGACCTGTTCCGCGGGGACTTCTTCCTGCTCGGTCTGTTCTCGCTGCTCGGGCAGTGCGTGATGATTTCAGGCAACAATTTCCTGACGCTCTATCTCGGCCTGGAACTGATGTCGCTGTCGCTGTACGCGGTGATCGCGTTGCGCAAGGACTCGCCGCAAGCCAACGAATCCGCGATGAAGTACTACGTGCTCGGTGCTCTCGCTTCGGGTTTCCTGCTCTACGGCATCTCGATGCTGTACGGCGCGACCGGCTCGCTCGAACTGAATGAAGTCGCGAAGGCGATCGCAACCGGCCGCATCAACGACGCAGTGTTGCTGTTCGGCGTGATCTTCGTGGTGGCGGGCGTGGCGTTCAAGATGGGCGCGGTGCCGTTCCACATGTGGGTGCCTGACGTGTATCAAGGTGCACCGACCGCCATGACCTTGCTGACCGGCGGTGGCCCGAAGGCCGCGGCGTTTGCATGGGGCCTGCGTTTCCTGGTGATGGCGCTGTTGCCGCTCGCAGTCGACTGGCAAGAAATGCTCGTGATCCTGGCCGCGTTGTCGCTGATCGTGGGTAATGTGACCGGTATCGTGCAGAAGAACATCAAGCGGATGCTGGCGTACTCGGCTATCTCGAACATGGGCTTCGTGCTGCTCGGCATGCTGGCGGGCGTAGTCGACGGCAAGGCTGACGGTGCGGCGAACGCGTATAGCTCGGCGATGTTCTACAGCATCATCTATCTGCTGACCACGCTCGGCACCTTCGGCATCGTGATGCTGCTGGCACGCAAGGACTTCGAAGCCGAAACGCTCGACGACTTCAAGGGCCTGAACCAGCGTAGCCCGGTGTTCGCCTTCGTGATGATGATCATGATGTTCTCGCTTGCCGGTATTCCGCCGATGGTTGGCTTCTACGCGAAGCTCGCCGTGCTCGAGGCCACCATGAACGCCGGCCTGACGTGGCTCGCGGTGCTGGCAGTGCTGTCGTCGCTGGTCGGTGCGTTCTACTACCTGCGTATCGTCAAGCTGATGTACTTCGATGCCCCCACGGACGCATCGCCAATCGTCGCGGACAACCTCAAGCGCGCGCTGCTCGCGTTCAACGGCCTGGCTGTGCTGGTGCTTGGCATTGTTCCCGGACCGTTGATGAACGCCTGCCTGGCTGCAATCTCGCACACCTTGCCGTTCCAGTTGTAATGTCGGCAGCGGGCTGGTTTATCGTGTTGTTGGCGCTGGTCGGCGCCAACCTTCCGTTCGCGAACCAGCGCCTTTTCTGCGTCATCCCGCTCAAGGCGGCGAAGAAAAGCGGCTGGATTCGCATCGCGGAAATAATCGTGCTTTATTTTTTTGTGGGTGCACTCGGCTTTATGCTTGAGGCGCGCGCAGGGAACCGCTTCGAGCAGGGCTGGCAGTTTTATGCGGTCACTTTCAGCCTGTTCCTGGTGCTCGCGTTCCCCGGCTTCACGTTCCGGTATCTCGTCAAGCGCCGCTGACGGCGACGGCCGTCGTGGCTTGATCCACGCGTTTAACGCTCACGCGTCCAACGCGTTTCCTTCAAGGTGCACGATGGCTGACATTTTTTCCACCGACTCCACCCAATCCCTTGATTTCCCCGATTCCGACGAAGGCCTGATCGAGAAAACGGTCGAGAGCAAGTTGGTGCATCAGGGCAAGTTCCTCACGCTCAAGCTCGATACGGTCGAATTGCCGGACGGCAAACACGCCACGCGTGAGTTCGTCGAACATCCTGGCGCTGTGATGATCCTGCCGCTTTTCGACGATGGCCGCGTGCTGCTCGAACGTCAGTATCGCTATCCGATCCGCAAAGTCCTGCTCGAATATCCGGCGGGCAAGCTCGATCCGAACGAAAGCGAACTGGCGTGCGCGAAGCGCGAGCTGCATGAGGAAACCGGTTATACGGCGCGCGAGTGGTTTTTCCTGACGCGTATCCATCCAGTGATTTCGTATTCGACCGAATTCATCGACTTGTATCTTGCGCGGGGATTGACAGCGGGCGAGAGCAAACTCGACGAAGGCGAGTTCCTCGAGACGTTGATCGCGGAGAGGTCGCAGATTTTCGAGTGGATCAGGAGCGGCCACATCAGCGATGTGAAGACGATCATCGGCAGCTTTTGGCTGGAAAGGATCATGTCGGGCGAATGGCAGTTGGGTGAACCGGTGAGCGATTGAGACGGCCGGTGTGTCCACAAAAAAGCGGCCGCGAAGGCCGCTTTTTATTTGTCTGATTAATCATGACAACGCATCTTTCGGCACGCGTTCCAGCGCCGGGCTAAAATTGAACGCATGTTCCCGCGATTTCATCAAACGGTCGCAGAAGCAAATTTACGAACGATCGTTCACAAAACGCGTTTTTGCGATTAAACTCTTTGGCAAGCCCCGATCAGCATGAAGGTTCTCGACTTGAAGTGCTCACACGACCATCGTTTCGAAGGCTGGTTTGCTTCGACCGATGAGTTCGAATCCCAGTTGTCGCGCAAGCTTGTGGCTTGCCCGGTGTGCTCGACAACGGAGGTGAGCCGCATGCCGTCGGCGCCGCGTCTGAATTTGTCGTCGAGTCGTTCGGATCAGAGCGAGAAGGCGGCCACTGGCTCGAACGCGGAGCCAGCGGCCCAGCCGCCGCAAGACGCCGATCACGCGCTTCAGGCACGCGCGCTGCAATTCATGCGGGAAATTCTCGCGAAGACGGAGAACGTGGGCGAGCGTTTTGCCGAGGAGGCGCGGCGCATGCATTACGACGAAGCGCCGGCGCGAAATATTCGCGGCGTCGCAACGCCCGAAGATGCGCACGCCTTGATGGAAGAAGGCATCAACGTGATGCCGTTACCGGTGCCGGCCGCACTGAAAGAGCCGCTGCAATAAGCTGATTACGTTCAGCTAAAGGCGCGTCTCCTCATGGCCGACCCGGGTCATGACAGGAGACACAGCGCATGGACCTGAACTATTCCCCCGCCGACGACGCATTCCGTGCCGACATCCGCGCCTGGCTCGACGCCAACCTGCCGCAAACTCTGCGCACCAAGGTACTCGATCACAAACGTCTAAGCCGCGACGACTACGCGAGCTGGCACAAGCTGCTCGGCACGCGCGGCTGGTCGGTCGTCGCGTGGCCGAAGGAGTACGGCGGTCCCGGCTGGGACGCGACGCAGCGCCATATCTGGGACGAAGAATGCGCACGCATCGGGGCGCCGGGCGTATTGCCGTTCGGCGTATCGATGGTGGCGCCCGTCATCATGAAATACGGCAGCGACGCGCAAAAAGCCTACTACCTGCCGCGTATTCTCGATGGTACCGACTGGTGGTGCCAGGGTTATTCGGAACCGGGTTCGGGCTCCGATCTGGCATCGCTTAGGACACGCGCCGAACGCCAGGGCGATCACTACGTGGTCAATGGCCAGAAAACCTGGACCACGCTCGGCCAATTCGCCGACATGATGTTCTGCCTCGTGCGCACGGATACCGGCGCGAAGAAGCAGGAAGGCATCTCGTTTCTTCTCATCGATATGAAAACGCCCGGCATTACCGTGCGTCCGATCATCACGCTCGATGAAGATCACGAAGTCAACGAAGTGTTCCTCGAAGACGTGAAGGTGCCGGTTGAGAATCTCGTCGGTGAGGAGAATCGAGGCTGGACCTATGCAAAGTATTTGCTCGGCCATGAACGCACGGGCATTGCGCGCGTCGGGCAATCGAAGCGTGAACTGGTGTTCCTGAAACGGCTTGCTGCCGGTCAGAAGAAGGGCGGCGTTTCGTTGCTCAACGACCCGCTGTTCTCCGCAAAAATCGCGGCGCTGGAGATCGAAATGATGGCGCTTGAAGTCACCGTGCAACGCGTGGTGGCGAGCGAGGCGAATGGACGCGGACCGGGACCGGAGGCATCGATGCTCAAGATCAAGGGCACTGAAGTCCAGCAGGCGCTGACCGAACTCATGGTCGAAGCGGTCGGCCCGCAAGCCGCCGCGTTCGATCCCGCGTATCTCGAAGGCGAACGCGAGCACAGTCTTGCCGGCGACGACGATGCCGCGCCGCTTGCCGCGTACTACTTCAACTTTCGCAAGACGTCGATCTATGGCGGCTCGAACGAAATTCAAAAAAACATCATCGCGCAGATGATTCTGGGACTGTGAGGAGCGGCACATGGACTTCAATTTCACCGATGAGCAACACCAGTTCAGGGACGCATTGCGCCGGTATCTCGACAACGAATACACGTTCGACGCACGGCAGAAGATCGTGGCGTCGAAGGAAGGTGTCAATGCAAAACATTGGACAGCGTTCACCGAGCTTGGCTTGACGGCATTGCCGGCGCCTGAAGCGCAGGGCGGTTTCGATGGCACTCCCGTCGATATGCAGGTCGTGATGCAGGAACTCGGACGTGCGCTGGTAGTGGAGCCGTACTGGGCGACGGCGGTGGGTATCGAAGCGTTGCGGCTGGCGGGCGGCGATCCCGCCGACGCGTTGCTCGAACGCGCCGCCGGCGGCGAGATCAAGCTCGCGGTGGCATTTCACGAACCGCATGCCCGCTACGATCTTTTCTCCATCGATACCACCGCGAAAGAGAATGGCGATGGCTTCGCGCTGAGCGGCCAGAAGTCGCTAGTCCTGCACGGCGCGCAGGCTGACTACTGGATTGTGCCGGCGCGATTAAACGGAGAAGTCGCGTTGTTCGCGGTTGCGCGTGAAGCGGGGAACGTAGAGATCACGGAGTATCGGACGATCGATGGCCAGCGCGCCGCGACGCTCACGTTCACCGGTACGCGCGCCACGCGTCTCGGCGGCGTCAAGACCGGCGCAGCCACGCTCGAGCGCATTGCCGACTACGCCACGTTCCTGCTGTGCGCCGAAGCCGTCGGTGTACTCGACGCGCTGAATCACGCAACGGTCGAATACACGAAAGAGCGCAAACAGTTCGGCACGCCGATCGCGCGTTTCCAGGCATTGCAGCATCGCATGGTCGAGATGCTGATTCATGCCGAGCAGGCGCGCTCGATCACGTATCTGGCAGCCGCACGATACACGAGCGAGGACGCCGATGAACGCCGCCGGGCAGTTTCAGCGGCCAAGGTTCGCGTCGGTCAGGCAGCGCGCTTCGTGGGTCAGCAGGCGGTGCAGTTGCATGGCGGCATGGGCGTGACGAACGAACTCGCGGCGGCGCACTGGTTCAAGCGTTTATCGATCATCGAGACCACGCTGGGCGATGTCGATCATCATCTCGCACGGTTTGCGTCGCTGCCTGGATTCGCCAACACCGACGTTTAATTAATCGATGCATTGAAAAGGAGAGCGGCGATGACGTTCAGCTATGAGGATTTCGAAGTTGGATCGGTGGCGCAATTGGGCGGTCATACGTTTCTGAAAGAAGAGATTATCGAATTTGCCGGGCATTATGATCCGCAACCTTTTCATTTGAGCGAGGCGGGTGGCGAGGCATCGCCGTTTGGCGGATTGATCGCCAGCGGCTGGAACACGTGTTCCGCGATGATGGGCATTCTGGTGCGCGACATGCTGTCCGATTCCACATCGATGGGTTCACCGGGACTCGATAACATCCGCTGGATCAAACCAGTCCGGGTGAACGATACCGTGAGATTGACGGTGCGGGTATTGAGCAAGCGCGTGTCCGCCAGCAAACCGGATCGGGGAATCGTGGGTACGCGCTGGGAGGCCTATAACCAGCACGACGAACTGGTATTGACCGTGGATTCAGCGGCTATATTCGGGCTTCGTCACCCGGGAGAGACTCAATGACATTAACGAGCGCGGCCGAGTTCAAGGCCGCGGAGGGCAGGGACGAATATGTGAGCGAGTGGTTGGAAATCGATCAATCACGCGTCAACAAATTCGCCGATGCCACCAACGATCACCAGTGGATCCACGTCGACGTAGAAAGAGCGAAAAAAGAATCGCCGTTTGGTGGACCGATCGCGCATGGATTCCTGACCCTGGCACTGATCCCGATGTGGCTGGAACAGTGTGTGCCGATGCAGCAAAAGATGGGTGTGAATTACGGCATGAACAAGGTGCGCTTCATGTCGCCGGTGCCGGTTGGAGCGAAGCTGAGGGCGAAGTTCGTCGTGGGAACGGTGACGGACGTGGAAGCAAATGGCGTGCAGGTTATCTGGCGCGTCACGCTGGAGAAAGAAGGAAGTGACAAGCCGGTATGCATCGCGGAGTTCATCACCCGGCATTATTTTTGAAGTTTCGTGGCTGTGGCTCCAATGTGCAGTAAGCAGGCAGGCTTCTCGAAAGAGGAACCTGCCGTCGCGCATTTAACGCCTCGCGTACTGCTGCGCGCCGAATAAAACTTCGCGTTGTTTATCGCCCGTGAGTTCTTTGCGTGCCGAGGCCAGTACTTCAACGCCTCTCACAACAGCCGGCCGCGCGGCGATGGTCTCGAACCATCGCTTGACGTTCGGGAATTCGTCTAGTTCGATCCCTTGGTTTTTCCAGGACCGCGTCCACGGGAACGTCGCGATATCGGCGATGGAATATTCATTTCCAGCGAGAAACCGGGTCACGCCCAATTGTTTATCCATCACGCCGTACAAGCGTCTGGCTTCGTTCGAATATCGGTTAACCGCATATTCGATCTTCTCAGGCGCATAAATCCGGAAATGATGCGCCTGGCCGAGCATGGGTCCGACACCGCCCATCTGAAACATCAACCATTGCATGGTCGTATACCGGCCGACAGGATCCTGAGGCAAAAACTTCCCCGTCTTCTCAGCGAGATAAAACAGAATCGCACCAGATTCAAAGAGCGCTAGCGGCTTACCATCCGGTCCATCGCTATCGATAATCGCGGGAATCTTGTTATTCGGGCTGATAGCCAGAAACTCGGGCGTGAACTGATCGCCGGCACCGATATCGATGGGAATCGCTTTGTACTCAAGTCCGACTTCTTCGAGCATGATATGAATCTTGTGGCCGTTCGGCGTGGCCCAGCTATAGACATCGATCATCTTTGCTCCTGGTGCTGAACTCGGGAAATGGCGACCCTGCGCAAGCAGAAGTCGCCACTCAAAAACGCTGCCGAAAATTAGACCATAGTTCGCAAGAAGACGCTGAACGCGGGCTCACGCGTACCGTGAAAGCTCCAGCTTGGCGATGGCGTTCCGATGCACTTCATCGGGCCCGTCGGCGAGCCTCAACGTCCGTGCGTGGGCATAGGCGTAAGCCAGCGGAAAATCATCCGACACACCGCCCGCGCCGTGCGCCTGAATCGCCCAATCGATGATCTGGCACGCGATATTCGGTGCAACCACCTTGATCATCGCGATCTCGCCGCGCGCGCCCTTATTGCCGACGGTGTCCATCATGTAAGCCGCTTTCAGGGTGAGCAGACGCGCCTGTTCGATCATGATGCGGGCCTCGGCAATACGCTCCTGCGTCACGCCGTGCGCGGCAATCGGCTTGCCGAAAGCAACGCGTTGCAGTGTGCGCTTCGACATCAGTTCGAGCGCGCGTTCAGCTAATCCGATCAGGCGCATGCAGTGATGAATCCGGCCCGGCCCAAGGCGCCCCTGCGCGATTTCAAAACCGCGTCCTTCGCCGAGCAACATATTCGACACCGGCACGCGGACGTTTTCCAGCGTGATATCCATGTGGCCGTGTGGCGCGTCGTCGTAACCGAAGACCGGGAGCGGCCGATGCACAGTGATGCCGGTTGCATCGGCGGGAACGAGGATCATCGATTGCTGCTGATGTTTCGGCGCGTCCGGATCGGTCTTGCCCATCACGATATACACCTTGCAGCGCGGGTCGCCGGCGCCTGACGACCACCATTTGTGGCCGTTGATCACGTAGCTGTCGCCGTCGCGCGCGATGCTGCACTGAATGTTCGTGGCATCCGACGAAGCCACGTCCGGCTCGGTCATCAGGAACGCCGAGCGAATCTCGCCTTGCAGCAGCGGTTCGAGCCATTGCAGCTTTTGCTGATCGCTGCCATAACGTTCGATGGTCTCCATATTGCCCGTGTCCGGCGCGCCGCAATTGAACACTTCGGGCGCCCATGGCACGCGGCCCATGATCTCGCAGAGCGGCGCGTATTCCAGATTGCTCAGTCCGGCACCGCGCTCGGAGGCGGGCAGGAACAGATTCCACAGGCCGGCATCACGGGCTTTTTCCTTGAGCGTTTCGATGAGCTCCGTCGGAATCCATGCGTTGCCGTTTGCTCGGTTTGTCGCGACTTCACGGTTGAAAACGCGCTCGTTCGGATAGATGTGTTCATCGAAGAAGCTCGTCAGCTTTTGGCGCAGTTCCTGCACTTTCGGCGTGTAATCGAAATTCATGTCGTCTCCTTGTTGGGCTCTATTCACCGACTTTCTGCGCATACGACCACGCGAGTTCAGCCATCGGTTTTGCGCGCTTTCCTGCGTCGATAGCTTGTGCGCTCGCCGCCGTGCCTTCGCTCACGCGCTTCATGATTCCCTGCAGGATCGCGGCGATGCGAAACATGTTGTAGGCGAGGTAGAAATTCCAGTCGCCCTGGATTGCGAGGCCCGTGCGGGCGAGGTATTTCGCGACGTATTTGTCTTCATCGGGAATGCCGAGCGCCGCCCAGTCGAGGCCGCCGATACCGCGAAATTGCGTCGGGTCGACGTGCCACGCCATGCAGTGGTAAGCGAAATCGGCGAGCGGATCGCCGAGCGTGGACAGCTCCCAGTCGAGCACGGCAAGCACGCGTGGTTCGGTCGGATGGAAGATCAGGTTATCGAGCCTGAAGTCGCCATGAACAATCGATACACGCTCCGCCGGCGCGCCTTCTGCGCTACGCGGAATATGCTTCGGCAGCCATTCGATCAGCTTGTTCATCGCGTCGATAGGCTCGGTCTCCGACGCAACGTATTGCTTGCTCCAGCGACCGATCTGACGCTCGAAGTAGTTGCCGGGCTTGCCGTAGGTTTCGAGGCCGGCTTGTGCGATATCGACCGAATGGAGCGCCGCGATTACGCGGTTCATCTCGTTGTAGATCGCACCGCGTTCGGACGGTGTCATGCCCGGCAGCGCCTGATCCCACAACACGCGTCCTTCGATGAACTCCATCACGTAGAACGCGCGCCCGATGACGCTTTCGTCCTCGCACAGGGCGAACATTTTTGCGACCGGAACGTCGGTGCCCGCGAGCGCATCCATCACGCGATATTCGCGATCGATCGCATGCGCCGATGGCAACAACTTCGCCGCCGGCCCTGGCTTCGAGCGCATCACGTAACTGCGCGCGGGCGTGATCAACTTGAAGGTAGGATTCGATTGACCGCCGGCGAATTGCTCGACGCTGACCGGACCGGCGAAGCCGTCAACGCGGGTTTCCAGCCACGCCGATAACGCCGGGATATCGAACTGTTGCCGCTCGTTGACCGGACGCGTTCCTTCGAACGCTGAAAAATCCTGTGGTGCGGGCGTATCGTTTGAAGCCATCGTTGTCTCCTCCGGTCTTGCGTTTGTTGAGCGTTCGTTAAGCGCTCGTTAGGGACCCCGCAGACCCGCGCCGTTTTCGACGCTGTCGTTCTGCGGTCAAGCCGCATGGTGACTGTTACTTCATGAGCGATTTAAAGCGGACAAATTGCGCGTAGAGCAGTTCCATCGTCGTGTTTCGTACGGTGGCGTGAAGCGGCGAGGGCGGCGAATGGTTTAGCGCGCGGATCACCCAGTCGCCCGGTTTATCGCCGACATCGAGCGCGTTGATACAGCCCGTGGTCTGCGAAAGATGGCCGAAAAACGTGCGGCCGCCACTGGTGATCGCATGCGACAACAACGCGCGATTGACCCCGCCGTGCAGCACAAGCAGCACGGTGTCCCACGATGCATCGTCGCGCAGTCGTTGCAGCGGCGGCAGCACGCGATCAAGCAATTCACCGATGGTTTCGCCACCAAGAAACGCCGTTGTTTCGGGCACGATGCCATCGAAGACGCTGAGAAACGCGCGCTCGAAATCCTTCGGCGGAAGGTCCCCCAGCCGGCCGCCGCGAATCTCCTGCCATTGCGGCCAGACATCGATATCGATCTGCTGACCGGTTTCGGCCAGCACGCGTTGCGCCGTCTCAAGCGTGCGCGGCAAGCCGCTTGCGATGACTTTATCGAAGCGAATCTGCTGCGCTTTGAACTCGCGTCCCGCGGCGCTCGCTTCGTCGCGGCCGCGTTGATTCAGCGGCACGCTTTCCGGATCGATGGCGCGGCCGCTTGCATCGAAGTAAGTGACGTCGCCGTGACGCATCAGGAAGATGCGGCGGCGTTTGGGCAGTTCGTACGTAGACGTGGTGGAGGTCATTTGTAGAGCGGTGGCCGCTTTTCGAGGAACGCGTTGATGCCTTCGAGCGCGTTGCCGTTATGCAGTGCATCGACGAAACCATCGCGTTCGGCGTCTAGTTGTTCCGCTAGCGGTTGCGTCTCGGCAGCAGCGATCAGCGTCTTGATCCGAGCCAGCGCTTTCGGCGCCATGTGACCCAGTTCGTCCGCCCAGGCGATGGCGGCATCGAGCGCCGCGCCCGGCTTCGTTACGCGGTTCACTACACCGACTTCGTTCAGCCGTGTTGCGCCAATCGGCTTTGCTTCGAGCAGGATTTCGGTGGCGAGCGCACGCGGCAACGCGCGTGTGAGGAACCACGAGCCGCCGCCATCGGGCGTGAGGCCCACGCGGGCGTAGGACATGACGAACTTGGCATCGTCGGCGGCGACCAGCAGATCGCACGCAAGCGCGAGCGAGAAACCCGCGCCGGCCGCCGCGCCTTCCACGGCCGCGATCACCGGTTTCGTCGATGACCTCAGCGCCACGATCCATTCCCCGAGCATGTCGATACTCGCTGCCTGTACCGAGGGATCCTTCGCACGATTCTCGAGCAACCGGTTCAGATTACCGCCGGCGCAAAAGAAGTTATCGGCGCCGGTCAGCACGATGGCGCGCACCGATGTATCGCGTTCAGCCGTATTCATCGCTTCGATGCCGGCTGCGTACATGTCCGGATGCAACGCGTTGCGCGCGCCCGGATTGGACAGCTTGAGAACAAGCGTAGTGTCGCTTTCGGCGGGCCGGACGGAGAGCAGTTCGGCGCTCATTTTGCGGCCTCATCGGAGGTCAGGGACAGGCCGAGTTGCGCACGGCGCGTGAGCCACGGCGACGGACGATATCGCGGATCGCCTAGCGCAGCCTGCATGTTGCGCAGGATCGTGAGCAGGGTGCTCGCCCCGAGCGCGTCGCCGAGGGCGAGCGGGCCGCGCGGATAGCCAAGACCAAGCGTCACGGCGAGATCGATATCGGCTGGCGTCGCGATGCGCTGCTGCGCGATATCGCAACCAATGTTGACGATGGTCGCGACCACACGTTGCGCGACAAAGCCGGTCGAGTCGCGGATCACGGTGACGGGAACGCCATCGAAAGCGAAGAGCGCGTGCGCGGCGTCGCGGAATTCGGCAGTAGTGGCGGGCGTTGTCATGATCGTGCGGCGCGCGGCGTCGGCGAGCGGAAACAATGTATCGATAGCCACCGTGCGCGACGCATCCAGCTTTTCCGCGACGCACGCCGTGGTCGCGTCGTGACCGAGCGGCGTGACGATGATCAGCGAATCCAAGGCGGGCGTGCCGCCGGTATCGATGGTGACATTCGCTTCCATCTTCGCGATCAGCTTGAACACTTCCTCACGTGCATGGGCAGATGAGCGGCTCACCCACACGCGACGCGGCAGCGTTGCAGGCGCCGGCGCTTCCTCGGGGATCTGCTGCTTGCCGTCCACATACTTATAAAAACCTTCTCCGACCTTGCGCCCGATCAAACCACCGGCGAGCCGCGTGCCCGTAATCGGAGAGGGTGTAAAGCGCGGCTCTTCATAGAACTGGTGATAGATCGACTCCATCACCGGATGCGAGACGTCGAGCGCCGTCAGGTCGAGCAACTCGAATGGTCCGAGCCGGAAGCCGGCTTGTTCGCGCATGATCCGGTCGATATCGGCGAAACTCGCCACGCCTTCGCTCGCGATTCGCAGGCCTTCGGTATTCATGCCGCGCCCGGCGTGATTCACGATAAACCCCGGCATGTCCTTCGCGCGCACGGCCGTGTGGCCCATCTGACGGCCGAGCGCCATCAGCGCGTCGCCGGCGGCGGGATCACCCCGCAAGCCGTCGATCACTTCGACCACTTTCATCAGCGGCACGGGGTTGAAGAAGTGGAGGCCAACCACGCGCTCCGGTTTTGCACACCCGGCGGCAATCGCGGTAATCGATAACGACGACGTGTTCGACGCTAGGATGCACTGCTCGCCGACCACACCCTCCAGCTCGTGGAACAACTCCCGCTTGATCTCCAGCTTTTCCACAATCGCTTCGATCACCACATCGCAATCGGCCAGATCACCGATCGCGCCGGCCGCATGAATGCGCGCCAGCGCGGCGTGCGCGTCGGCTTCGTTCAGCTTGCCTTTTGCGGCGAGTTTGTTCAGGGTATCGGCGAGATAGTCGCGCGCGGCCGCGATGGCTTGCTGGTTGGTGTCGTACAGACGCACGCTCAGGCCACCCAGCGCCGCGATCTGCGCAATGCCGCGTCCCATGGCGCCGCTGCCGACAATGCCCAAGGTCCGAATCTCTATGTCGCGAAAACTCATGGCGTGTCTCACTCCTTATTTGCTAGATTAGCACGATCGTACTGTTTATGAGGTGACCCCAAAAGGCCGCCGATTGCCTGCTTTGCTTAAAAACGAAAGATGTCCAGGAGACTCAAGATGCTCAAGCTGTATGGTTTTCCACTGTCCAACTACGTGAACAAGGTGAAGTTCGTGCTGCTCGAACACGGCATCCCGTTCGAGGAGGTGCGCGCGAATTTCGGCCAGGACGAAGCAACACTCGCGCGCTCGCCGCTCGGCAAGGTTCCGTACGTGGAAACCGAAGCCGGATCGCTGTGCGAGTCGCAGGTGATCGTCGAATATCTGGCGAGCGTCTATCCGGAGAAGCCCATTTTTTCCGCCGATCCGTTCACGGCCGCCAAGGAGCGCGAGATGATCGTGTTCATGGAAACCCACCTGGAACTGGCCGCCCGCGAGCTATACAAGCAGGCGTTTTTCGGCGGCACCGTGACCGACTACACGAAGGCGCGCGCGGAAAAACGGCTTCGGCACGGCATTGCGGGATTCAGGCGGATTGCGAAGTTTGAACCGTACGCGCTCGGCACGACCTTCAGTATCGCCGATGTGAGTGCATTCGTGAATTTGCCGCTGATCGGGCTGACGACGAAAGCGATTTATGGAGGAGATTTTCTGCTGGACGCGGGGATCGACTGGAAGGTGCACAACAAGCTGGTAGGCGAGCGGCCGGCCGCGCAAAAAGTAACGGCGGACCGGCTCGCGTTCATGGAAGCACAGAAGAAAGCGCTGCCGAAGATCTAGTCTTTAAAGACTGGCGAGACGCTCGAGCGCGGTGCGCAGCGTCTCTTCCTTTTTCGCGAAGCAAAAGCGTACGACGCCCGATTCATGGCTCTCGTGATAGAAGGCTGAGACGGGAATCGCGGCAACGCCAATTTCGCTCGTGAGCCATTGCGAGAACTCGGCTTCGGGCAGCTCGCTGATGGCCGAATAGTCGACGCACTGGAAATACGTGCCGTCGCAAGGCAGCAGCTTGAAGCGTGAGTTGGCGAGGCCATCGCGGAAAAAATCGCGCTTTTGCTGATAAAAAGCAGGTAATTCCAGGTACGGTGCGGGATCTTTCAGATATTCCGCGATGCCGACCTGCATCGGCGTGTTCACCGTGAACACGTTGAACTGATGGACCTTGCGAAATTCAGCGGTCAGCGCGGCGGGCGCGGCGACGTAACCCAGCTTCCAGCCCGTCACGTGAAAAGTCTTGCCGAAACTCGACACCACGAAGCTGCGCGCGGCCAGGTCCGGATAGCGGCACACACTTTCATGCGGGGCGCCGTCAAAGACCATGTGTTCGTAGACTTCGTCGGAGAGAATCAGCACGTCGGTGTCGCGCATGATCTCGTCGAGCTTTTGCAAGTCGGCGGTGCGCCAGACGCGGCCGGTCGGGTTATGCGGCGAGTTGATGATCAGCAGGCGCGTTTTCGGCGTGATCGCGGCGGCGAGCTTGTCGAAGGGCAGCGCGTATTCGGGCGCTTCCAGCGATACAAACACCGGTTTGCCGCCCGCCAGTTCGATTGCGGGCACATAGCAGTCGTACATGGGCTCGATCACGATCACTTCGTCGCCCGGATGCACGCAGCACAAGATGGCGGTCAGGATGGCCTGGGTCGCGCCGGCCGTGACCGTGATCTCACGTTCGACGTCGTATTTGCGCCCGTACAGGCGCTCGATCTTTTCGCTGATCGCGTGGCGCAGCGGCGCGGCGCCGGCCATCGGCGGATATTGGTTGTGGCCATCGCGCATGGCGTTCGACACCGCGTCCACAATGCGCGGATCACACGCGAAATCGGGAAACCCCTGGCCGAGATTGACCGCGCCTTTTTGCGTCGCGAGCGCGCTCATGACCGTAAAGATGGTCGTGCCGACGTTCGGCAGGCGCGAGGTGATGGCGGGAACAGCGGACGGGTTTGGAAGGTCGTGCGAGGCGTTCATGATGTGGGCGATCGGCTGCGCTAAAGGAAAAGGTGTCCCATTTTAAACATCGAGAGCGTTCGTTTCCGTATTAGCCTCAATGTGTGCTTCAAAGCTGGTCACGAACGGCGCGGGCTGGGCGATTCGAAACCCGAAGTCGCGTGCGGTCCGCTTGGCGAGTTTAAGCAGCGCGCGATCCTTCGATACCAGCCAGTCCGCCTTGATCGCGTGCGCCAGTTCGAGAAACTTCTGGTCGTCGCGATCACGGCATTTCGGCAATGGCGGCGCGTCTTCGGGCAGCGGTTCGGGTTCGACGAGTTGCGACAGCCGCGCGACAGTTTCAAGCGCGTCGGCCTTTTTCACGGCAAAGCGCACGAACTGTGGATAGTCCAGCACATACGTCAGTTCTTTGAGGCAGCGCGAGTCGATCAGCGCTTCCAGCGTACCGGCTTCGAGCGCGGCGCGAATCGGGCGCGTGATGGGGTCGTCGAATACCAGGATGTCGATCCAGACATTCGAATCCAGCACGGCGCGCAGCGCGGGGGATTTTTTCATTCGATACAATCGAGGGTTTCCGTCTTCATCGTTGGCAGCATGCCGGCGAGCCCCTATGATAATCGTTCTCTCGCCGGCCAAATCGCTCGACTACGAGACCCCGCCTCACGTCACCAAGCACACGTTGCCTGAATTCACGGCGGATTCCGCTGAATTGATCGACGCTCTGCGTAAGCTCTCGCCACAGGAAATCGGCAGCCTCATGCATATCTCCGATCCGCTCGCGCGACTGAATTTCCAGCGTTACGCGGACTGGTCTCCGACGTTCGGCACGCATAATTCAAAGCAGGCCATGCTCGCTTTCAATGGCGACGTCTACGAGGGTTTTGACGCGAAGTCGCTCCACGCTCCGGATCTCGACTACGCGCAAAACCACGTGCGCGTGCTGTCGGGGCTTTACGGATTGCTGCGGCCGCTGGATCTGCTGCAGCCGTATCGGCTGGAGATGGGCACGAAGTTCGCCAATGCGCGAGGCAAGGATTTGTATGCGTTTTGGGGCGAGCGCATCACGTCCGCACTGAACGCGCAGATGAAAAAGCAGAAGGGCGCGCGCGTGCTGGTCAACTGCGCGTCGGGCGAGTATTTCAAGTCGGTCCAGCCTAAGCGTCTGGACGCGTCGGTGGTGTCGCCCGTGTTCCAGGACTGGAAGAATGGCCAGTACAAGATCATCAGTTTCCACGCGAAACGCGCGCGCGGCTTGATGGCGCGGTTTGCGGTGCAAAATCGGATTGACGAGCCAGAAGGTCTGAAAAATTTCGACAGCGAAGGTTATGCCTTCGATAACAAGGCATCGACTGAAACGACTTATGTGTATCGCCGACGGCTCAGTCTATAAAGCCTCGACGGTATCAATCAAGGAAGCGTCATGAGCATCTCAATCACGAGTCAATTCGATGCAGGCGCGATCGACGTCCTGTCCACCGACAATCCCGCGGCTATTCGCCTGCGGGTCCGTCCCGACAGCCACGCCGATTTCGCGCAGTGGTTTTACTTCCGCGTCTCGGGCGTGCGCGACGAGCCGCTCACGATGACCTTCGAGAACGCCGCCGACTGCGCATTCGCCGACGGCTGGCGCGACTATCGCGCGGTAGCGAGCTACGACCGGATCAACTGGTTCCGCGTGCCGACGCGTTACGACGGCCGTGTGCTGACCATCGAGCACACGCCCGATTTCGACGCTGTCTACTACGCGTATTTCGAGCCGTATAGTGAAGAGCGCCACGCGGGTTTCCTCGGCGCCGTGCAGCAGATGCCGCACGCGACGCTGACGGAAATAGGCCGGACGGTGCAGGGCCGGCCGATGTCGCTGGTGACGCTAGGGCTGAGCGAAGAGGCGGAGCAACCAGCGAAGCCCAAGAAGAATGTGTGGATCATCGCGCGCCAGCATCCTGGCGAAACGATGGCCGAGTGGTTCGTTGAAGGTCTGATCAAACGGTTAGCCGGTTGGGGCGACTGGGCGGGTGATCCGGTCGCGCGTTTGATCTTCGATCACGCCGTGTTCCATATCGTGCCGAACATGAATCCCGATGGCAGCGTGCTTGGCAACCTGCGCACGAATGCAGCGGGTGCGAACCTGAATCGCGAATGGATGGAGCCCGACGCGGCGCGCAGTCCCGAAGTGCTCGCCGTGCGCAATGCCATTCACGCACTGGGCTGTGATCTTTTCTTCGATATCCACGGCGACGAAGCGTTGCCTTACGTGTTCGTGGCCGGCTCGGAGATGCTGCCCGGCTTCACCGAAAAACAGGCGCAGGAACAGAAGGCGTTCATCGAATGCTTCAAGCAGGCGAGCCCGGATTTTCAGGACGTGTACGGCTACGAGGCGAGCAAGTACCAGACGGACGCGTTGAAGCTGGCGTCGAAGTATGTCGGCAATGAGTTCGGTTGCTTGTCGCTGACGCTCGAAATGCCGTTCAAGGACAACGCGAATCTGCCGGACGAGCGGGTGGGGTGGAACGGTGAGCGCAGCGCAGCGCTGGGGGCGTCGATGCTTCAGGCGATCCTGCGGCATCTGCAGGCGTTCTGACGCTAGCGAGTGGAGTGAACCGAACTCACGCGCGCAGTACGTGTGGTTCGACGCGCTTCAATCAAAAGGGCGTGATCTCTGAGACTGACGATCACGTCCTTTTGTTTTGGCGTTAGTGGTTCTTTTTGCCCGACGATTTTTTTGTCGTCTTGCCGCCGGCTGCTTTCGATTTCGATCCCGCCTTGCCCTTGACAGCGCCATGCCGGCCTTTTGCGCCGTGGCCCGAGCGGGGTTCGGCGCGTGGTCTGGCCGATGGCACGGGATCGTTCCAGCCGAAGGCCAGCATCTGGCTGCCGACATAGCCGCAGCGGAACTTGAGTGTCGACGGGCTGGAGTCGCCGTCCTTGGTTACCCCGAGGCCTTCGACCGTCACGACGTTGTCGACCTTGATGCGCTGCTTATGTTCGTCGAAAGAGTCGTTCCACGGGACGATACTGCCGTGGGCGGAATCGAAGGAACTGGCCGGAAACTCCACATGGTCAAACGCCGTCGATGTACTCGCCACGAAGCTGCCATGCGCGGCGCAATCGGCCATCAAGGGATTGGCGTTGAAGTCGGTGACGAAGTGATTGACGAGCTCGTTGCGTTCGTCGAGCGTGTCGGCGAACGCGGTAGCGCTGCAAGCGGCCGACACGAATGTCGCCATTGATGCAATCGCCACCAGCCGGCCGACCAACCGGAGCAGTCGACGCGGTACTTGAATACTATCCATCGGGTTCTGCACTAAAGAGACAACAGGCACGTAAGATGCCCGACAGTGAACGGGAGTTCCATCTTATATTAAATTCTTCGCAAGCCCACCGACGATGGTCGGCCTCGGCACAGGCTCCACGATGGATTGCGCGATGGATTGTGATGCGGGACTGCGTTTGAAATCGATGCAGCGTTCAGACGCGCGGCCCACGATCGAGCCGATAACGCCGGACGTCGAATGTGGTGATCCAGGTAGGCCGGTAGACGGTGATCAGGATGGTGAACACGCCGGTGAATAACGCTTCGCCTGCCACCAGCAGTGACGCGGCCAGCGTAAATCCAGCCGGGACAATAAGCCGGCCATCGGCGAGTACGATCTGCAACAGCAGTCCCGCGGAGCACGCCACCGCAACGGCGCATGCCGACGTCAGGAAACCGTGACCGAGGATGAAAACGAAGAGGCTGCGCGGGATCCACGCCTGGATGGCCTTCTGTAGCAGAGAGGACACGGCGACGGGCAGTGCCCCAAACAGTATGAAGGTCACAGGAACGCCGGGCCACGATGCATCCAGCACGACGGCGGCCAGCCCGGTGGTCACGGCCATGCCGACCAGAGCGAGTTGCCAGTCGAACAGCGTGACCATGAGCGTGGCGCCAAGCAAATGAATGGCGGGACCGTCTTCGAACCAGGTGTTGCAAGCCCACAATACCGTCACTGCAACGACGATTCCGAACCAGACATGCTGAAGCGTCCCGTCCTGCAACCGGCGAAACGGGTTCTGCCAGATTGCAAGCGCGAGCACGCCCGCAGTGACAATCCAGCCACCTATTGCGAGCCAAAGCGGAAGAGGTGTGTAGAAGAAACCCATAAATCTTATATTACTCGTTTGTGCCCGAAAACGCGTGCATTGACTGTGCCAGGGGGGATTTTCCAACACACAACGAGCGGAATCACGCGTTGTGTGTTGGTTTTGAAATGACCGCGTTCAGTCGCCGAAGCGGGGTTGAGGTTCGGCTGCCATCGGCAACAAATGCTCTTCAACCTCCGGAAGCGGCGCGTAAGTCAGCAAGGCGGTGGCGCGTAGCGGCAGCGGGCCGGCGTCACCAAGCGCAGGTCGTGGCGATGCGTCGGCTTCGCGTTTCAGAACCGCGTTTCAGAACCTCGAGATAGCCGTTCTGCCAACCGTTATAAATAGCGATGGCGGCGGCGCGGTTCGGCGCCCCGCGTTGCTGGACGATACCGCCCAGGTAGATCTTGACCGTACCCTCGCTAATCCCAAGTGTCTTCGCGATGATCCTTTAATCCGTGGTCAAACATGGCTGGCGCGTCTTACAAAAAAAGGCCGTTCCAACGGATGTTGGAACGGCCTTTGTGTCTCGAGAAGTTACGGTTGAATCCTTCAGGATTTCCGTCGCACAGCATTTCGCGAGTTCGAATGCGCTAACGACTCAATTGCGACGCTCTCTCGCTTCGATCGCGTACGTTGACGCAAACCACGGGTCGATGATGTTCGGCGCAAGAGCCGTAACCGGTACGGCCTCTCAAGTCAGTGAAAATGCGGTTGGGCGGGCTCAGCGTCTTCCGGCATTTCCGCATGGACGATTTCGCCAAGCGGATCCGCGTACAGCGGCACGCCGCAGTCGTCGCAATACTCCGGCTCGAAACGGCCAGTATGCCGACGCACGTCAGTTACGCCCGAGCGCTTCAACAACGCAACGATCTCTTCGACAGGACCGTCCGCGCCTTCGAGTTCGGCTGCGTCTTCCGCCACGCTAATTTCGCCGTTTTCCCGTCCGTAGAGTGGCCAGACGACGCCATAGATCACGTCGTTATTTCCACGGCGCGTAAAGCCGATCCGATATTCGTCCACGCGCTGCTCGCCGAACCCCGCAATCACGGCGCGCAGCTCGTCGGGCGCTGTGCCGAGGGTATCGAACAGGTATCGAACGGCGGTGCGGACCGAGTGTGGCCGAACTTGTTCGTCTGCGTCGCGGCAAGCCGAATAGTAGGCGTCGGGCAGCAGGCATTCGAACTCACAGCCGGGCAGGACGGCCGCAAAGCTTGCGCCGCCTTGCGCCGCCCAGCGTTCGAGGCACTGACCGCGTTCGATTCGGGCGCCGGCCGTTTCCTCTTGCCACCGAAACAACGCTGCGCCGGTGGGCACGACGGCCATGGCAAGCAAAAAGCGCGGATCGGCGAGGATCGGTGACGTCTCTGGCAAGTCGGCGAGATTAAGGCGCGCAGGCGCGTGGCCGAGCACGGTTTGCATGAGTTGCTGCGCGACGCGTGCTGTTTCCACATGATGCCGCGGCAACTGGTCGATGCTGTAAAGATACGGTGCAACCGCGACCTTGGCGCCTTCCGCGAGCACATGCGCTTGCAGTTGAGTGCGCAATGCGTCGACCACATCGGCCTTGAGCGGCCCGGATGGGATCGAGTAACGCGTCCACGCCAGCACTGGTGCGGCAATTAGCAGCGCTTCGTGCGGCACGCCGTCGATCTCGGTTGCGAACGACTCGCTTTGCGTTTCCGCCATGTCGGCGAGCGCGCCATAGGCGTCCGGGAACTTCAATTGGAGGTGGTCGAGTGCGGCATCGAGCGCAGTCTGGTTGCCGTTGCGAACAATTTTTCCGAGAAGCGTGTCGAGGCGCGCTTCCCAGAACCGGTCTTCTATACGGCTGCCCGACGCGAACAGCGAGAGCGAAAGACCGACAAGCTTGTCGGCGTCCGGGGGGAGTCGTTTGGCGATTCGCGAGCGCATAGGGAGGCAGTTATCAGGTGCAGAGAACCTTAGATTGTAGTCGCTATGAGTCCGCTTGAACCATCAGGGCACCGCCTCTCTGCGATGCGGGTTTTTGAGCGCATTGTCAGAGCGGATGAAGTGATCGCTGAAATTCTTTTCGCGAACCCCTTGCGCGGGGATGAAACGGGCACTAGAATTCCGTTCCTTCGCTTCTCGATGAGGCGAAGGGAAGTGAGAAGGTGGGTGGGGCGTGGCGCGATAGAGGATGCCGCGGAGCCAAGCAGGACGGGCTTCGCAGCGAATCGGAAAGTCGGGGTTGAGTAAAAAACCTGTTGACGAAACGCGAAGCGCCGGACATAATCTCGTTTCTGTGCTGCGACTGCAGCGACGCGAAAGCGGCGGATCTGGAA
>NZ_JALPRJ010000045.1 GCF_030464885.1 Caballeronia sp. SEWSISQ10-4 2 | reverse complement strand
AATAGTGATAAAGAAAACATCCAACATATAACGACCGCAGGCCTAAGCAGCAGCAATCCAGCCCCCTGACCACCGGCCCCCCAACCAGAACCCCGAGTGCGAACGCCCCCCCTCTCACTGGTATGCTGGCGGCCTTATTCCACCAAAGAAACCCCCCATACCACGATGGCAACGCAGGACAAAGCACTCGCATTAAAGAAAATGAAATGGTTCGCCGCCGGCCTGCTGGTCGCGGCAGCGGCATTGTTCTTGCTCGCCAAGAGCCAACACGACGCCGGCGCCTGGGCGTGGGTCTCCGCCTTCGCCGAAGCCGCAATGGTCGGCGCGCTGGCCGACTGGTTCGCAATTGTCGCGCTGTTCCGCCACCCGCTCGGCCTGCCGATCCCGCACACCGCCATCCTCCCGGCGAACAAGGCGCGCGTCGCCGATAACCTCGCGGAATTTGTCCGCGACAAATTCCTCGGCACCGACGCGCTGATCGCCCGCGTGAACGCGTTCGATCCCGCCGGCCGTCTCGCGGTGTGGCTCGCGGAACCGGCGAACGCGGCGCTGCTCGGCGCGAAAGCAGTCGCGGCGGCGGGCCAGATGCTCGAATTCGTCGACGATGAGCGCGTCAAAACGATGCTCCACGAGGCCTTGCGCCGCCGCGCCGAACAATTCGATCTGGCCGGCGCGGTAGGCGGATTGCTGTCGACGCTGACGGTGGATCGCCGCCATCAACTGCTGCTCGACGAAGGCTTGCGCGAACTCGCGCAATGGCTGGATCGCGAGGAAGTGCAGACGCTCCTCGCGGCCAAAATCCTGGACGTCGCGGGCGAGGAGTATCCAAAACTGATCGGCATGCTCGGGTTCGTAGGTCTGAGCGCCGAAGAACTCGGCAGCAAGTTCGCGGGCGGCCTGGTGCGTGGCGCGAACAAATGGCTGCACGACATCAGCGAAAACCCGGAGCACGAGCGCCGTCAGGCCTTCGACAGGAAGGTGGAAGGATTCATCGAACGCCTGAAGTCCGATCCTGCATTCCGCGCGCGTATCGACCAGCACAAGCGCGAATGGCTCGAACGCCCGGAATTGCGCACCTACGTGAACGGCCTGTGGGACGAATTCAAGGACTGGCTGCGCCGCGATCTCGCGCAGCCGGATTCGGCGCTCAACAAAAAGGTGACGGGCGCATCGGCGTCGTTCGCGGCGGCGCTGGGAAGCGATCCGGCGCTGC
This sequence comes from Caballeronia sp. SEWSISQ10-4 2, assembly GCF_030464885.1. Classification (GTDB taxonomy): domain Bacteria; phylum Pseudomonadota; class Gammaproteobacteria; order Burkholderiales; family Burkholderiaceae; genus Caballeronia. Next base: position 68,544 of record NZ_JALPRJ010000045.1, on the reverse strand, counting down.
GCGAATCGATTAACGAGCACATGCGCGACGCGCTCAAGTCCCTCGCGCCGGAATTGCGCGACGGCATCGCAAAACATATCGCCGCGACGGTGCGCAACTGGGACGACGCCACACTCGTGCGCGACGTGGAACTGAGCGTGGGCCGCGACTTGCAGTTCATCCGCGTGAACGGCACGCTGGTGGGCGGCGCGGTTGGTCTGATCATTCACGCAGTGTCCACGCTCATGGTTTAAGCTTCGAAATCAAAATTCCTTTAAAGAAACCGAATATGACGGATCCGAACGCCGCGTTGATCCAGCGTTTCTACGAAGCCTTTCAGCGCTCCGACGCTGAAGCGATGGCCGCGTGCTACGCGCCCGATGTGGAGTTCAGCGATCCGGTGTTCGGCGTGCTGCGCGGGCGTGAAGCGGCGGACATGTGGCGCATGCTGCTGTCGCGGGCGGAGGAACTCTCGCTGACCTTCAGCGATATCAAGACCGTCGGTCAGACGGCGACGGCGCGCTGGGTCGCGACCTATCGTTTTTCGCAGACCGGGCGTAAGGTGGTCAATAACGTCACCTCACGCTTCGCGATCCGCGACGGCCTGATCTCCGAACATCACGACAACTTCGACCTCTGGACCTGGAGCCGTCAGGCGCTCGGACTCAAAGGCTGGTTGCTCGGCTGGTCGTCGTTCGTGCAGAAGAAGATCCGGGCGCAGGCGAGCAAGGGTCTTCGGGCATATCGGCAGCAACTCAAAAAATGACCCGTCTCGAATGTCCGGCCATTGAAGGGTGTCTCGACGACGAATGGCTCGAAGCCGACGCTTTTGGCGGTTTTGCGTCGGGCACGGCCGGCACCGAACGCACTCGCAGATACCACGCGCTGCTTCTCACGGCCACGCACCCGCCGGCAGGACGCATGGTGCTGGTGAACGGCGTGGAAGCGTGGCTGGAGGATGCATCGGGGCAGATGCGCATTCCGCTGTCCATGCAACGCTACGGTTCCGGTTCGGTCTGGCCGGATCCCTCCGAAAGCCTGCTTTCATTCGATACCGAACCCTGGCCGACGTGGCGCTTCCAGATCGGCGACAACCATATCCTGACCGCCGAGGTATTCGTCGCGAAGCAGGGCGCGCAGACCGTGCTGCGCTGGCGCCTCGACGGCAACGAGTTCACGCTGAAAGTCCGGCCCTTGCTCTCCGGCCGCGATTATCACGCGCTGCATCACGAGAACCAGGCGTTTAACTTCAGCTATACGGCTGCCGGCGATCAGGTTCGCTGGCAAGCGTACGGCGACGTGCCGGCGGTCGTGGCCGCATCGAATGGATCGTATGTCCACGCACCTGACTGGTATCGCAACTTCTGCTACACGGTCGAGCGCGAACGCGGCATGGATTTCAACGAGGACCTCGCCACGCCCGGGATCTTTTCCTTCGATCTGTCGCGCGACGAAGCGGTGCTCATATTGAGCGCGAACGAGGGTCCGAAGACGAGCGCTATCGATACCGCCAGGTTTCTTATGGATATCGAACGCACGCGCCGCGCCGCTTTTCCGACGCCGCTGCATCGTTCCGCCGATGCCTACATCGTGGCGCGAAATGAAGGCAGCACCATCCTCGCAGGTTTCCCGTGGTTTACCGATTGGGGCCGCGATACCTTCATCGCGATGCGCGGTTTGCTGATCGCATCCGGCCGATACAGCGACGCCGAATCGATCCTGCTCGAATGGTCCGCCACGATCTCCGAAGGCATGTTGCCGAATCGTTTTCCGGACAGCGGTGCGCCGGAATACAACTCGGTGGATGCGTCGTTGTGGTTCGTGATCGCCGTGCACGACTATCTTGCTACGGGCCACGCTCAAAGGGAAACGCGGGACCGTTTGCAACAAGCCGTCGATGCCATTCTCGACGGTTACTCAAGCGGCACGCGTTTTCAGATCGCCGCGGATCCGGAGGATGCTCTGCTACGGGCTGGCGTGCCCGGCGTGCAACTGACGTGGATGGACGCGAAGGTGGGCGAATGGGTGGTGACGCCGCGCATCGGTAAGCCGGTCGAAGTGCAAGCGTTGTGGATCAACGCGCTGCGCATAGCGGCTGCATGGAATCCACGCTGGAACGAGCTGGCCACGCGCGCGGCTCAAACGTTCCAGCAACGTTTCATCGATCCCGCCAGCGGTGCGCTTTACGACGTGGTCGACGCCGATCACGAGCCGGGCAAAATCGATCGCTCCATCCGTCCGAACCAGCTTTTTGCGGTAGGCGGGCTGCCATTCTCGTTGATCGACAATAGCGAAATCGCGCGCGCTATCGTCGATCAATGCGAGCAACTTTTGCTGACGCCGCTCGGGCTTCGAACCTTGTCACCGAACGACCCTTCTTACAAGGGCCGGTACACCGGCACGCCGCTGGAACGCGATAGCGCCTATCATCAAGGCACGGTCTGGCCGTGGCTGCTGGGGCCATTCGTGGAAGCGTGGCTGCGGGTTCATGACAACGGCCAAGCATCGAAAGCCGAGGCCCGTCAGCGCTTCCTGAAACCACTGCACGACCATCTTCATCGTGCGGGCCTCGATCACATTACCGAAGTCGCGGACGGCGACGCCCCGCATACGCCCGGCGGGACACCATTCCAGGCGTGGTCGCTGGGCGAACTCATGCGCATTGAGCGTTTGCTCAGCCCCGATTCTGCCGACATGTCTCAAACGCGCTAGATTATCGGTCTTTCCGTCACGCTTTTAGTCAAGGACGTCCCATGCCGCCACTGCGCGCCACCAAGTCTCTCGACACCATCGAAGGAGCCCGGCTCCATTCAACTGACTGTTCGCGCTGGCAACGCTGGGGGCCGTATCTTAGCGAGCGTCAATGGGGCACGGTGCGCGAGGACTACAGCGAGAACGGCACCGCCTGGGACTATTTTCCGCACGATCATGCACGCAGCCGGGCGTACCGCTGGGGCGAAGACGGCATCGCCGGTTTCGGCGACGACCACCTCAACTGGTGCGTCTCGCTCGCCATGTGGAACGGCCGCGACGCGATCATCAAGGAACGTTTGTTCGGCCTGACGAATGCGCAGGGCAACCACGGCGAGGACGTGAAGGAGCTGTACTTCTACGTCGACGGCACGCCGACACATTCCTACATGCGGATGCTGTACAAGTACCCGCACGCCGCGTTTCCCTACGACGACCTCGTTGCCGAAAATGGCCGTCGCGGCGCGGACATGCCGGAGTACGAAGTGCTGGATACAGGCGTGTTCGAAGACAACGCGTATTTTGATGTCCACGTCGAATATGCGAAAAACACGCCTGAAGATATCGTGATGCGCGTGACGGTCGAGAACCGCGCGGATCATGCAGCGTCGCTCGACCTGCTGCCGCAGATCTGGGCACGCAATACATGGTCGTGGCAGCCGTCGAAGAAACCTTCGCTGACCTTGCATACCGATGCCAAGGGCAGCCGCGTGATCGCGCAAAGCGACGGCCACGAGCCGATGGTCGTGACCGCCGAAGCCCGCAACGGCGCGACCGTCGAATGGCTGTTCTGCGAGAACGAAACCAACGTCAAGCGCCTGTTCAACATGGAGGGCACGGGGCCGTTCAAGGACGGCTTCAACGACTACATCGTTCATGGCGAAGAAACAGCGGTTCGACTCGATACCGGCACCCGCGCCGCAGCGCATGTGCATCTCGAGTTCACACCGAATAGCCGCACAGTCGTGACCATGCGCTGGCGTCCGGAATCGGATGCCGACACCGACCGCCAACCGCTTGATATCGACGCACTGTTTGCCCGCCGCATCGCCGAAGTCGATGCATTTTACGCAGGCCTGCAGCACGAAATGGACGACGCCGATCAGCGGCTCGTACAACGTCAGGCGCTTGCGGGCATGCTGTGGTCGAAGCAGTATTACCTCTTCGATGTTACCCGCTGGATGGACGGCGATCCGTTGCAGCCGGCCCCGCCGCCAGGCCGCAAGCGTGGGCGCGATGCCGACTGGCGGCATCTGTACAACGCGGACATTGTCTCGATGCCGGACAAGTGGGAATACCCGTGGTACGCGTCGTGGGATCTCGCGTTTCATGCGGCGGCTTTTGCGCTTATCGATCCGGTGTTTGCGAAGCGTCAATTGCTGCTGCTGGTGAAGGACCGCTACCAGCACCCGAATGGGCAATTGCCGGCCTACGAGTGGGCGTTCAGCGACGCCAATCCGCCCGTTCACGCATGGGCGACATGGCGTGTCTATGAAATCGATCGTGCGATCACCGGCAAGGCGGATCGCGACTTTCTTGAGCTCGTATTCCACAAGCTGCTGCTGAACTTCTCGTGGTGGGTGAACCGAAAAGACGCCGACGGCCGCAATATTTTCCAGGGCGGTTTTCTCGGGCTCGATAACGTCGGCATCTTCGACCGCTCGGCGCCGCTGCCCACGGGCGGTCGTATCGACCAGTCCGATGGCACGGCGTGGATGGCCGCGTACGCGCTTGACCTGATGCGCATCGCGCTGGAACTGGCGATGGCGAATCACGTGTTCGTCGATATCGGCGTGAAGTTCTTCGAGCATTTCTTGTACATCGCGGAGGCGGTCAGTTGCAGCGATTCGTGCGAGACCGGCCTCTGGGACGAACGCGACGAGTTCTTCTACGACGTGCTGCAACTCCCCGACGGCACGAGCGTGCCCATGCGCATCCGCTCCATTGTCGGCTTGATTCCGCTGTTCGCGGTGCATGTGCTGGAAGAGCATTTGCACGGCCAGCTGCCGGGGCTGCGGGACCGGCTTGTGTGGTTCCTCCAGCACCGGCCGGATCTGGCGAAGCTGGTCTCGCGCTGGAACGAACCGGGCAAGGGCAATAGCCTGCTGCTGTCCGTGTTGCGCGGACATCGGATGAAGGCACTGCTCAGGCGCATGCTCGACGAAAGCGAGTTCCTCTCCGACTACGGCGTGCGTGCGTTGTCGCGGGTGCATCGGGACAAGCCGTTTGTGCTGGAGCACAACGGCGACCGCTTCTGCGTGCAGTATCTGCCGGCGGAATCGGATTCGCGCGTGTTCGGCGGCAACTCGAACTGGCGCGGACCGATCTGGATGCCGGTCAACTATCTGCTGATCGAGTCGCTATACGAATTTCATCGTTATTACGGCGACGATTTCCGCGTGGAATATCCGACCGGATCGGGCCAGAAGTTCTCGCTGAGCGAGATCGCCGATGAACTCGCACGACGCCTGACGCGCCTGTTCCTGAAGGACAAGAACGGCGTGCGTCCCGTCATGGCTGCGTACCCGCAACTGCAGGCCGATCCGCACTCGGACGACCTCGTGCTGTTCCATGAGTACTTTCATGGCGACACGGGGCGTGGTGTTGGCGCGTCGCATCAGACGGGCTGGAGCGGGCTGGTCGCGTTGCTCTTGCAGCCGCGCGTGAGCATCGTGGCGCAGAGCCTGCCAGTAGGCGGGGAAGTTCAGCCCGAAGCGGAGCTGGTGACAAAGTAGGGGGCTCGTTCAGCACCTCTGCGTTCGCCAACGCCGCTTCGGCGACTGAAAGTCATTGGTTGTTGCACAACATCAACACCTTTTCGGCTTCGGTGCACGAGCGCTTCGGCGCTCGTTGCGTCACGGGCGCTTCAGCGTTGCTGCCGCCTGCCGCCATCTTGCGGATGCATGCCCGCAAGCGCTTTTCTATCGGCGGATAGTATTTCCAGCCGCGACTGAGCGGCGGCAATTCCATCTTCACCTGCTTCCACTTCGGATGGCCGTTGGCCTGCAGTTCATCGAAGTGCGCGCAGAGCGAATCGGCGAATTGCGTTAGCGCGCCAACGGTGCCGCGCAGGTTGTAATCGTAGGTGACGAGAAACGCTTTGACCGTCAGCGTCGGTGAGTCTTCCTTGATCCAGTTCGGATAACTCGACGTGCGGATCGTGGCCGGGAAATAGGTCTGTTCAGCACGCGCTGTCTCGGGCACTGAAGGATCGAGCTTGAGCAGCTTGATCTGGCTCAGCAGGTCCGGGTTGAGGTCCTGGAACAGCTTGGCCGGCTGCCCGGCGACAATGATTGCTACATCGAGTTTGCGCACGATCAGCTTGGCAAGCGCGTCTTCGTTGCTGTAGTGCTGCGCGTTTTGCTCGGGGATGGGCTGGTTGAACATCAGCTTGTAGAGCGTGGTCGCCGATTGGGCCGTGCCGCTGCCGATCAGTCCGACGCTGATGTTCTTGTCCTTGATCTCGTGGATGTAGTTGATCGGCGAATCCGATCGCACCACGAAGTAAATCTCTTCGTTATAAAGCGGCATGATGAGCCGAAGCGGCTGGATGATCTTGCCCGCTTCTTCGTTGCCGCTTTTCGCCATATCCAGATACGCCTGGTACACGTCCGACTGCACGAGCGCGAACTTCACGCCCGGCTCGTAGCGCATGCGCTGTACGTTTTCGGCGGACCCCTTCGACGCAAGCACGTCGAGGTTAATGCCGACCGGATCGGCCACCCATTTCGCCAGATCCTGGCCGATCTGGATGTACGTGCCGCGTTCCGGTCCGGTGACGATTTTATAGTCGACTTCCGCGTGAGCCTCCGCAACGAGGCCGGCGAGCCCAATGAGGGCGAACAGAATGAAGAAAGTCTTGCGCATGATGTCGTGTGAGCCGTTTTAATGTGTTGGCCAACTTTTATTACACGGATGGATCACGGTGGCCTGCGTCTCCGGGCGCGGCCTTCAGCCTCCTTAAAAAATCTCCTGTTTTTTGTCTCCTGTCTTCCTTCTACGGCTCCTACTCTTGCTGCAAGGGCGGACGTTGCTGCGAGGGCTGGTTCTTGGTCCAGCCCGACTGCAAGATCGCGCGCTCCTGATCGTCGGGATTGGTGGCATTGAAGCCCGGCGCGTGCTGCTGCGTTCCGCTAGCCGCGTTGTCTCCTGACGCGGGCGCGCGGGTGGCCGTGGGCGACGGCGGACGAGTACTGCTGCGCGCAACCGCCGGCGCACTGCTGGCCGCGACGGGAGGCGACACAATGGCCGCCCGCACGGGGACGGCTTCGGTGATGGGCGCGAGCGAGTGGATGACCGGCGGTGAGGGAATATCGGCGGGAATCCGGGCCGCGGCGGCAGGCTCAGGCTCCGGGTCGGGCTGCGCTGGCGCGCGCGCCGCGGCGTTCGCCGGCGACGGCGCGCTGCGCACCGCTGCGGGGTCGGGTCCATCGGGCATCGGTATGAATGCGGGCGCCGGCGGCCGGGCCGGCGCGGCCTGTTGCTGCGTGGACGGCGGGGTATAGGGCGGCGCCGGCGACGTGAGCGGTGCCTGCGAGTTCGCGCCGATGCGTGCCTGTTCGGACACAGCCGGAGCAGTGACGGGGGCAGGAATCGGGGCGGCAACCGGAGTGGGTACGATCGTCCTGGCCACGGGCGCGGACGGTGCGGCTGGCGCGGGCGTCGGGATGGGCGTGGGCACACCCATCGCGGCAAGGGCACGGGCGTGCTCAGCGGCCGAGACGGTCACCGTGTGCCTATGCACAGGCGCGGGCGGCGTTGCGGCATATCGCGGCCCGGGGACGAACACGGGCGTCGGAGGGGCGGCTGGCGCCGCAGCCGCCGGCCCGTTGCTCCGCGGCGCCGCATGCGCTGTTGTTGTCGCGGGGCTTGTGTTGTTGAGCCAGCCCGAACGGGCGATCGCGTGTTCGACGAGCGTTTGCGCTTCGGCATTGCTCGCGTCGATAGTCAGCACGTCGCGGGCGTTCTGGCGCACGCACAACCATGAGCCGGTCGCCTCGCAACCGCGCGCCGTCTGCAGCATTTCGTCGCGTTGACGTTCCAGGCCCGTCAGCTCGGCCTGGGTTCGCTGCACATTGCCGGCAGTCAGTTGCGACGCGGGAATTTTCGAAAAGCGCTTGCGCGCCGTGCTCAGGTCGCCCCGCTGGATGGCGTCACGCGCGGCCTGCAGATTGTCCGTCGCGCTGGCAAGCGCGGCTGTTGCCCCACGGCTGGATGATTCTGCGGGCAAGGCCTCGCGGGCGGCAACCGAGGGTGCTGCCGGTGTCTGCGCCTGTTTGACAGCCGTTGCGGATTTGCCCGTGGGCACCGCCGCAGGCAGAGGAGCCGGCGCAGGCGTGTTATGCGCCGTTTTCATGTCGATGGCGCCATATGCGCTTTGCCCGGCCGGCGTGGCGGAATGGGTGGCGTCGTTGTCGCTGTGCTGCGAATAGATCACGCCGCCGGCCACCAGCGCCAGCGCCACGGCGCCCAGCGTGACGGTCTTCGACATATCCCAGCGCTGCTCGCCGGTGCCGGCCAGTTCCGCTTCTTCTGGCACGCTCGGGTAGGGCGAGGGTGTGCTCAAGGCTTCGCGGCGCACGCCGAACGGCAGGCGCATGCCGCCCGCGAAGCTTGCGGACTTCGTGGTGGCCGAGGTTCCGCCATGATCGGCGCCGCAATGCGGACAGGTATCGGCGTCGCCAGACATGGCGTTGCCGCAACGCCTGCAGGTCACTGAATCGGGGGATGAGGGGAAAAAAAGACGGGCCATGCCAAAAACCTCCCGGGACACAAGGGTTGTCCTTTCCGCTTGCGTGTCCGGTTTAATCGGACAAAATGATGACTCGTATGATGAAATGCTTCGGACTCCCTAGGCTGGACATGCACCGGGGGGAGCCGGAACCAATATGTGACATCTCCGGAGCGACGTCAACACGTCCGGGAGCGGCCGCGCAACACCCGCGCGATGCCGCCTAAATGCCTGCTTTGCCCTCGCCGGTCAAGGCGCTGGCGAACAGGTAAAAGCGGCCGGTGGTTTCGTCGGCAGGAGCCTAGGTTCTGTCCGAATATGGCGCTTCGCCGCGGCTCGAAACAGGCCGTCAAAACCCGAAATTCCGGCCGAAGCCGATTAATTTTCGTGTCTTTAAGCCGATATACACTCTTGGTAATAAATTTGAGACAAACTCGCAATTTGGTAGGATGTAAGCGCGCTGCGAGGGGCCGCGTGCAGTAATGCGAAAGCGATCAAAAATACAAATGACTCACCATCCGATGCGCGCCGCCTGAGATCGGCAGTTCACCCTGGCGTCGGGTCTGGACAAGGGACATACCGATGGACATGCCGTCTAAGGGCGAGAATGTGCAGCTCATACGGATCACCTGGCCGTTTCTGGTCGTCATTCTTGTCCTCGTTTCGCTCGCCATTTTCAGTATCGACATTATGTCGTCGGTACGGGCGTATATAGGCGGTGAAAGTATCTGGTCGAAAGGCCAGAAAGACGCGGCGTTCTATCTGAACCTGTATGCCGAAACCGGCTACGAACGCACGTACGAGCAATATCTGACAGCCATGAAAGGCCCGCAGAACCTGCGCACGGCCCGTCTGGCGCTCGACCAGAAACAGCCCGACCCGACAACCGCGCGCCGTGCACTGATCGCGAGCGGCGTGCATCCAGACGATGTCAGCGATGTAATCTGGACGTTCCACATGTTTCGCCACGTCAGTTATTTCGAGGAAGCGGTCGATTACTGGACGCGTGGCGACGCTGAGGTAGGGAAACTGGAACGCGTGGCGAACGAGCTGCACGCGCGGGTCGCGGCCGGCGCGTTGCCGATGTCCCTTGTAGCCGCCTATAAAGCGCAGATATTGACCATCAACGAGACCATCGCGCCGCTGTCGCGCGGTTTCTCCGAGGTTTTGAGCAGCGCGTTTCGCAAGACGGCTTCGCTGCTGCTGACCGTCGATCTGGTCGCCGCGCTGCTGCTCGTATGCCTCTCGACCGTGCACGTGCGGCGCCTGATCCAGCAGCGCGGGCGGATCGAAGCCGCGCTCAAGCAGAGCGAGGCGCGCGCCAAGGCGACGCTCGGCTCGATCGGCGAAGCGGTGATCGCGACGGGGCCGTCCGGGCATATCGAGTTCATCAATCCGGCGGCCGAGCGGATCGCGGGGCGTCCCGCAAGCGACTGTCTCGGTCGGCCGCTGGCCCAGACTTTCAGGCTGCTGCACGCCGATAGCCGCCAGCCGCTCAACCCGATCGAGGATGCGCGTGCGGGCGTGCGCCATGACGGCGAAGCTGCCGAAATGCTCCTGCAGCGGCGTGACGGCGCCGAGATCCGTGTGCAGGCGGTGACCTCGCGCATCAGCGCTTCCGGCTCGGGTACGAGCGTGGGCGCCGTGGAATCCGGCTTCGTGGTGATCCTGCGCAACATGACGCGCGAGTACGAATACATTGAAAGCCTCGCCTGGCAAGCCACGCACGACGGGCTCACGGCGCTCGTGAATCGCGCGGAATTCGAGCGGCGCCTGCAGCACGCGCTAGGGACGCGCTGGAGCGATGTCGCGTCGTGGCTGCCGGCTGCATCGGCGCTGCTGTTTCTCGATCTCGACCGCTTCAAGGTGGTCAACGACACCTGCGGCCACGCCGCCGGCGACGCCATGCTGCGTGAAGTCGCGCTGCGCTTCGAAGCCAGCCTGCAGCCTGACGACACGCTCGCGCGGCTCGGCGGCGATGAATTCGGCGTGCTGCTGCAAGGCTACGACACCTCCGGCATCCAGGCGGTCGCCGAACGTCTGCGCGCGTGCCTGAACGACTTTGTCTTCGACTGGGAAGCGCAACCGTTCACCACCAGCGTGAGCGTGGGCGTAGTGGACCTGCGCAATACAGAAATGAGCGTGGAAGAGGCCATGCGGCTCGCCGATATCGCGTGCTACATGGCGAAGGAACGCGGCCGCGACCGCGTGCAGCTGGCGGACCTGGGCGACCGTGAACTCGCGCGCCATGCGAGCGAAGTATCGTGGGGACGGCGGCTCAAGCAGGCGCTCGAACACGATCACTTCTGCCTCTACGTTCAGCCCATCGTCGCTGTGGGCGACGGCGTGCCCGCCTCCACGGAAGGGCAGCGCGCCGAACTGCTGCTGCGGATGATCGACCCGAACGTGAGCAACGGCGTGATTGTGCCGAGCCTGTTTATCCCGGCAGCTGAACGTTACGGGTTGATGACAGCCATCGACCGGTGGGTTATACGCAACGCTTTCGATACCCTCTCACGTGCGCGCCACAAGCGTTTTAGCGAATACGCGATCAACCTGTCGGGCGCCTCGGTGGGCGACGAACGGTTCCTCGGATTCGTGCGCGAGCAGTTCCAGCGCACGGGCGTGTCCCCCAGCATGATCTGCTTCGAAATTACCGAAACGACCGCCATTGCCAACCTGGCGTCGGCGGCGCGGTTCATGCACGAACTGAATACGCTCGGCTGCCATTTCGCCCTCGATGACTTCGGCGCGGGCATGTCGTCGTTCGGTTATCTGAAACATCTGCCGGTGGAGTACCTGAAGATCGACGGCAGTTTCGTGACCGACATGGTGCTCGATCCGGTGAGCCGCGAGATGGTCGCGGCCATCAACGAGATGGGCCATTCAATGAAATGCCGGACCATTGCGGAATACGTGGAAAGTGAAGGAATCCTGCGGGCGCTGCATGCGCTCGGGGTGGATTATGCGCAGGGGTATTACATCGGACGGCCGATGCTCTGGACAGAGCCGGCCGTTCTGACAATGGCTAAGGAGGCATGAATGGGGAGTGGGTTTATAAGAGAGGGCGACCTCAGAAATACAGCAAGCTACCCACTTTGGTTACAGGAAGTTTTGTTGGAAACCGGCGCTGCAAAAAGCCGTGTGTCGGGTCATCCGCTGTTTCCGGCCTTGCGTGACGGCCAGCTCAGTCCGCGTGAAATGCGTGCGTTCCTGATCAACGGCTGGCCGGTTATCAACCAGTTTCCGCAGTACATGGGCATGAACCTGCAGAAGATCGGACCCGAAGAAACGTCCGGTTCGCGTCTGGCGCGGCGGTATCTGACACGCAACATTCGCGTCGAACAGAATCACTCCGATTATTGGGTCGACTGGGCCGCGGCCCACGATGTCACGCGAGAGGATCTGCAAGCCGGCGAGGCGCCCGCACTTGCGTTTGCACTGAGCCACTGGTGCTGGAAAAGCAGCAGCGCGGATCCGCTGCATTCGGCGATAGCGGCCACGAATTTCGCTGTTGAGGGCGTGACCGGAGAATGGTCGACGCTGCTGCTCAGCCGTAACACACTCGCGCTCAGCTACCCTGAATCGATCCGCAAGAAGGCCTTGCGCTGGCTCAGGATGCACGTGCATTACGACGATTCGCACCCGTGGGAAGCGCTCGATATCGTCGCCACGTTGCTGGGCCAGACGCCGCGTGTGGCCGACATTCGCCACGTCAGGCGCAGCATCCAGCGCAGTTATGAATACTTCGAGGTCAGCTTGAACTGCTGCCTCGAAGCATGACCGCCCGCCGCTCTACATCCTTACTTCGATAACTGCAGTTTGCCGTCCAGCCGCCGGTTCAAGCCGAGCGGATTGGCGGTTTTCAGCGCATCGGGCAACAGGCCTTCGGGCATGTCCTGGTAGCTCACCGGCCGCAGGAAGCGGTCGATGGCGAGACTGCCTACGGAAGTCGATCGGCCGTCGGCGGTGGACGGGAAGGGGCCGCCGTGGACCATGGCGTGGCCAACTTCCACGCCGGTACCGAAACCGTTCACGAGAATTCGCCCCGTACGGCGCTCGAGCGCAGGCAGGAAATTGCGGGCATCGGTGTAATCCGCTTCGTCGATATGCAGCGCCGCCGTCAACTGGCCTTCCAGTTGTTCCACCAGGTCCAGCACAGTTGCCAGATCCGGACAGCGCACGATCAGCGAAGCCGCGCCGAAAATCTCCTCATGCAATTCCGGATTGGCGCGGAAGGCTTCCGCGGTGGTCGAGAACAGCGCCGCTTGCCCCTGTGTCGCCCCTTTAGCCGCGCAGCCTCGTGCGAGCGTCTTGACCTCGCCATGTTCCGCGGTCTTGTTGACTGCCGATTCGTAGGCTTGATGAATGCCTGGCGTCAGCATCGTTGCAGCGGGCGTTTCGCTCAATGCGGCAGCGGTTGCTTCGATGAACGTATCGAGTTCAGGACCGTCGATGGCGAGCACCAGACCGGGATTCGTGCAGAACTGGCCGGCGCCGAGCGCAAGCGAGCCGGCGAAGGCCTTGCCGATTGCCGCGCCGCGATTCTTCAGCGCGTGCGGGAACAACAAAACCGGGTTGATGCTGCTCATTTCGGCGTAGACCGGAATCGGTTCGCGACGTGCTGCGGCGAGCTTCATCAACGCCGTACCGCCGCCGCGCGAGCCGGTGAACCCGACCGACTTGATGCGCCGGTCCGACACCAGACCTTGGCCAATATCGCGGCCGCTATCGAAGAGGAGGGAGAACGTGCCTTCCGGCAAACCGCAGTCCGCCACCGCCTTCTGCACGGCGCGTCCGACCAGCGCCGATGTGCCCGGATGTGCCGAGTGCGCCTTGGCGATCACCGGACAACCCGCGGCAAGTGCGGATGCCGTGTCTCCGCCTGCTACCGAGAACGCCAGCGGGAAATTGCTCGCGCCGAACACGGCGACGGGGCCGAGCGGCACGTAACGCAGACGCAGGTCGACGCGCGGCAGCGGCTGGCGCTGCGGTTGCGCCGGGTCGATGCGCACGCCGAGAAAATCGCCTTCACGCACGACGGCCGCGAACATCCGCAACTGGCCGACGGTCCGGCCGCGTTCGCCTTCAATGCGTCCGCGCGGCAGGCCGCTTTCGGTCACGCAGCGTTCGATCAGGACATCGCCGATATCGAGAATGTTCTGCGCGATCGTTTCCAGGAATGTCGCGCGGGTTTCGAGCGGCAGTTCGCGATAGATGTCGGATGCTTGCCAAGCGAGCGCGCAGGCTTGTTCCAGTTGCTCGAGCGTCGCGCCGCCGAAGGCTGGCGCAAGCACTTCGCCCGTGGCTGCATCGATGCCCTTGATCGAGCCGTTCGTGCCGCGGACGGTGTGTTTGCCGATCAGCAGATCGCCAGAAATTTCCATGATGGTTCGAATCCTGTGGGTGTAATTAAAGTGTCCGGATTGCCTTACTTGCCCCAGCTCAGCACGAGCGGATCGAGGCGGCGCGCGACTTTCATCAAGCCGGCGCGGGTTGACGGATGCATGGCCGCGAACGGATGGCGCGTGGTGTCGGAGCGGATCACGCCGCCTTCTTTCATCAACGCCTTGCAGGCGGCGAGCCCGCATTGGCGGTTTTCGTAGTTGATCAGCGGCAGCCATTGCTGGTAAAGCTCCGCGGCGCCTTCCGTGTCGCCGCTCGTATAGGCGTCGACGATCTTGCGAATCCCGTCCGGATAACCGCCGCCGGTCATCGCGCCGGTCGCGCCGGCATCGAAATCCGGGATCAGCGTGATGGCTTCCTCGCCATCCCATGGGCCGACGATCGCGTCGCCGCCCAGTTCAATCAGTTCGCGCAGCTTCGACGCCGCTTGCGCCGTTTCGATCTTGAAGTACGACACGTTCGCGATTTCCTTCGCGAGCTTCGCCAGGAAGGAGGCGGAGAGCGGCGTACCGGCGACCGGCGCGTCCTGGATCATGATCGGGATGCTGATGGCGTCCGAGACCCGGTCGAAGAATTCATAGATACCGCGTTCGCCCACCCGGATAGTCGCGCCGTGATACGGCGGCATCACCATGACCATCGCGGCGCCTGCATCCTGCGCGGCGCGGCTGCGTGCCGCGCAGACATCGCTGCTGAAATGCGTGGTGGTCACGATCACCGGCACGCGGCCGGCCACGTGTTCCAGCACGGTTTTCTGCACCGAGGCGCGCTCGTCGTCGGTGAGCGCGAATTGTTCGGAGAAGTTGGCGAGGATGCACAGGCCGTGCGATCCGGCATCGATCATGAAGTCGATCGCGCGTCGCTGGCCATCCAGGTCGAGGCGTCCGGCGGTGTCGAATACGGTGGGCGCGACCGGAAACACGCCGCGGTAGGTCGGGGTGGCCATAGAAAGTCTCCATTGTGATTTGAGGGAACTATAGGGGCTGGCAGAAGGTGCTGTATAGTGAAACCTTTCCATCTAGTGATCGCTTTTGCGACTCACCCTACGGTTTGATCAACGCGCCATGAAATCCACGCTGGACGTATTAATGGGCCGCTTGCGCATGAAGCAGCTGCAGTTGCTGATTGCGCTCGATGACCACAAGTCGCTGCACAAGGCGTCGAGTGCGATGTCGATGACACAATCGGCGGCGAGCAAGGCGCTGGCCGAGCTGGAGTCGATGCTGGAAGCGCCGCTGTTCGAGCGCGCCAAGAAAGGACTGGTGCCGAACCAGTTCGGTTTTTGCGTCATCCGGTACGCGCGCTTGCTGGCTGCCGACCTGACTTCGCTGTGCCAGGAAGTCGCCGATATCCGCTCGGGCACCGGCGGCCGCCTGGCGGTTGGCGCGATCATGGGGTCAGTGCCCGATCTGGTCGTGCCGATCCTGAGCGAGTTGCAGGCGCGCAACCCGGGTTTATCGATAGAAATCGTGGAGGACACGAGCGCGCGGATGCTGGCGTTGCTCGATGAAGGGCGGCTGGATCTGGTTGTCGGCCGCTCGATCGTCAGCGACGAACCCTCGCGTTATCACTATCAGCCGCTTGGGGACGAGCCGTTGTCGGTGGTGGTGGGTTACGACCATCCGCCGTTTGCGGCTGGCGAGCTGACGTTCGCCGATCTGGGCGGGCATCGGTGGGTCACGTATCCGAGCGCCATGCCGATGCAGGCGCTATTGCAGCGTGAGATGGATCTGGCGGGCGCGCAGGTGCCGGTGAGCGCGATTTCGACGGCGTCGACGTTTGTTACGGTTGCGCTGCTTCAATGTAGCGCTGACCTGGTTTCGGTGCTGCCGGCGGGTGTCGCCAGGCTGTTTTGCAAGCATGGCATGCTGCGGACGCTGCCGATCGGATTCAAGTCGAAGTCGCAGACGTTCGGGATCGTGACGCGCAAGGTGGGCGTGCTGTCGCCGTCGGCGCGGCAGTTTGTCGAGCGATTGATGGATGTGAGCAGGTCCATGCCGCTGGCCCCGGCAATCCGGGATTGACGCCCGCCAGCTCGGGTAAAACCAACCTGCCCACTCCTGGCATTGTGTCGTCCTATACTTTAGGTACTCGCGTCGAATGCCCGGACCGAGCGTTCCGGTCAGTTCAAGCAGCCGGCATCAGCACTACCCCCAGGCGCCGATCGGGCGCGCCACAGCTTAGGGATCTCGGGCATGAGCCAACTCACCGCCGGCGCCCTCAAGGGCCTCGCTACCGCCTTGCGTCAGCAGCAGGAGCAGCTCACCGAACACTGGATGCAACTCGTGTTCGGTGACGCCGACGTAGAGCATTCCGACGATCTCACCTATCGGCAGCTTGCCGACCACATTCCGCGCATCTTCGACGAAATCTGCCTCGTACTCGAATCGCAGGATATGGATTCGCAGGAGCACGCGATAGAGCAGGACGCGCGCCAGCACGGAAAATGGCGCTGGCAGCAGGGCTACCGCATAGATGAACTGGTTCGCGAGCTTGACCTGTTGCGTCAGGTGCTGCTTGCGGCGATAGGCGATTATGCGCAGAACCATCCCGCGTTCGACCGCAAGCGTGAGGAGCGTGCGCGCCTGATCACCGATCAGACACTCAGTTTCGTCACGCTCACCTCCATTCGCGAGGCCGTCGGCGAACGCGACCGGAAACTCGACGAATACACCGGCATGCTGGAGCGCGCGAATCAGGAACTGACTTTGCGGCAACGCCTGATTAGCGACCTTTACGAAACGCGCATGCAGGTCGCCCGGCGCGTGGCTCATGACCTGCGCAACTTCCTGAACGTATTCGCTACCGCGCTGCAATTGATCGGCCGCTCGCAGGCGAAAAACGACCGGGCGATCTCGCTTGCGAAACGGCAGGTCGCCGACATGGCCACGCTGGTGGATGAAATGGGCGAATACTCGAAAGTGCTCGGCGACGATTCCATCCTGACGGTCGAGCGTTTCGACCTGGCCGAACTCTTCGACGAACTCATGCTGCTTTGTCACGCATCGGCTAACGCGAAGGGGCTGACGCTCAAGGGACGCGTCGATCCCGCGTTGAGCATGATCACGTCCAACCGTCTGAAGATGAAGCAGATCGCGCTGAACCTGCTGTCCAACGCAATCAAATACACCACGACGGGCGATGTGGAACTGGCGATGGTCGCGTCGGGCGCAAAACACTGGACGCTGCGCGTGTCGGACACGGGCATGGGGATCAGCGAAGAGGATCGCGAACGGGTGTTCGAGGAGTTCGAACGCGCGGCTTCCGACGAGATTCCCGGCACCGGGTTGGGACTCGCGATCGTCAAGGAACTCGCGCGCGAACTGCAGGGCGTGATCCGGTTTGAATCGTACAAGGGCCGCGGCAGCGTGTTCGAAGTGCGCTTTCCTTTGGCGCTCGAAATCGATGGCGTTGCTTCGGTAGTGTGAGGCTGAGCGGGTAACTGATATTTCCCGACACCGCTGCTAAGCATAGAAGTTTTACATGGTTCCAGTATTTTTCCTTTTGTTTAACATCGTGTGGCTGGCATTTGCTGATGCTCGTTACCGCCTTGAGCGCGGCGAGCCACCCGGACAAAAGGAGTCTTCAACCGATGGCAGACGTACTCGCCCGCGGGGCATCCGTTCTCCATTCGCAGCTTGATCCCGACGCGCGTCCCGCCGTCGCGCAGAAGCCCAATCATGCGGGTCCGGTATCGCCGTGGTTGCGTTATGTGTCGTGGAGCATGCCGGTTCTGCTGTTGATCGTGTGGGAGTTGTTCGCGCGTCTCGGCGCGTTGTCGCCGAACGTGCTGCCGGCGCCGTCGAAGGTCGCTCTCACCGCCTTTGAGCTCGTGAAAGAAGGGCGTTTGATCGGCGACATGGCCGTGAGTCTGTTGCGCGCTGCAACCGGCTTCGTGATTGGCGGCTCGATCGGGTTCGTGCTCGGCACAGCCGTGGGCTTCTCCAAAATGGCCGAGGCATTTCTCGATCGCAACATCCAGATGTTGCGCGCCATTCCGTTTCTTGCGGTGTTGCCGCTGGTGATCGTGTGGTTCGGCGTGGGCGAGGCAGGCAAGATCTTCCTGGTATCGCTCGGCGTCATGTTCCCGATCTACATCAACACCGTTCTCGGGATTCGTCAGGTCGATCCCAAACTTATCGAACTCGGCCGCGTGCTCGGGCTGTCGAACTGGACGCTGATCCGGCGCATCGTGTTGCCCGGCGCGTTGCCGTCGGTGCTGGCCGGCGTGCGTTACGCACTGGCCACGGCTTGGCTCGCACTGGTGGTCGCGGAGACCATTGCGACCAGTACGGGCATTGGCTTTCTCGCGATGGACGCGCGCGAATTCCTGCGTACCGAGGTGATCGTGATGACCATCGTGATCTATGCCGTGATCGGCGTGCTGGCGGATTTGCTTGCGCGTTTCCTCGAGCGCCGGTTGCTCTCATGGCATGTGAATTTTGCGAGGGTGTCCCGCTGATGAGTGCAGCTTTGAAGTCGCCGGGTGCGGCGGTGATCGTTCGTAATCTGCGGCGTTCGTACGGAGAGCGAATCGTTATCGATAGTTTGAACCTGCGGATCGAGCGGGGCGAATTCGTGGCGTTGCTGGGCGAAAGCGGCTGCGGCAAGACTACGTTGCTGCGGGCGTTGTCGGGGCTTGATCCTGTCGACGGTGGTTCGATCGACGGGCCGCGTTTGCCGGCTGTCGTGTTCCAGGAGCCGCGGTTGTTGCCGTGGGAGACGCTCTCTCGCAACGTCGCGCTTGGGCTTGCGCCAGGCCCGCAAAGCCTTGCGGCCGCGCAAGCGGCGCTGGCGGAGGTAGGACTGGGGGAGCGGCTGGAAGACTGGCCGCGAAATTTATCCGGTGGCCAGGCGCAACGCGTGGCGCTGGCGCGTGCGCTCGTGCAGGAGCCGCAACTGTTGTTGCTCGACGAACCGTTTGCCGCGCTCGATGCACTGACGCGTATCAAGATGCAGCGTCTGGTGAAGCACTTGATCGAGCGGCATCATCCGGGGGTATTGCTCGTTACGCACGATGTGGATGAGGCGATTGCGCTCGCGGACCGAGCTCTGATCATGCGTGGTGGTGCGATTGCCGCCGAGTATCGCGTGACGGGGGCCGCGAGGCCCGCGCTGAGGGAGACGCTGCTCGCGCAACTTGGCGTGGACGCCGATACGGCCCCCCATTAGTCCGGAGCGTCACCTCCCATTCAATTCGTATTGCCTCTCGCCCGCTTTCAACTGCGGGCGAGATTCCGTTCATCTGTCCGACTCCAACTGTCATGTCAAATCCAAGTTCCTCTATCTGGTCGCGCCGCCGCTTCCTCCAGACCACCGTGGCTGCATCGGCACTCGCCACCGGCCTTGCCGCCTGCGGCAGCCGGAAAACCGATACGGTTCGCCTTGGCTGGGGACTCGGCGGCTTGCCGATGCTCGCAAAAGTCCGCGGCGAATTCGAAAAAACCCTGGCAAAAGACAACATCAAGGTGGAGTGGATCGGACCATTCCCCAATCACGCGCCATCGCTCGCAGCGGTCACCGGCGGCAGCGCGGACTTCAGCTTCGGCGGCAGCACGACCCCCGCGCTGGCGGCAATGATCGCGGGTTCGCCGCTGGTGTTCACGCAGTTTTGCGTCGTTGATCCGCGCAGCACGGCGATCATCGCGAAGGACGGATCGGGTATCGACCGGGTGGAAGATCTGGTGGGCAAGACGGTAGCGGTGAATCGTTCGGGACTCGGCGAATTCCTGCTCGTGGCCGCACTCGAAAAACACAAGGTGCCACGCGATGCGGTGAAGATCGTTTATCTGAATCCGCCCGACGCGGCGCCTGCGTTTTCACAGGGCAAGATCGATGCATGGTCGATGTGGAGCCCCGGCGTGGACATCGCGCGTGCGAATTACAAAGGCCACAACATCTTTCTCGAAGGTCGGGACCTGGATTTCCAGATCGACTTCAATTCCTATGTGACCACGCGCAAGTTCGCCGAGGACAACGCCGATCTGGTGAAGGCAGTCAATGCCGCATACGGACAGGAAGCGAAATGGGCATCGGACAACTCGCTCGAGGCTGAGGCGATCGCCCAGCAGCAGGGTCATTACAGCGACGAAGTCCGCAATACGCTCAGCAGCATGAAGCGCAAGTTCAACATGCACGGCGTCGGCGATAAAACCTTCGTCCAGGATCTTCAGAAAGCGGCGGACTGGCTGGCGGTGCGCAGCGTCTTGCCTCAGAAGATCAATGTGTCGGACTATCTCGCGAAGGTTTGATGGGTCGCAGTACGGCGTCAAAGCAAGGCACGCGATATGAAAGGCTGAGTGCTGTGCGCGTCGCCGAGTTCGCCATGCTTTGCCATACCGAGTCAGTCTCCAGGCAGTCCGTGGCTGCGCGATGCCATCGCCACGGACACCGTTACCAGCAGGGTGCCGGCCCAAAGCGTTGCGGTCATTGGCACACGCAGGTATGCCGACAGGAAGAGGGTCGACAGGACCGGGATCGCATAGCTCAGGACGGCTGTCTTGCGCGGATCGCCTCGCTTCATTGCGAAATCCCAAAGGTAAAACGCCCCGCCCATGGGTCCCAATCCCATGTACATAAGAACGCCTGCATCGGTCATCGTCAGGTGCGGCCACGAAGACCTTGAAAAGTAGAGGGCAAGGCACCCGAGGCCGGCGCTCAAACAAAAAAGCCCGACAGAGTGACTGGGGACTTGCCGGTAGCGCGTGCCCAACAGCGAGTAGGCCGCCCAGGCAAAAGCAGATAACAGGGCGAGCGCGTAAGCGACGCACGTCGCCGCGATTCCGGCATGGCCTATCCCCAACGCCGCCGGACCTGCTCCGCTTCCGGAGGTCGTGCCCCAAGACGCGAAGCAGGCGAGGATTGCGCCCGCGAATCCTATGGCGGCCGGTACGAGATGGCGGCTGCCGATGCGGACATCGCGCGTGAAGACTGGTGAAAGAATGACGATCAGTATCGGCCACAGATAATGGATCAGGCTGACCCCGACCGGGTCACCGAGCTGGAGCGCGTAGAAATAGACGACATGGTATGCAAACATGCCTGCAGACCCAACGACAGCGAGCAACGGAGGCATCCGCCAGTCGCGCACCCATGGCAACCCCAACAAACCACCCACAGTCAAGGCGATTCCGTTGACGAACAGGGGCGGCAGATGACCGAGTACAACGACGCTCGATGCGAGTGTGCTCCATATCAGCACCGTGACCACGACTCCAAATAAAGCCATCAAAAGGATCCCTCAAAGCGCTCGACTCTGCGGTACATCTCCTTTCGAGTCATCCGGCGTATCACAGGGGGAGGCGTGCGGTATCTTGCCGGTAAAGTAGGAGAGAACTGGAAAGGGTCAAGGGGCAGAATTCAGGGCGTGCACCTTGCGCGACGTCCGGAATCCGCGAGGCTGCAAACGCGGCAGCAGAATCTGCTGTCGGGCCGCTATCGCGCGAAACCGGGTGCTGATGCTGATCTCGACATCAGTAACGGCTGCTGCCGCGAGTCAATACACTGTGAGCTCATCCTGTGAACAACTGAGGGGAAATTGTTATGAAACTCACCGACTTCGATACGCTGACGTTTGACTGCTATGGGACCTTGATTGATTGGGAGACTGGGATCTTCGAAGGTCTGCGTCCCCTTCTTGAGCGCGTCAAGCAGCCGCTGACGCGCGATCAGGTCCTTGAAGCTCACGCACGCCACGAATCCTCGCAGCAAAAATACACGCCGGCCAAGCGGTATCAGGAACTGCTGCCTATCGTGTACAAACGACTGGCCGAGGAATGGCAGGTGCCGGTCACGCTAGGTGACTGCGTAGCGTACGGAAAGTCAGTGCAGAATTGGCCGGCTTTCGAAGATTCGGCAGAAGCCCTGCAATACCTCAAGAAGCATTACAAGCTCGTTATCCTGTCGAACATCGATAACGAAAGCTTCACCTACAGCAATGCAAAACTGCAGGTCGAGTTCGACGCGATCATCACGGCCGAAGACGTTGGTTCGTACAAGCCGTCGCCGCGTAATTTCGAATACATGCTGGACAAGCTTGGCGACCGTGGAATTAAAAAAGAAAAAATCCTGCATACCGCCGAGAGCCTGTTTCACGATCACAAACCCGCAAACGAAATTGGCCTGGCATCGTGCTGGATTTATCGCCGGCACGCTCAAGAAGGCTTCGGTGCGACAATGAATCCGGGCCAGCAGCCTAAGGTGGACTTCCGCTTCGACAATATGGCTGGCCTGGTGAAAGCGCATCAGGAAGCCTTGCTGCAAAAGTAACGCCTGATAGCGTCTGCCGCGTGGCCAGAGTTAGAGGACATTGCGGGCCGCGTGGCGGCCCGCAATGTCCAATGCGATTTATTTTTTAGGAGGTTCAAGTGCGACTCACTGATTTCAGGGCGCTCACCTTCGATTGTTACGGCACGCTGATCGACTGGGAACGCGGTATAACGGCGGGTCTCATGCCTCTGATCAAACGCCTTGAGAAGCCGTTGACGCGTGACGAGGTGCTCGAGGCGCATGCGCGTCACGAGTCTTGTCAGCAGCGTTACACGCCGGAGATGCCGTATCGGGATCTGCTCGCGGTCGTCTTCAAACGGCTCGCAGAGGAATGGAGCGTTCCCTATACGATGGAAGAGTCTTCCGCATACGGACGGTCGGTGGGGCAGTGGCCTGCTTTCCCCGACTCCGCGAGTACGCTTCAATATCTCAAGAAGTACTTCAAGCTGATCATCCTGTCCAACGTTGACAACGAAAGTTTCGCCGGCAGCAGATCGATGCTGGAAGTAGACTTCGACGCGGTCATTACAGCGGAAGATGTCGGTTCTTATAAGCCCTCTCATCGAAATTTCGATTACATGCTTGATATTCTTCCTTCCCTTGGCGTGCGGAAGGAACAGACGCTGCACATTGCGGACAGCATATTCCACGATCACGAACCGGCGGCCAAGCTCGGCATGAAATCTTGCTGGATCTACCGTCGGTTCGAGCAGCGGGGCTTCGGTGCCACCATGCGCACGGTCAATGAGCCGGCGGTTGAGTTCAAGTTCACGAGCATGGCGCAACTGGTGAAGGCGCACCACGAAGAGCTCAGCAGAGGGTGACCGGATAGACCCGCCTGAAAAAATCACCGGACGCGAGAGCACGATATGACCACTCGACAAAAACTGGATCGGATCGACATCAAGATCCTGGCGGAACTGCAAAAGAACGGCAATATAACGAATGCAAACCTGGCCAACGCCGTCGGGTTATCGCCGAGTCCATGTCTTCAACGGGTCAAACGGCTCGAATCGTCGGGCATCATCTCCGGATACGGCGCGCATCTCAATCTTGCCAAGCTGACGACTACGGTGACGGTTTTTACCGAGGTGATGCTGCATGACCATCGACGCGAGGATTTCATCCGGTTTGAGGCGAATGTCCGGGAGATCGACGAGATCATCGAGTGCCACCTGGTCAGCGGAGGTTATGACTATCTGCTGAAGTTTCTGGTCGGCAATATCGGCCACTATCAGGAGGTGGTGGAAAGGCTGCTGGATCTCAACATCGGCATTGAGAAGTACTTCAGCTACATCGTCATCAGATCTCCGTTCGTGAAGCATGCCGCGCCGCTGGACAGATTGCTAACGGACGAACAATGAGGTCCGTCACGTCGACAATCCATCGCGGCGCGCCAGAGCGAAAGACTCCGGGATGGCTCCGCTAAGGTGGCGTAGCCGTTGTATCCGGCATGTCGCTTAAGCGGCGGCTTTGCTTCGCAACGCTGCTCGTACATCGGCGTGTTCGAGCAAGTCGTCAAGCGTCTTCTCGACACGCTCGAACATCAATGCGAAATCGTCCCGCGTGTAGCAGAGTGCGGGCGCAAAACCGAGAATGTTGTCGCCGAATGCGCGGAATATGACCTTGTTCCGGTACGCGGCCTCGAAGATGCGTTCAGGCAGCTTGAGCGATGCATCGAATCCCTTCCGGGTATCTTTGTCCGACACCAGTTCAAGCGCGCCGAGCAGGCCGCTATGGCGTGCGTCGCCCACGAGCGGATGCGTCAGCAACGCGTCGAGCCCATTTGCGAAGTGCGGTGCTTGTGCAATGCCGTTGGCCAGTAATCCGCCCTCGTGATAGAGGCGCATGACTTCGAGGCCGATCGCGGCGCTGACCGGGTGAGCGGAATACGTCTGGCCGTGGCCGATCGCAACGGACTTGTCCGCGCCGTCCGCTATACCCTGATAAACCGCGTCGGACATCAGCACGGCACCCATCGGCGCATAGCCGGCGGTCAGGCCTTTGGCGACGGTCATCAAGTCCGGTTCAACGGTTTCTGTCTCGCACGCGAACAGGGGTCCTGTGCGGCCGAACGCGGTGATCACTTCGTCGGCCACGAACAGGATGTCGAGCTTGTGGCAAGCTTCGCTCATCGCCTTGAGCCATCCTGCAGGCGGCACGATGACTCCGCCGGAACCTTGCACCGGCTCGCAAAAGAATGCCGCGACGTTCTCAGCGCCGAGTTCGGCAACCTTGGTTTCGAGCGCGGCGACTGAAGCCGCGATGATCGCCTGTGGATCGTCAGGCGTCGCGCTGCGATAAGGGTAGGGCGATGGGATATGGTGCTGGGTGGGCAGTGGTACGTCGAAGTTGCGATGGAAGCTCGCAATCGCGGTCAGGCCGGCGCCCACAGCCGATGAACCGTGATACCCCCGTTCGAGCGCGATGATGTGCTTTTTCGACGGACGGTTCGTCGCGTTGTAGTAGTGCGTGATGAAGCGGATTGCCGAGTCCACCGCATCGGAGCCGCCGAGTGTGAAATAGACGTGTTGCAGGGACTTGGGGGCCCGGCTGACGAGCTGCTCCGCAAGTTCGATCGCCGGTTCCGAGCCGAAATGAAAATAGCCGGTGGCGTAGGGCAGGCGGGTCATCTGTTCAGATGCGGCTTTGACGATGCTGTCCTGGCCGTAGCCGACATTGACGCACCACAGCCCGGCGAAGGCATCCAGCAGTTCGTTGCCGTTTGCGTCGCGCAGGTAAGCGCCCCGGCCGGACTCGAGAATGGTGACGCCGCGTGCTTCGTGTGCGCGATAACTGACGACCGGGTGGATCAGATGCTTGCGGTCGGCTTCGGTGAGTGAGTGGATCGACATATAAGTGACCTCGTTTCGAGAGTGCTTGATTGATGAGCTGATGCTACGTGCGCGTCAGTGCACGGTGCGCTGCGCGATGTGCAGCGTCGATGTTCCCGATCGTTGAAGGACGGAGGCAGATAGCTGAGCCGGTTTCTCAGATTAAACCGTGAAATATGACGGCGGTCTTCCTACGGAGCGTATGAAAAAACCCAGTTAGTCTTCTCGAAGGCGATACAGCGCTACCGCTACTTGCAGTTGAAACCGCAGCTTCGGATCTTCGAGTGACAACTTCAGTATGCTTTCGATGCGCTCGACGCGATAACGCAGCGTGCTGATATGAATGCCGAGTGCCTTCGCCGTGTTGGCGAGCTGGAAGCCCTCGTCCGCGAGAGCGCACAATGTCTCCAGCAGCGATTCCCCGCGCCGTTTCTCCGAGAGCGGACCGATCAGTCGCTCGACGAGCAGTTCGCGAGCATTCGGGTCTCCCATCAATGCTCGAGGGAAAAGAATTTCGTCGAATTGATGCAGGCGTCCAGGGCGCAATGTCGGCACAAGCGCGTCCACGTCCTGCGCTCCCACTGCCATACCTTTCACGCCAGTGTGAATCCGGCTGATTGCCATGGCGGAGCGTTTATCTGACAGCGCTTCCCACAATGACGACGCCGATGCGTCTTCCGGAACGATAAACTTGATCTGGTTCAGCCATATCGCGATGAGCTCGGGGAGCTTCCTTGCGCGCAACTGGCGCTTGAGTGACTCGACCCAGCGCTCGCGTCGCTCGAGCCCTTCCGGCGTCAGTGGAATTGGCTCATCGAGCAGGACCAGGCACACGCGATAAGCTTTTGAATCGCTCCAGCCACAGACCCGGGCGCGTTCGAGGGCACCGGCTGTCGCTGAAAATTCGCCGTCAAGAAGGCCGGCAACGAGCGCATACCCAAGGCGGTCTTCCTGTTGGGCGAGTTGCCGCTGATGCATCATGTGCAGCGCTGCAACCACGCTCGCATGCTCGATTGCACGCGCATCGAGCTCTTGCGTTTCGTTGCCCGCGAGGTCGAGCCAGATGAGTGCGACGACAGTATCGTGCAGACGTACCGGGAAGACGATGCGATGCAGCACTGTTGCCTCTGTAGCGAACTCCACCGCGAGCGGCCGTTGCATTGCCGTGAGGTCGATAGAAAGCGAGCCACCCTGCACCGAACCAACGAATTGAGGTTCGAGCAGTGTGAGCGCTTCAACCGTGTCCGATCCACCCAGGATGCCGCCGGCCGGATCGGTGAATGTCACGAAGCGCCCGAGCAGGCTGGTCAGCGCGGCTGCGATGTCCGACAGGCTTGTCGCTGAGACGGCCGCGTTGGTGAGCGCCCGGTGCAGCTTTTCGGACCGCTCGATGATGTCGCCCTGGAAGTTGATGATCTTGGCGAGTATTTCGTGAGTGACCTCGCTGAACGGAACATCCCAGGGAAGTTCGAGAAGCGGCAGGCCAACCCGGTTAGCTTCTTCAAGCGCCTCAGGCGGGAAATGTTCGCGAAAGTGGGGCACGGCGAGTACCACGCCCGCAAGCCCCACCTTGCTGAGGTTTCTTACCAGCTCTCTTGAGGAAACCTCTTCGCTTGGCCAGTTGTATCCGGTCGTCAGCAACAGTTCTCCCGGCTTGACCCATTGCGCAATGTCCGGATGGTCGACCATATGAACCCACGTGATCTCCCGGTCCAGCGTCTGCGACCCTGCCACCACTTCGGCATCACGTAATATCGTCTCCCTTATTGCTGTATCGAGTTTCATTTTTTTCCGTAAACGCAGCGTGACGCGCTAGCAGGGCACAGCAATGTCGGGTTGTCTGCTCGCGACGGGTTGCCGGTAGCCGAACAGCACGCCGAGCAGACTGAAAGCAGCCGCGAACATCACATAGAACGCGGGCGCCATTGCAGTGCCGGTCTTGCTGATCAGCCATGTCAGAATCAGCGAGGCGAAACCGCCAAACGTCATGACAGCAAGGTTGTACGCGACTGACAGGCCGGTAGACAATACTTTCGTCGGGAACGTTTCGGAGAGCGCGGCGAGAATCGGGCCCGTGTAGATCGCAATCAGCACGCCAAATGCGGCCTGAAAGATGCATAGCGTGGCAAGCGACGGGGATGACACGATCATCGCGAACATCGGCCACGCCAGCAGAAGCATCGCCGCGGCTGAACCCGCCAGGAGCCATTTCCGGCCGATCTTGTCGGACCACCAGCCAGTGATCGGGGAGCAAACCGTAATCACCACGCCGCCTACCATTGCTGCAATGAAGGAGGCCGGCTGCTGCAGCTTGAGCACCTTGACCGAGAACGTCGGCATGTAGAAGAGGATGACGTAGATGCACACGGTCCACAGCACGACCATCGCGAAGCTCGCGAATGTTTGCCGCGGATAGTCGCGCAACACATCGGCAAGCGGCGTCTTGGACTTGTCAGTGGCGTTGAGAAAGACCGGCGTTTCCTCGAGGTTGCGCCGGATAAAAAAACCGATCGGTCCGATCAGCAAACCGGAGAGAAACGGAATTCTCCAACCCCAGCTTTCGACATCCTGCGCAGACAGTCCGAGCGTGATACCCGTGCCGAAACATGCCCCGAGCAGCACGGCGAAGCCAATACTCGTTTGAATCCAGCTGGAGTAATAGGCTTTCTTCCCCATCGGAGCATGTTCAGTCAGGAACGCGGTCGCCGTGCCCATTTCCCCGCCGGCGGAAAATCCCTGGAGCAGCCGTGCAATCACAATCAGGCAAGGCGCGGCGACGCCGATCTGCGAGTAGGTTGGGGCAAGGCCGATCAGCGCGGTGCCCGCGCACATCAATAGAATGGTCAATGACAGTGCCGCCTTACGGCCGGCGCGGTCCGCGTAAATGCCGATCAAAATGCCGCCGAACGGGCGGACCAGAAAGCCGACGCCGAAGGTCGCAACCGACAGCATCAACGAACTCAGGTCGTTACCGGTGGGGAAAAAAAGCTTGGCGATAGTGATGGCAAAAAAGCCGTACACCATGAAGTCGAACCATTCGAAGCCATTGCCCAGTACGGTCGCGACAATGGCGCGTCGCCGGGTTACCCGGTCCTCGTCGTAGGTTGCCGTCAGATCTACCGTGTTCATCTCCACTCCTGATGCATGCGTGTGACTTCGTCTATGAGGTTGAACGCACAGGTTGTCCGCGCGCTCCCTGTTAGTCATTGGACTCAGCCACAATTCGCACAACTACCCTCGAAACAACGCAATGAACATGGTGGGATTTGTATCAAACATAGAATAAGCGTCAGAAAAAAGGAAACTTTCTTGTCTGTTTTGTATGTTTGATAGGTATCTCCTGTTTTTTTGAGTTTCTACCCTATGCCCGGGACGAACTGGTTGCGTCCGTAGCGGAAACCGGGAGGAATAATGACGACGCCAAACATCACTATTGAAGTCGGCGAAGAAATGGTCGCGGGCTTTGCAAGGAAGGGGCTTGGCCAGGTTCGTCCTTCCTCGTCGCGAGACCGTGGCGACGGCCCGTTTCGCCGGCTGATCCTGCGCGGCGCAACGGTTATTGACGGCACCGGCGCGCCCCCTTGGGGACCTGCCGATATCGTCATCGAAGGCGACCGGATCACGGAAATTGCAGCCGTAGGCGTGCCTGGCCTTCCCATCAACGAGCAGCGCAGGCCTGCCGCGGGCGACCATGAGATCGACTGTTCAGGCAAGTTCGTGACGCCGGGATTCATCGACTGTCACGCACATATCGGCACCCCGTTTCATGAGGAAAACGGCGAAATGATGCCGGCGGACTATGTGTACAAGCTCTGGCTTGCACATGGTGTGACGTCAGTGCGCGAAGCGGGCTGCATGAACGGACTCGAATGGACCTGTGAGCAGAAAGCCGCGGCCGACGCGAACCGCATCGCGGCGCCGCATCTGTACCCGTACGTCTACTTTCCTGCCGTCAACGACTACCTCAAGACGATCTACAGTCCCGAAGAAGGACGGCAATGGCTGAGAAAAGTCAGTGAAAGAGGCGCAAAGGGGGTGAAGTTTTTCGGAGCACCGCCGGCGATCATGCAAGCGGCTCTGGACGAGTGCAAGCTGCTCGGGCTGCGTACGTGTTGCCATCATGCTCAACTCTCGGTAGGCCGTATGAACGCGCTCAAGACGGCGCAATGGGGGCTGACAAGCACTGAGCACGCGTACGGTTTGCCGGAGGCGCTCTTCGAGGGCAGGACGCTGCAAACAATTGGCGACGACTACAACTATAACGACGAGTACCTGAGATTCTCCACTGCCGGCCAGACGTTCCTCCAGGCGGCGAAGCCGGGCAGTCAGAAGTGGAATGACGTCCTGGATGCGTTTCTGGCCGTCGGCCATACCTTCGTCCCTACCATGAACGTGTATGACGGTAACCGGGATCTCATGCGTGCGCGCAGGGCTGAATGGCACGACTCGTATACGGATAACACCACGTGGAAGTATTTCCAGCCACAGCGCGGCGGTCACGGTGCGTATTTTTATCGCTGGTCTGTGAAGAACGAAGTCGAGTGGCGCGAGAGCTTTCGCATCCTGATGCAGTTTCTCAACGAATACAAGAATAGGGGAGGCCGCGTATGTCCGGGCAGCGACTCCGGGTTCATGTTCCAGATCTACGGGTTCGGATATGTCCGGGAACTCGAACTGTTTCAGGAGGCCGGATTCTCGCCGCTGGAAGTGCTGCGCGCAGCGACGGCCCAATCTGCCGAACTGCTGGGCATGGAAGACGAGACCGGCGCGCTCGAGGTCGGTCGCTGTGCGGACATTCTCGTGCACGACCAGAACCCTTTGACCGATTTCAAGCTGCTTTACGGAACCGGCGCTTTGCGGCTGAACGACGAGTTGCGCTCACTGGAACAAAAGCGCTCGATTGAACTGACCATCAAGGGTGGAGTCGTGTTCCGGGTCGAGGAACTACTGGCTGACGTGCGCGCGATGGTGTCGGCTACGTGGCCGGACGGCGAGACACCCCTCGGACCAAACGTCAGGTCAAAGGTATGAACTCGATATCCCCGCAATTTGTCATCCTCGTCGGCATTCTGGGGAGCGGCAAGACGTCGTTGCTCGAAGCGTTGCTTGACTCGGGCAGCGGTGCATCGACAGCCGTCATCGTGAACGAAGTGGGTGCCGTCAACATCGATGGGGTGGTTCTTTCGGAGTCGGCCCGTGGCATGATGATGGCAACCCTCAGCAACGGCTGCGTATGTTGTTCGTTGACTGATGATCTGGCTACGACAGTCGAAGAGCTGGTCGCTTTGCGCGCGGAGGCGGGCCAAAAGCCATTCGAGCGGATCGTTCTGGAATGTAGTGGGTTGTCGCGGCCTGGGGCCGTCATGCGTTCGCTGGAACAACTCGCGAAGTTGCGCTTTCGGCTGCATATCGTTGCCACTTACGACTGTAGCCGCCCACCGCTCGACCGCGATTTCGAAGATGCCTCCGCGCAGCTCGGCGCCGCGCATACGGTGGTGCTGACCAAGATTGATCTTGTCAGTCCTGAACGGCGCGCGCAGGCGCGCAGCGTGGTCGCCGGCATCAATCCGATGGCTCGTATTGTCGATGAATTTGCGCCATCGATCCGGGCCTGTGAGGCCTTTGCGGCGGTGGATACTTTGGTGTCACCGCAGATCGTAGGCAGCGAGTCAACGCGCGTCGGGGGGACCTTGTTCCATCCTCGCGTGCGCGTGTTTCGCGCCCGGTTTACCCAGAAGCCAAACTGGGAAGATGTTCTCGAGTGGCTCGAAAATATCGCCGGTATGACTGGTGATCGGCTGCTGCGAATGAAGGCGATCGTCGCCGGTCCGCATGAAACCGATCGCGTTTTACTTCAGAGCGTAGGAACGACATTCGCTGCACCCAGACGTCTTGCGACGACAGCGTTTGACGACCTTGCAGCGGTCTTTATTGTTCGCGACTGCGCGATGGTCGAATTGCAACAGATCGACGGAGCTTGCAGCGTTTCGTGGACGGCGCTGCAGCGGTAGTCAAGAAAATACATGACCGTTGCCCGATGTCACCGCTGTTCACGTTGCCGAATTTTGTTCAGGCCTGAACCGCTTCGAGTTCCTTCTTGCTCGTTTTTCTGTCCTCATGCGCAACTGCGGCGTGCACCAGCGGCAACAGATCGCGCCCATAACCCAGCGCATCTTCCAGTGGATCGAAACCGCGGATCAGGAATGTCGAGATGCCGAGGCGGTAATACTCGATCAACGCTTCGGTCACCTGCTCGGGCGTACCGACCAGCGACGTGGAGTTGCCCGCCGCTTTTGTCAGCGCGGTGATGCCGGTCCACAGACGCTTATCCACCACGGTTCCCTTTGCTGCTTCGGCCAGCAGCCGTTGTGCACCGATGTTCTTCGGTTCGCTCGGGCGCCGCGTGAAGTTGGGATTGCTTTTCACCACGTCGGTCGCGCGCGCGAGGATCGATTCTGCGCGTGCCCATGCGGCATCTTCTGTCGAAGCGATGATCGGTCGCAGCGAAAGGCTGAACCGGATGGCGTTCTCACGCCCATACGGTTTGGCGGCCGCGCGCACCCGGGCTACGGTCTCGGCGACCTGGGCCAGCGACTCGCCCCAGAGCGCAAAAACATCGGCATGCTTGCCCGCGACCTGGATCGCTGCTTCCGACGAACCGCCGAAATACACCGGCAGATGCGGCTTCTGCACGGGACGAACCAGTGACCGGTGACCCTTCACCCGATAGAACGCGCCTTCGTGATCAAACGGCGTTTCGCTGGTCCATGAGCGCTTCACGACATCGAGGTATTCATCGGTGCGCTTGTAGCGGTCGTCGTGTTCGAGGAAGTCGCCGTCGCGTTGCTGTTCGGTATCGTCGCCGCCGGAGATGATGTGCACGGCGGTGCGGCCTGCGCTGAAGTGATCGAGCGTGGCGAGTTGACGGGCGGCGAGCGTCGGCGCGACAAAGCCCGGCCGATGCGCAAGCAGGACGCCCAAACGCTTCGTCTGCTGCGCGACGAACGACGCGATCTGGAAGCCGTCCGGCGACGCGCTTGAATGAGCGATCAGCACGCGATCGAAACCTCCGTATTCATGCGCTTGCGCGACCGCGGCGATGTACGGCGGATTGACCGCGGGTCCTTGCGGCAAGTGGATTTCGCTTGATTCCTGATGGCTGACATAACCGATGAATTCAACGCTCATAGTGGTGCTCCCTTAAGAGATTGTTTGGCTTGGTGCGCGGTCAATCCAGCGAAGGCGGCGCGCCCGAATGCGCCGAGCAGCGCGTCGTTTTGAGGTGTATGAATGCGCGAGCACAGCACGTCGCGATGATGGCGTTCAAGCGCGTTGTTGCGGCTCAGCCCCGGATTGCCGCTTGCCTCGACCGCGAGCTCAACGGCGGTGATGGCGTTCTGCGTCACGAGGTACTTGATGGCCGGTGCTTCATGCAGCGGAATGTTGCCGTGCGCACCGGCGTCCAGCAGCACGCGATTGTTGAGCAGCAACGCATCGATACGGCCAAGCGTCTGCTGGAAACTCCCAAGGCTCGACAGTGGCGCGCCCAGGTTGGCGGGTTTGCGATCCATGGCCCATGACGCAAACCAGTCGCGCGCGGACCGGGCGACGGCGTCGTAGATCGACGAAAGCAGCACGTTCATCCACAGCGTGGTGAGCGGGTCCATGCCGCTCGCGGCGATCTCGGGAGGATTAAGGTCGACTGCATGAGCAGCGGGAACACGTACGTTCTCGAAGATCACTTCGTGGCTTCCGGTTGCACGCATGCCGAGGTGGTTCCACGGCTCGCCGAATCGAATGCCAACTGTATCGCGATGCACGAGGAACGTCCCGACGCGCGGCGAGATTTCGTCGGTGCGGCCCCAAACAGCGAACCATGTCAGGCCCGGACTGCCGGTCGAATAGATCTTGCTGCCGTTGAGAATCCAGGCGTCGCCGCTATCGGTCAGGCACCCGATCGTACCCGGCAACCCACCGCGTGACGGCGAGCCCAGCTCCGGCTCCACGCGCAGCGAGTTGATGAGCGCGCCGTTTTCCACCGCATCGCGCGCGACCCGTTCCTTCAACGTTTGTGGCCAGTTCGGATTGGCCTGCAGGCGCAGATGATAAAGACACTGCATCACGAGGATCAGCGCCGTCGACGGCTCGCCGCGAGCAACCGCGCGCACTACCTTGAGCACTTGCGGGAGCGTCGCCTGGCGGCCGCCTAGCGCTTGCGGAACTGTCAAAGCGAGCAAGCCGGCGCTTCGCAACCGCGCGAGGTTGTCGTGGGGAAAGAGGGCGGCGCGATCCAGCGCCGCAGCGCTCGCAGCGAAATCCTGAGTGAGCGCGGCGAGCCATTGATCGGCGGCGGCGCTGTCGAGATCGGCGAGGGCGTCAAGCGCAATCGGGTCCTGCAAGGCAGTGGGCGGATGCCGTACGGTCATCGGGGGGTCCGTTGATGAAAATTCTTAGTGCGCCGTGAACTGGGTGTCGAAACTTGGTGTCACGTCAAGCGTCGTCTTGATCACGCCCGCGCGAACGTAGAGATCGGCGGTGCGCTGCTGCTCGGCGATCACACCGCTGTCGATGGCGATCGGCTTTAATTGCGCTCGCTGATAGACGACCTTCAGCACATCGGCCGGTAGGTGCGTGACGCGCGACTGAATAGTCGCGACTTCGTCAGGATGCGATAGTGCCCATTGTTGACCGGCCGCTACGCGACGCACGAAGTCATCGATTTGCGCGCGTTTGGTCTTGATCGATTCGTCGGTGGCGGCCTGGAAGCTGAGCCCCGATGACAGGCCCACACCGTTCGCCACGCTGCGGTTGTTATCGCGCAACTCGCCGAGCGCGACATAGGGGTCCCATGTAGACCATGCATCGACGTTGCCCGACTCCAGAGCGGACTTGGCATCGGCGGGTTGCATGAACTCCAGCGTCACGTCAGAGAGTTTGATCCCTGCGCGTTCAAGGGTCGCGATGGCCAGAAAATGGCCGATGGAACCGCGCGTGGTCGCAATGCGTTTGCCCTTGAGATCCGAAGCGCTCTTGATGGACGATCCGGCCGGCACGAGAATCGCGAGGTCGACCGGTTGCGAGCGGGTTGCCGCGACCGCGCGTACGCGCGCACCGGCGGCATAAGCGAAGATCAGCGGCGCATCGCCGAGACCGCCTATATCGATTGCGCCTGCATTCAAGGCCTCACCGAGCGGTTGCGCGGCCGGAAAGTTGAGCCACTCGATCTTGTACGGCACGTCCTTCAACTGGCCCGAGGCTTCGAGAATGCCGCGTGTCTGCAACTGCTGGTCGCCGACTTTCAAAACGGTTTCGGCTGCAGAAGCAAGAGGGTGCAGCACGGTGAATGCAGTCAGCGCGGCGATCAACAGGAGGCTGCGTCGTTTCATGAATCGTCCATGCAGGAGAAAGGATTCACGATACGATTCGCCGCGCCATTAGACAAACGCATAGTTCTGCTTTGCTAAGCGCCGAAGTTGGAATGACGCGGACCGGGCCGCGTCAGACCTGCTGCTTCAGATCACGAAGAAGCCGTGCGTGCCATCACGTTCGAGTTGCGCGACTAGCCCGTACTCCCACTCAAGGTACGCGTTCATTGCTTCGTGCGGAGCGTCGGTGCCTTCATACGGACGCCGATACCGGTCGATACGCGGCGACGCCAGATGGGTCTCGCCCTTGGCAAGCGGTAAACCTGCCGCGGCCCACGCAGCGGTACCGCCTTCGAGCAACAGGACCGGCTTCGATGTGAGCGCCGCCACATCCGGTCCGGCGAACGCCGCAAGTGCGCTCGATCCGCACGTGACCACGTATTGCTTCGCGTCCGGCAACGCGGGCAGGTCGAGCGCAAGCCGCGAGCGCACGGTCCACCAAGCGCCGGGAATGTGTCCCTTCACATGGTTGGCGCTCGCCGTGAAGTCGAGCACGATGGTCTGGCTCGCTGGGTCGTCGAGCAGGGTGGCGAGGTCTTTTGCGGTGATCGCAGGCGTTGGTGCAGGTTGCGGTTTTGCACCGCGCCACGGGCCTTGTTCCGTGAGCACAACGCTCGTTGCGTCATCGATCACATACACGTCGATATTCATCTGCGCGAGCCATGACGCCGTCATGTTGGCGCGCACGCCGTCGTCGTCGAAAAGGACGACGCGGGCACCGCGAACCGGCGCGAACATCTCCGTTTCCTGCACGAGCTGGCCGCCCGGCGCGCCTTGAAAACCCGCCGCGTGCGCGTGCTCGTATTCGGCCGGCGTGCGGACATCGAAGCGATAGGTCGTGCGTGTCGTGTCTTCGGCCCAGTGTTGCGCGTCAGCGAACGTCGTGCGTTTTACGCCCGCACGATCTGCGACTGCACGTGCAGATTGACGCGACTCGGTATTGGCAAGGCCATCGTCCGCCGCGAACTGGCGTGCGCTGCCATGCGCGAGCGATTGACCCGCAAGCAGCCAGCCGATCGTGCCGTTGCGCAACGCCGCCACCGGGTTCGGAATTCCCGCATTCACCAGCGACTGCGTGCCGATGATGCTGCGCGTACGTCCCGCGCAATTCACGATCACGCGTGTCTTGGGGTCGGGTGCGAGCGCCCGGGCGCGCAACACGAGTTCAGCACCCGGTACGCTGATGCTGCCGGGGATATTCATCGTCTGATATTCGTCGTAGCGGCGCGCGTCCAGCACGACCACGTCCTCGCCGCTTTTCAGCAGCGCGTCGACTGCCTCAGCCGATAACGCCGGCGTGTGCTGTTTCGCTTCCACGAACTCGCCGAACGCCTTGCTTGGTACGTTGACGTCGCGGAACACTTCACCGCCTGCGCGTTCCCAGCCTTTCAGACCGCCTTCGAGCAACGTGACATCGGTGTAGCCGAGCGCTTCAAAACGTCGCGCCGCACGTTCTGCCAGTCCTTCGCCGTCATCAAGCAAGACGATCGGCACACTCTTGCGCGGGAGCTTCGTAAAGGCGTCGAGTTCAATCTTCGATAACGGCAGGTTCGCTGCAAACAAGGGATGACGTTGCGCGTGCGGATCTTCTTCGCGGACATCGAGGAATGCAATTTCGCGCTTTGAAAGCAGGGCGTCGCGCACGTCGTTGAAGCTGCGCTGCGGGATGGCGCTCATGAGTCGAGTCGTTCCTTCGAGAGGTTCCAGAGGGTGGGAAGCGTGTCGTTCGAGTAGTTGCGATTCGGGCAAATGGTCATCGACGAGTTGCGCAATCTCGCCGATAAACCCGTGCAATTTTTCATGACTCATCGTGGGTGAAGATTCAAGCCGCGTGCGCTACATGTGAGGTCAGTTCACGCGTGGCCGGAATCAACTCACGGCCATAATCGAGCGCATCTTCCAGTGGATCGAAGCCGCGAATCAGGAACGTGGTTACGCCGAGCGCGTGATATTCGGCCAGCGTCTCGGCCACTTGTGCTGGCGTCCCGACGAGCGCCGTCGAATTCGAACGGCCGCCTATCTCCTTGGCCACGCCGGTCCACAGGCGATCGTCGGCGCGCACGCCGTCGCCTGCTGCAGCGAGCAGGCGACGGGCGCCTTCGCTTTGCTGCGGCGTCGCTTCACTGAGACCTTGCTCCGCGCGCAGCCGCCGCGTTTCAGCAAGGATGTGTTCGGCGCGTTCCCACGCGGCCTTTTCGGTCGCCGCGAGAATCGGCCGGAACGATACCGAGAAGCGCACGTTGCGCCCGTGTTTTGCTGCTTCGGCGCGAACGCGGGTGACCTGTTCGCGCACCTGTTCCTTCGATTCACCCCACAGCGCGTAGACGTCCGCATGTTTGCCCGCTACTTCGATAGCCGGCGCCGACGCACCGCCGAAATAGATCGGTATGTACGGTGCCTGCTTGGGCTTTACTTCGGAGAAAGCCTGTTCGAAGCGGTAATAGCGGCCTTCGTGATCGAAGGGTTCGGACTCGGTCCACACGCGTCGCAGGATCTGCAGATATTCGTCGGTGCGGGCATAGCGTTCATCGTGCGAAAGATAGTCGCCGTCGCGGCGTTGCTCGACGTCGCTGCCGCCCGAGATGAAGTGAACCGCAAGGCGCCCGCCGCTTAGCTGATCGAGCGTGGCGAGCTGACGTGCGGCTAGTGTAGGCGCGACAAAACCGGGCCGGTGCGCGAGCATGAAGTGCACGCGTTGCGTGACGCCGGCTGCGTAGGCGACTGTCAGCATGGCGTCGGGGCTGGTCGACTGATAGGGCACCAGAATGCGGTCGAAGCCGGCTTTTTCGTGGGCCTGAGCGAAGTTGCGCGTGTAGTCGATGTCGATAGCCGGACCGCGCGCCAGATGCGTCTCCGACACTTTTTGCTGCTGGATCATGCCGATGAATTCGACGCTCACGAAAGACACTCCTCGTTGAATCACGCTGTGAGGCAGTGCGTGAAGAACGCTTCGTGACGCCTGCCGATTGCTTCAAAGGCTAACATCGGCTTATGCAAATCTTAAATATCAAAACGAGCTAAAGATATGGGCGAGCGTGATTGGGGCGGGCGGTGTTTGGGGAAAAGCTGAATGAAAGGCGGCGTCCTCAGCCCGCACCTCGCCGCTTTTACGCGCCTTTACTTGAAGACGATTTCGCAGCCGGCGACCGCGCTCTCCACCGGCTCGTCGTCTCCTTGCCGGCGACCTCATCCATCGCCACGGCAATCAGCTCGACGCGTTGCTCGCGAGTAAAGCTCGCGTAAGCAACGCCATCCACCACGCCGTGTTTTTTCAAAAGATGGATCGCGGCCGACCGGTTTGCCTTCTCGAGCTCCAGGTTTTCCTGAGCCTCAAGCAGCGCCGTCGTCAAACTCGCAACCGATGCCTTCTCCTGCGCGACATCGAATTTCATCAGGTCCATCTTGACCTCGATGTCCGGCGGCATCGCCGATACCCTGGCCTGCAATTGCGTCAGTTCGCGTTTCAAATCGCCCTCACGGCGAAGTGCGCGTTCAAGCTTTTGCGCCATGCCGGGGGCCGATCGCCCATTGCCGCGAAAGAGCGTGCTGAAGGTGTTTCCGAGAATTCCCATGACGTTATGACCTCGAGGTGATTGTTCATCAGCGAGTGCGTCCTGACGTCCGCGGGAGGGGCACTCGACGTGAGAACCGGGTCTCACTTTTGGTATCTACGGCATCTTCAGACGAATCTTTAGGCTTTTTAGGAATCGCATAATTAACGGTATTTTTTACACACTAACAGCAGCACAGGAAGACGAAAAAACGCCCGATAATCAACGTGATAGAGATTATCGGGCGTTCTATTACAGGAACCGGATCGCTGTTTTAGCAGCGATCCGGGCGGTCGACTCGCTTCAGGCGACCACTTCCTCGGCCGCGACTTCTGCCGTTTCCGTTTCCGTCTCCGAATTGCGGATTAGGTAATCGAAGGCGCTAAGCGAAGCCTTGGCCCCTTCGCCGACCGCGATCACGATCTGCTTGAACGGGACGGTGGTGACATCGCCGGCGGCGAATACGCCCGGCACTGAGGTCGCGCCCCGCGCATCCACAACAATCTCGCCATGACGCGACAATTCGACCGTGCCCTTGAGCCATTCCGTATTCGGCACCAGCCCGATCTGCACGAATACGCCTTCCAGTTCAACGTGCGTTGTTTCGCCCGAACGCAGGTCCTTGTACGAGAGACCATTGACCTTCTTGCCGTCGCCGGTGACTTCGGTGGTTTGCGCCTGCGTGATGATGGTCACGTTCTTGAGGCTGCGCAGCTTGCGTTGCAGCACGGCGTCGGCGCGCAGTTCCGTGCCGAATTCGAGCAAGGTCACAGCGCTGACCAATCCAGCCAGATCGATCGCTGCTTCAACGCCGGAATTGCCGCCGCCGATCACCGCAACGCGCTTGCCCTTGAACAGCGGGCCGTCGCAATGCGGGCAATACGCCACGCCGTGATTGCGATATTCCTTCTCGCCCGGCACGTTGATTTCGCGCCAGCGCGCACCCGTGGCAAGCACGATCGTCTTCGCTTTCAGCACCGCGCCGTTGGCGAGGCGCACCTCGTGAATCTTGCCCGGTACAAGCGCTTCGGCACGCTGCACGTCCATGATGTCGACGTCATAGCTCTTCACGTGCTGCTCGAGCGCCGCGGCGAATTGCGGTCCTTCGGTCTCTTTCACGGAGACAAAGTTTTCGATAGAGAGCGTATCCAGCACTTGTCCGCCGAAGCGTTCAGCCGCCACGCCAGTCGAGATGCCCTTGCGCGCCGAGTAGATCGCCGCAGCCGCGCCGGCAGGTCCGCCGCCGACGATCAGCACATCGAACACGCCTTTCTTTTCCAGTTCCTTCGCCGCGCGAGCGCCAGCGCCGCTATCGAGCTTAGCGAGGATTTCCTTCACACCGGTGCGGCCTTGACCGAAGACTTCGCCGTTCATATAGACGGTCGGCACGGCCATGATCTGGCGCTGCTCGACTTCGTCCTGGAACAACGCGCCGTCGATGGTGACTTGGCGGATACGCGGGTTGATGAGCGCCATCACGTTCAGCGCCTGCACGACTTCCGGGCAGTTCTGGCATGACAGCGAGATATATGTTTCAAACTGATAGTCGCCGTCGAGTGCGCGGATCTGTTCGATCACGGCGTCGTCGAGTTTGACCGGATGACCGCCGGTCTGGAGCAGCGCCAGCACCAGCGACGTGAATTCATGGCCCATCGGAATGCCCGCGAAACGGATGCCCGTGGGCTTGCCCGGTTCGCCGATGGAAAACGAGGGCTTGCGCTCCGAATCGTCGCGTTTTTCGATCACCGCAATGCGGTCCGACAACGTAGCGATTTCATGCAGCAGGCCTTGCAACTCAACCGATTTCGGCGAGTTGTCGAGTGAAGCGACGATCTCGATCGGCCGGCTGACTTTTTCCAGATACGCTTTCAACTGAGTCTTGAGGTTGGCTTCCAGCATGGCGATTCGAGTCCGTGTGACGAGGGTTTTTATCAAGGCGACGAATGCGAGGCGAGCGTCATCCGGACCGCGAGCGGCCCGGACTTACAACGCTCTTACAACGAGGATTTAAAGCTTAGATCTTGCCGATGAGGTCGAGCGACGGAGTCAGCGTTTCAGCGCCTGGCGTCCACTTGGCGGGGCACACTTCACCCGGATGAGCGGCGATGTATTGCGCTGCCTGCACCTTGCGCAGCAGTTCGCCTGCATCACGGCCGATGCCGTTGTCGTGGATTTCGCACAGCTTGATCTCGCCTTCCGGGTTGATCACGAACGTGCCACGCAGCGCCAGGCCTTCTTCTTCGATCAACACGTCGAAGTTGCGCGAGATGACC
Organism: Caballeronia sp. SEWSISQ10-4 2; assembly: GCF_030464885.1. Classification (GTDB taxonomy): domain Bacteria; phylum Pseudomonadota; class Gammaproteobacteria; order Burkholderiales; family Burkholderiaceae; genus Caballeronia. The sequence continues at coordinate 28,326 of NZ_JALPRJ010000045.1, read as the reverse complement.
AGCGTCGGATCGGCGATCATCGGATATTGGATCTTGGCGATCGTTTCCGACGTGTCGTGCCATGCCTTGTGCGTGAAGTGGGTGTCGGTCGACACACCATAGATTTCCACGCCCAGCTTCTTGAATTCTGCGTAACGGTCGGCCAGATCGCCGAGTTCCGTCGGGCAAACAAACGTGAAGTCAGCCGGGTAGAACACCAGGACGGACCACTTGCCCTTCAGGCTTTCGTCGGTCACGGTGATGAAGTCGCCGTTGTGGTAAGCGTTGGCTTTGAACGGTTTGACCTGGCTGTTGATGATCGGCATTGCTATGTCCTTGGTTGAAGTGTTGAAGTGTTGAAGCGGTTAAGGAAGTGAACGAAGTATGCGGGGGGACGCCCAAGAGGGAAAATCGAATGATTTAATGGGGGCGATGTGGAACGGCTATCAGGGTTAACGCGGCCGCATTTTATCGCTACCTGCCGCTCGCTGCCAGTGCCGAGACCGCCCAGATCAGGGTTCGCGCATCAGTAAGATAATGTAAGAATTATTTAGTATGAAGATTTCGATCTTACTGTCGTTAACCACTACATGAGGTCCTTACCGCCTTTCCTGCTGGTCCGGTTGGGATCCGCGGCCAGATGTGAAATGCAAGGAGATTCGCCGTGCATTCCCATGAAGCTAAAGGGGGCTACCCAGCTCATCCTGGAAGTTTCAGCAGTCATTTCACGCTCCTATCGCGGCTAGCCCCAGCCAAGACATAGGTTACGTGAAAGTACATTGTGGCCAGCGTTGTCAATCTGTTCCGGTTCTTTCACCTTGACACGGCGAACTATGAATTTCGGCAATATGAAACTCGGCACCAAACTAATCAGTGCCTTCATCATGATATCGGTCATCAGCGCAATCGTTAGCGGGATCGGCCTGAGCAACATGGCGCAGATCAATGCAAATGCGGACACGGCTTATCGGCTGGACCTTGTGGGGCTTAACCTGATCCAGCAGGCGAACGCCGATGTGCTGAGGACGGGTACGTACCTGCGCAACGCCATCCTGGCCACCACGGCCGAGCAGCGGACCGCATCGCTGGACGCAGCTGGAAAAGCCATCGCCTCGGCGCGCGAACGCCTCAATCAAGCGGAACCCCTCGTCTACACCGAGAAAGGGAAGGCTACCTTTTCCGATCTCGATCAGAGCTGGCAGGATTACACGCAGGCCTTCACTGAAATGAAAGGCAGGATTGACGCGGCTGACCTGAAGGATCGAGACAGCCTGACTAATTACCTGTTGAACGAATATCACCACAAGGGTTTCAAGACCCTGGTCGTGATGAGCGCCCTGGTTGCTCTGAAACAGGGTGACGCACAAAACTCGGCCGAGGCTAATGAGAAGGTATACGACACGAGCCGCGATCTGATGCTTGTTCTGGTGGTCCTGTCTGTGTTGGTTGGTGTGGGGCTCGGCGTTTACTTGACGCGTAGTCTGACACGGCAGCTTGGAACAGAGCCTGCGACAGCGGCCGACTTGGCGAGAAGCGTGGCAGCCGGCGACCTCAGCGTAAGCATCGACCTCCGGCCCGGCGACACGAGCAGCCTGATGGCATCGCTGAAGGCAATGCGCGATGCGCTGTTGCGGGTCGTCTCGGATGTACGCGAGAACGCCGAAAGTGTGGCGACTACGAGTGCGCAGATCGCGCAAGATAATCTGGACCTGTCGAGCCGTACAGAGGAGCAGGCGGCGTCGCTGGAGCAAACTGCCTCGAGCATGGAACAACTGACCGCCGCGGTCCGTCACAACGCCGACAATTCGAAGCAGGCAGCCACACTGGCCGGCACGGCCTCAGGCGTTGCGCAGCGAGGTGGCGAAATCGTCGGGCAGGTGGTTGAGACGATGCACGAGATTTTTGCAAGTTCGACCAAAATGTCCGAGATCATCGGCGTGATCGAGGGCATTGCTTTCCAGACCAACATCCTCGCCCTCAACGCGGCGGTCGAGGCGGCTCGTGCTGGCGAACAGGGACGTGGATTTGCCGTCGTGGCCGGTGAAGTGCGCACGCTCGCGCAGCGCAGTGCCACCGCCGCAAAGGAAATCAAGGAATTGATCGCCGTCTCGGTCAACCGCGTGGAAGCGGGCTCGACTCTTGTCGAGCAGGCTGGCGGTGCGATCAAGGAGATAGTCGGGTCGGTGAAACGTGTGACCGACATCGTGGGCGAAATCTCGTCGGCGTCGGTAGAGCAGAGCGGCGGAATCGAGCAGGTGAACCGGGCGGTCAACCAGATGGACCAGGTAACCCAGCAAAATGCCGCGCTGGTGGAAGAAGCATCGGCAGCGGCCCAGTCGATGGCCCAGCAGGCCCAAAGCCTGCGTGAAACGGTAGCCTTTTTCAAGGTCCACGACAAGCGAGTATCTGTGCCACGAGCGAATACGCCCCGGAAAGAACCACACCGGACGGCGCCGAAATTTCACGCGTCTTCGCCTGCGATGTTGACAGAACCCGGGAAGACTCCGGCCCTTGTCGCTGGCACGAGCACGGTGGTCGCAACCAGCGCCAGTGACGCGTCGGAGTGGCAGACATTCTGAACAGGTCTTGGCATTGGGCGGGCTGTCGACGTGAGAACGCAGTGCTCGTCGAACGGAGTGTCGTGCACAGGCGTTGGAGGCAGGAATCGCTGGCAACCTGCAGTCGAACGGACTGAGGCCCGCGATCCACGGCCGCCGTATGGTTGATAACACCTTGCAGATCTTGCTTCAGCCATTGGTGAAGCGTATGCGAGCGACGTCATAACCGAAGAAAAGTACTCATGGATGGAGACACGGGCCCGTTGATCAAGCGGGCACGATGAAGCAGCGCGAGACGCGACTGCAGTTGGTTTGCAGCGCACTCAAGCCGTCTTGCTGTCTCCACATGCCGGTTGCCGCCGGTTTGGTCATGTTGCCGTTGCGAGGGTGCCCGCGACGACCGGATGAGAGATGGTGAGATCCAATCAACAGTTTCTGCTCAGGTCGTACTCGAAACTATGGGATCACTCGCTCCGTTCAGCATATCGAAAACAGTCGTGAAGTCGTTGGAGTCCGCGAAGATCGACCACGTCTTCCTGGTCCCGGGGAAGTTGATCTACCCGTTGCTGGAGGCAATCGACGAGTCACCGTCGATTCGTGCAATCGTTGGCGCTCATGAGACTGGCAGTGCCTTCATGGCCGATGGTTATGCGCGGGCCAGCCGCAAATTTGGCGTATGCATAGGGATTTCCGGACCAGGTACCATGAATTTCGTGCCCGGCATGGCTGCCGCTTTCGCAGACCAGATTCCCATGCTCTATATTGCCGGCGGTGTCTCGTCGCACGCAGAAGGGAAAGGCGCGTTCCAGGACGCTACGCTGAGTGGCATTTTCGAAAGCGGCGTGGTGAGAAACCTGGTGGAAAATGTCGTCGAGCTAAAGAACAAGGAAAATATTCAAGCCGAAATGCGCCGCGCGACGGACGGTTTAAACTGGATGCGCCGAGCGCGGTCTTTCATCAGCATTCCTATTGACGTTCAAAAGCAGGAAGTTCTGTCCGGTCAGGACGTAACAAGGCAACTGTACGATCATGACGAATTCAATGTGTGCGAAGTCCCCGCGAGTCGCGCAGCGTTGGATGCCTTGTGCAACCAGTATCTCCTCAAATCGAAGAAAGTCGCTTTCCTGATCGGAAGTCGCGGCAATGACACGGAAACCGCAAAGGTCCTGCTCGAGGTGGCCGAAAAATTTCACATTCCCGTCGCGACCACACTGCCGGGAAAGGGCGCGTTTCCTGAGGATCATGTTCTTGCTCTCGGCATTTATGGATTCTCCAGCCACTCGCGGGCCGCTCACGTGATCAATTCGGACTGGCTCGACGCCCTTGTCGTGTTTGGCAGCGACTTGAACCAGCGCGACAGCATGAATTGGAGTAAGAAGCTGACTGCCGGGAAAGAGTTGATCATCTTCGACGACAGCTTCGACCCGCCCGCAATGGGGCACGTCGCGCACGGCAGAATTTTCTCCGGGATTGGCGCGACATTTCGCTTGCTGTCCCAGACGGATACGGACAGCAGCGCCGACTTCCTGAAGGTGCTTGAAACAAGAAAAGCGTGGGTCGCCGAGGTCGGCCAAACCCCGTTGTACGACCATCGATTCGAGGAAGTCGGCGTTCGGGTTTCGCGCGGCGATCGATCGCTTTATCCGGGAGACGTAGTGAAGCGCTTGTGCCAATTACTGCCGAAGGACAGCAACGTCGTCGTGGATTCCGGCGCCCACCGTGTCTTCATGGCCCATTACTGGCTTTCGTCGGGCATTGGCAACTACTTTTCGTCCAGCTCCCTCGCGCCGATGGGTTGGGCAATCGCCGCCGGGATCGGCATCAAGCTTGCAGCCCCAGAGCGCCCGTGTGTCGTAGTGACTGGCGACGGATGCATGCTGATGCACGGAATGGAGATTCAGACCGCAGCGCGCTACCGGGTCAAGATGATTTACGTCGTGTTGAATAACTCTGCGCATGGCGCAATCCATATCGACGCGATCGGCAGCGGGTCGATTTCGGAGCAGTTCACCAAGCTCCCTCGCCATGACTGGACTGCTTTTGCGTCTTCGCTCGGTGTGGCGGCGCGCATGGTCGAGTGCCTCGATGACCTGGAGGATGCGCTGAGCGAAGCGTCGCGGTACAACGGGCCATTCCTGATCGAAGTGATGACCGGAGTCTTTCCCGAACCGAATCGGTACTATGCGGAATGCGCGGCTTGTTCGTGAACAGTGCGCGTTGGGATCGGGTGCAGTACGGGGGCTCGTTGGTATCCCCGTGATTGCCGTACAGAATACGCGGTGGCACATCTGGTAGTGACAACGGCTAGCGGATGGCTGCTTGGCAGACCGTCTCCGTGGCTTGCGAATACGATCGCTTAGTGCGGCTGCAAAGCCGATGAAAGATAGTTGATGAAAGTTCAATACGGAGAAGCTATGGAAATCACGACCTTCAAGCTTGCCAAGGGTCTCATTGTCGAAGATTTTATCGCTGCCAATGCCGACATCGATATATGGCTAAGTCGCCAGCCAGGGTTTCAGTCGCGGCGCATCGCCGAGCTGGACGATGGCTCGATCGTCGACATGCTGATTTGGGATTCGGTCGCCAATGGCACTGACGCGGCAGAGCGGATCATGGTCGAGATGGGTCATTCACCCGTGCATGCGGTGATTGATCAGCGGTCCGTGGTCTGGCGCATAGCGAAAGTACAGCGTCAAACGGGCCCCGGCAGCTTCGACCACCTCGCTTGAAACAACGCAGCGACGGGCCCGTCAAAGCCCGCCGCCGCGTAGGTCAGGCAGACTCGATCAGTCCAGCGAGATGCCGTCGAAACGATGTCCGCCGAGCGGGCTGATCTCGTAACCCTTGACGTCCTTCGTCATCAACTGGAACGCATTGGCGTGGGCAATCGGCGTGTAAGGGACCTGATCCTTGAACACGACCTGCGCCTCTTCGTAAAGCTTGGTGCGGGTTTTCAGATCCGTGATCAGCCGCGCCTTGCCGAGCAGATCGTCGAATTGCTTGTTGCACCACTTGGCCACGTTGCTGCCATGCACCGCGTCGCATCCGAGGGTCGTGCCGAGCCAGTTGTCCGGGTCGCCGTTGTCGCCCATCCAGCCGTAGAGGATGGCGTCGTGCTCGCCGTCAACCTTCGCGCGCTTGTTATATTCGGCCCACTCGTAGGTCACGATGTTCGCCTTCACGCCGATCTTCGCCCAGTCCGACTGAATCAATTGCGCCATCAGGCGTGCGTTCGGGTTGTAACCGCGCTGTACGGGCATGGCCCATAACGTGATCGAAAAGCCGTTCGGAAAACCCGCTTGTTTCAGCAGGTCGCGCGCCTTCGCGGGATCGTAAGGCGCGTCTTTCAACGCCTTGTTATACGACCATTGCGACGGCGGCATCGGATTCGAGGCCAGGGTGGCAGCGCCTTCGTAGACGCTCTTCAGGATGGCGGGTTTGTCGACGGCCATGTCCAGCGCGCGCCGCACCAGCACGTTATCGAGCGGCTTGTGCGTGGTGTTGTAGCCGACGTAAGCCACGTTGAAACCCACTCCCGACAGCACCGCGAGTTTCGGATTGCTGCGGGCCGTCTGGATGTCGGCGGGGCGCGGGAAGGCCGTCATCTGGCACTCGCCGCTGGCGAGTTTCTGCATGCGCACGGCGGCGTCCGGTGTGATCGCGAACACCAGTTTCCCGATACGCACGTCCTTCTTGTTCCAGAAGTCCGGATGCGCGTCATAGCGGATGGTCGCGTCTTTCTGATAGTCGCGGAACACGAACGGCCCCGTGCCCACGGGCTTCTGGTTCAGGTCCTCCGTCTTGCCGGCCTTCAGCAGCTGGTCGGCGTATTCCGCCGAGACAATGGAGGCGAACTCCATCGCGATGTTGCGCACGAATACCACGTCCGACGTATGCAGCGTGAAGCGCACGGTGGTGTCGTCGAGTTTTTCAACCGATGCAATGTTCTTGTCATAGCCGAGGTCGCTGAGATACGGGAAGCTGACCGGGTGCGCCTTCTGGAACGCATTGTTCGGGTCGATCATGCGTTTGAAGGTAAAGACGACGTCGTCGGCATTGAAGTCGCGGGTGGGTTTGAACCAGGGTGTGGACTGGAACTTGACCCCGTGCCGGAGATGAAAGGTGAAGGTCTTTGCATCCGCCGACTCGTCCCATGTCTCGGCGAGACCGGGCACCAGATCGAGTGAACCGCGCTTGAATTCGACGAGCGTGTCGTAGACTGCGTGCGCGCCGGCGTCGAAGTCCGTGCTGGTGGTGTATTGCGCCGAGTCGAAGCCCGCCGGACTGCCTTCGGAACAGAACACCAGGGTCTTGCCTGCCGCATGGGCCGCGCCGGCGAGGACGCCGAAGGCGATAAGCCCGCAAGCCGCGGTGCGGGCCAGCTTGCGGGCTGGAGTGAAGAAGGAGTGGGTCGGCAGGCTTTTAGGTGGCATGTAAGGTCGGGAAAGGTTGAAGGACGGGGCTCGAAGGCGGAAGGGTGCGCCTAAGTAATCGCCTACTTTACCAATCAGGGAATTTTTGACGAAGCGATACGTTCTTCTTTCGATATGCCGGAATCGACTGGATTGGCGGCAGTTCCAATCCGCCTCCAAACCTGCGGGCTGCAAATATTTCCCGGCCGTTTTAACATGTCGGACCGGGCGCTCCCGCTTCTTGCTAAAGTTACCGATTAAATACCGGTATGCGGCTCACGCCCTCCTATGCAGTACAAGAGAATATGAAAAACGTTTCTGATTCACCGGCAGCCACTGCCGAAGCAGCCCACGAAGAATGCGTCGAACTCGTGGCGAAGGCCACGATTCCCACGCGTTACGGCGTTTTCGAGTCGCATGTGTATCGCGTAAAGAGCACGGGCGCGGAGCATCTGACGCTCGTGATGGGCGACGTCGCCCACGGCGAATCCGTCCTGTGCCGGCTGCATTCCGAATGTGTCACGGGCGATGTATTCGGCTCATATCGCTGTGATTGCGGCGAGCAGCTGGACCTCGCCATGCGTTATATCGCTGCTGAAAATCGCGGTATTTTGCTGTATCTGCGCGGTCATGAAGGCCGCGGTATCGGGCTGGCGAACAAGATCCGCGCGTATGCGCTGCAAGAGCAGGGCTACGACACCGTCGACGCCAACCTGCATCTCGGCTTGCCCGACGACGCACGGGAATATGACTCGGCCGCCGCGATCCTGCGTGCGCTCGGCGTGCGTTCGGTGCGCCTGATGAGCAACAATCCATCGAAGTTCGACACGCTGCTCAAGCACGACATTCCCGTATGCGAGCGTGTGGCGCTGGCTATTCCGGTGCGCGAGGAAAACGAGCGCTACATCAAGACGAAGCAGGTTCGTTTTGGTCATTACTTTGACGAAAACGAATAACTGACCTTGCGTGGGCGTCTCAGGCCGCGTCGTGGAAAATGACGCCCACTGTATGCCGGTGCCCCGATCTCAGCCGGCTGACCCCATGCCTCAGATTCACGCGATATGCTCCGCGTGTCCCGTTCACTGGCCGGTTATGCACGGCGAAAATCACGGCGTCCCCTTGCGCTAACGGCACGACTTCGGCCCGCGATTGCATGCGCGGCCGTTGCTCGGTCATGACGAACTCTCCGCCTGTAAAGTCGCGTCCCGGCACCGACAGCAAGATTGCGAGCTGCAGCGGAAACACGTGCTCGCCATACAGGTCTTGATGCAGGCAGTTGTAATCGCCTTTGCCGTATTGAAGGATCAGCGGCGTTGGCCGCACTTGCCCGGCCGCATGGCACCGGTCGATGAATTCGGCGTGGTCCGGCGGATAACGCGTGTCGATACGCATGATCTCGTTCCATCGATTCGCGATCGGGACCAGATGTGGATAGACCACCTCGCGCAAGTTGCCGATCACCTGGGGCAACGGATAACTGTAGTACTTGTACTCGCCGCGCCCGAAGCCATGTCGCGCCATGACCACGCGGCTTCGGTACAGCTCGTCGTGAGAATAGAGCGCTTTCAACGCGCCGCATTCTGTGGGCGTAAGCAAATTCGCGACCATTGCGCAGCCGAATTGATCCAGCTCCTCTTCAACCGTGTGCCAGTCGATGGCGTTCACGCGCGCTTCCATACCGGTAGCCAGGACATCCATAAACGGCTTCTCCATGCAGGTTCGAGTGATCCAGTGTCTGCCGGTCAGCGGTTGAAAACACTCCGGATATTGCGTTCACATTGGCGAACTACGGTTATAGGAGGAATTTTTTACTTCAGACTGGAGGTAATAGTTACTCGCCACGGGTTACTTATTCGATTTACGTGGTTGTACGCGGATAGCGCGGGGTTCAAACGCAGGAAGAGCGCACCGGGTCGTTTACCGGTCTGCGACATCAGCGTGTCGAGCAGGTGTTCTTCTGGCGCGGAGCACATGGCAGCGGCACGCATGAGCATGGCTGAAGGTACAAACGCGTTGTTGCCCGATGTCTTCTGATTGAGCGCTGCGCTTTTAGCCAGCGGCTCCGGCAAGCAGCGTGCGGCAATGACGCGCGATCTGCCGTTCTTCCTGCGTTTCGATCACCTCGAATTGAACATCGAGAAATTCAAGTCCCTCGCAAATGCGCTCACGCACAGTCTGTGCATGCTCGCCGATACCCCCGGTGAACACGACCCTGTCGAGACCGCCCATCAACGCGGCATAAGCGCCGATCGTCTTGCGTACCGCGGTGCAGAAGATATCGATGGCGAGCTCTGCATCTGCGTCACTGCGTTGCAGAAGCGTTTGCATGTCGTCGTTCGAATCGGAGAGGCCCTTGAGACCGCTTTCGTGATTGATCAGATGTTCGATCGCATCGGCATCCAGGGAACCGGTCCGCATGAGATACACGAACACGCCGGGGTCGAGGTCGCCGGTGCGGGTTGCCATCGGAATGCCGCCAGTGGGTGTGAGACCCATGGTCGTATCGATGGAGCGGCCATCGCGGATCGCGCAAAGGCTGGCGCCGCTGCCAAGATGCGCGACCACGAGGCGGGAGGGAAGATCGCTGCCGAGCGTTGAGACGATGGACTCGTACGAGAGGCCATGGAAGCCGTATCGAACGAGACCTTCGTCAGCGTAGTGTTTCGGCAGCGCGAGGTGAGTGGCCCGCGTGGGCATGGTCTGGTGGAACGCGGTGTCGAGGCAGGCGTAATGCGGCACGTTGCTAAAGATTTGCTGTGCTTGCTCGAGCAGTTCAAGTGCCTGAGGCAGATGCAACGGTGCGAATGGCACCGCATTGCGCAAGGTCTGCTTGGCCTCGCTTGTGATGAGCGTGTGCGCAGTCAGATGCGGACCGCCGTGCACCACGCGATGACCCACCGCGGCCAGCGGCTGGTCGAGATGCTCGTGCAGCGCGTCCGCCACGCGTTGCAACGCGTCGTGTTGCGACTCCATCACGTGGTTTTGCTTCACATCGACAGCACCGTCCGACGAGCGCATGGTGAGCGAACCATCGTCGCGGCCGATGCCCTTCGCGCTGCCGGTCAGCCACGCGGTTTCGTCGCCGCTGTCCGGCACATACACGCCGAATTTCAGCGACGACGAACCGCTGTTCAGCACCAGGATACCCAGCGTCATGGTCTCAGCCTTTCCATGCCCAGTTGCGGATTTCATCGCGATCGACGCCTTCCGCACGCGCGTAAGCGATGCTGTCGTTGATCTGGTCCTTGAGCCAGTTCTTCGTATGCGCGCCGGTATCGCGAAGCCGCGGCACGCGATCGATCACGTCGATACACAGGGAAAACCGGTCGACCTGATTGATGATCGCCAGCTCGAACGGCGTATTGATGTTGCCGCGTTCGCGATAGCCATGCACGTGCATGTTTTCGTGATTCGTGCGGTTGTACGTGAGCTTGTGAACCAGCGACGGATACGAGTGGAAGTTGAAGATGACCGGTTTCTCACGCGAAAAAATGGAATCGAAATCGCGATTGGACAAGCCGTGCGGATGATCGGTGTCGGGCATCAGCCGGAACAAGTCCACCACGTTCACGAAGCGGATCTTGAGGTCGGGGAAATGTTCCTTCAGGATCTCGACGGCGGCGAGTGATTCCATTGTCGCTATATCGCCGGCGCAAGCCATGACCACGTCCGGTTCGCTGTTCTGGTCTGTCGATGCCCAGTCCCAGATGCCGATACCCTTGGTGCAGTGCGCGAGCGCATGCTCCATGTCCAGGTACTGCAAGTGCGGCTGCTTGTCCGCGACGATCACGTTGATGTAGTCGCGCGAGCGCAGGCAATGATCCATTACGCTCAGCAGGCAGTTGGCATCCGGCGGCAAATAAATGCGCACGACTTCGGGACTTTTGTTCGTGACGACATCGAGAAAGCCCGGGTCCTGGTGCGTAAATCCGTTGTGATCCTGACGCCATACCAGCGAGGTTATCAGCAGGTTCACCGAAGGCACCGGCGCACGCCAGTCGAGTTCTTTCTTCGCTTTTTCCAACCACTTGGCGTGCTGGTTGAACATGGAATCGATCACGTGCACGAACGCTTCATAGGTCGCGAGCAGCCCGTGCCGGCCCGTGAGCACATACCCTTCGAACCAGCCTTCCAGCGTGTGTTCGCTGAGCATTTCCATCACGCGGCCATCAGGCGATAACGCACCGCCGTCGCTGTCTTCCAGCTTGATCTCGGCAATCCAGCGTTTGCCCGATGCGTCATACACGCCATCGAGTTTGTTGCTGGCGGTTTCATCGGGACCGAACAGTTTGAAGGTGCTCATGTTGCGTTTGATGACGTCGCGCAGCCAGCTCGCCAGCACCGCGGTCGGTGATTGATACGTGCTGGCGGGATCGTTGACATCGAACGCGTAGTCGCGAATGTCGGGCAGGTCAAGCGAGCGTCGGAGCCGGCCGCCGTTCGCATGCGGATTGGCGCTGATGCGGCGGTCGCCCTTCGGCGCGATCTCTTTGAGTTCTTCAATCAGCGTGCCGTTTTCGTCGAAGAGTTCTTCGGGCTTGTAGCTGCGCATCCACGCTTCCACGACCTTCAGGCTCTTCGCGCTGGTCACCGGATCGAGCACCGGCACCTGATGTGCGCGCCAGAAATCTTCGACCTTGTGGCCGTCGACTTCCTTCGGGCCGGTCCAGCCTTTCGGCGAACGCAACACGATCATCGGCCAGCGCGGACGTGTGGTGTCACCGCTAGAACGTGCATGAGCCTGAATCGCGCGAATCTCGCCGATACAAGTCTCCAGCGTCGCAGCCATCAGTTGATGCATGACGGCGGGATCGTGGCCCGACACGAAGTGAGGCTTATAACCGTAGCCCGTCATCAATGCTTCAAGTTCTTTTTCGGGAATGCGCGCGAGGATGGTCGGGTTCGCGATCTTGTAGCCGTTCAGATGCAGGATGGGCAGCACCGCGCCGTCCACCACCGGGTTCAGGAACTTGTTCGAATGCCATGAGGTGGCGAGCGGACCGGTCTCGGCTTCGCCGTCGCCGACCATCACAGCCACGATCAGGTCGGGGTTGTCGAACGCCGCGCCGAATCCATGCGAGAGGCTGTAGCCGAGCTCGCCGCCTTCGTGTATCGATCCCGGCGTTTCAGGGGTGCAATGTGAACCAATGCCACCCGGCGATGAAAACGATCGGAACAGGCGCAGCATGCCGGTTTCGTCGGCGCTGCGATCCGGATAGACCTCGGAGTAATAACCTTCCAGGTACGAGTTCGATAAGGTTGCCGGCGCACCATGCCCCGGGCCGGAGATGAACATGACGTTCAGGTCATCCCTCATGATCAGGCGGTTCAGGTGCACCCAGGTGAACGACTGGCCGGGGTCCGATCCCCAATGTCCCAACAAACGGCGCTTGATGTGTTCCGTTTTCAGAGGTTCGCGCAGGAGGGGATTGGCGCGTAGATAGATCATGCCGACCGACAGGTAATTGCAAGCGCGCCAGTACCCGTCGATCTTGCGCAATTCGTCGGGAGAAAGGCGAAGGGAGCTGGAAGGTGCCTGTGTGTCCATGTCGTGTCCGTTGTATCCGTTGGGTGGAAGGGCGGTGTCACTCGATGTGGGTCACTATCACTCGTGGTGAGGCATGCGTGCATTGTGCCGCGTGTGGCGGAATCACGGTCAGCTTCGACCATGACATGGATCAAAGGCAATGCTATGACTTGCCGCCGCGACGCGGAGCCGTTGTATGCAGGAGCGGGTTGAAGCCGGCGGGCGGGGCTGTTTTGCGCGCGGTTTTAGCGGGTCTTTTGCTGCTTCGGCCAGCGGATAACTGGTTGATCAGATCGCCGTCGGCTTCATCTTCAGGGGCTTCATCGGGCTCGTCACGCTCTCCATCACCGATACCACCAATGTGCCCGATCACCGCGAAGAATTCCTTCGATGCATTGCGGATCGTTCGTCCCGGCATCATCGTCATGGCGACCACCTCATGCAGTGACTTGCCGTCGACGGTACGAAGCAGCGGTGTGGTATTCCAGTCGATCGCACTGTCAGCGAAGCCGGTTATGACGCGCTGGAGCACCGCGGGGGAGAGCACGCCGCCGTCATAGAGACCGATCATCGCGGCCTCGGCGGCAGTGAACAATTCATTCGCAGAGGCGGCGCGCTTCGCCATCAGTTTTTAGACGAGGCTTGCGACGGCGTAACGCGCCAGACCGCGTTGCCCACGTCGTCGGCGACCAGTAAAGCGCCTGCATGGTCGAGTGTCACGCCGACCGGGCGACCGCGTGCATCGCCTTCCGGCGACAGGAATCCCGTGAGAATGTCCTCCGGTGGCCCCGACGGTTTGCCGCCGGTGAACGGTACAAAAATCACCTTATAGCCACTGCGCGGCTTGCGATTCCACGAGCCGTGCTGACCGATAAACGCGCCATTGCGATACTTCGCGGGGAACAGGCTGGCAGTGTAGAACGTGAGGCCGAGCGAGGCCGTATGCGAGCCCAACGCATAGTCCGGCGGGATGGCCTTGGCGACCATGTCGGGGTTCTGCGGCTTCACGCGCGTATCGACGTGCTGACCGAAATAACTGTAAGGGAAGCCGTAAAAAGCGCCCTCTTTTACCGATGTCATGTAGTCGGGGACCAAATTGTTACCCAGCTCATCACGCTCGTTGACTACCGTCCATAGTGCACCGGTTTCCGGGTTCCACGACATCCCGTTCGGATTGCGCAAGCCCGACGCGAGGATGCGCGATTTGCCCGTCGCCCGATCGATTTCCATGATCGACGCGCGTCCTTCCTCTGCCTCCATACCGTTCTCAGCAGCGTTGCTATTCGATCCGACCGTGGCATAAAGCAGCTTGCTATCGCGGCTCGCGATCAGGTTCTTGGTCCAGTGATGATCGATAGGTCCTGCCGGCAGATCCGTGAGTTTTTCACCCGGCCCGGTGATGGTCGTGTCGCCTGTGTGGTACTTGAAATGCAGCACCGCGTCCGTGTCCGCCACGTAGAGATCGTCGCCGACCAGCACCATGCCGAAGGGAGAGTGCAGCTTGTCGATAAACACGGAGCGCATGTCGGCTACACCGTCACCACGGCTATCGCGAAGCAGGATGATGCGGTCCGGACTCACCACCCCAGCCCCCGCGCGTTTCTGGAACTGCTTCGCGATCCATCCTTTGACGCCGCCCTTCGAATCGTGCATGGCCGGTGCGTTGCTTTCCGCCACGAGTACGTCGCCGTTAGGCAGCGTGGTGAGCCAGCGCGGGTGATCGAGTCCCTTGGCGAACGCGACTACGCTGAAGCCTGCCGCGGCGGTCGGCATCGCGCCTTCGGGCCAGGGTTTCGCGGGCGCTACGTTGAGCGTGGGAAACAGCGTGGAGTGAGGCGGCGGTAGCGTGGGATTCGGACCGAAGCCCAGCGCGCTGTCGTCTGCTGCGCTTGCGCAACTGGCCAGCAACACGAGGCCGCACAAACCAGCGGTCATTCCTGGGGATTTCAGGCTCGCCATGGGCACTCCATTGAAAGTAAAGCACGCAGGTAGTCGTGTAATCACCCACCGCCAATACTCTCGATTACCTTGCTCGTGCCGCTTCTCGCCGGACACACGTTCTCATCGGTTCCAGGTGTGCCTGGCACCGCTTCGTTACCGGGATGAAGATCGGTGATGTCGGGCATGGCGTTTCCTCGGGCAACCGACTACACGCGGCAACTGAAGCGATGTAGCAAACCGCATTCCACCCATGTATTCCGACATTTATTACGGCTTGCGGCCGAATGCTTCGCGTAATCGCTTCTTGGCGTTATCGAGGGTGGTGCGCCGTGACTTCGGCAAGTTTCGTCCGGCGCGATTGATATAGAAGTTAAGCATCGACATGGCAGATTGAAACGGCGTGCCTTGGCGCCGATTGCTTCGCGTGGACGATTTTTTCAGCGAATCGGCGATCTCTTGCGCACTGCCTTCCTTGAAAATTTCATGCTCGATGTCCATTGCATCGCTCGTTTCCATCACGTGATGTGACCAGCACCTGGGGTTCGAACGTTGCTTCGGTTTTGCTTGTGCGAGTTTTTGACGCGAAGTCTTGCACTTGCCGTTGCTGCTGCTCTTCGATGCGCTCGCCATGTCGTTCCTCCCTGGCTATCGTTCTCAGCTTTCAGCAAAAAGCGGGCCGTCGAGTTTGAAGATGGGCGATACGCGATCCGATAGTTTCACCAAGTCCGAGGGATCATCCAATCACCCTCACGCGGCGATCCGGTCGAACGACGCCGACCCGCCGCGCACGGATTCGAGAATGAGCGCTGCGAGTTGCTGCACCGGTGGCGTCGAGGTGGCCGATGCGCGCACCAGCGAAAGCGGCACCGACGGCAGCGCGGGCAAGCCAATCTCGCGGCCGTCGAACGCGCTCACCGAGGCGGGCAAGCCAAAGCGGGTGCGCACGGTAAGGCCCAGTCCGGCAGCGGCGGCGGCCCACAAACCCGAGAGACTCGGACTCGTAAAAGCCACCCGCCAAGGGATATTCGCGCGATCGAGCGCCGCGGTTGCCGCGCTGAAAAACAGGCAAGCCCGGTCGAACGCGACAAGCGGCAATGGCTCTGCCCTATCAGGATTCCACGGCAGGGTCGATGAACCGATCCAGCACATGGCAGGCGTGGCGATCTGCTCGTGCCGGACGCCGTTTTGAAGCCCGGGCACCGACGCGACTGAATCGTCCCAGACCAGCGCTAGGTCGAGGTCGTTCGTATCGATGCGGCCGAGCAGTTCCGTATTGCGCGCCACCCGCGCCTCGATCCGCACCTTCGGATGCGCGCGCGAGAAACGGCCCAGTATCTCGGGCAGCATGATTTCGCCAAAATCCTCCTGTAGCCCGAGCCTGATCCAGCCTTCGAGGTCGGGGCCGCGCATGGCCACGGCGGCTTCGTCGTTGAGATCGACCAGCCGGCGCGCGAACCGGAGCATGGTTTCGCCGGCTTCGGTCAACGCCAGGTTGCGCCCGGCTTTCTTGAACAGCGGCGCGCCCGATTGCTCCTCCAGCTTCTTGATCTGCGCGCTCACGGCCGACGTCGAGCGCCCGACGCGGTCCGCCGCCTTCGCGAAGCTTCCCAGCTCCATGCCGACCACGAAGGTCCGCAATGACGCGACATCGAAATTGGTTTGCGACATGGTTAATTGTCCTGTTTTATCGAATTATTGTTTCGATATTACTTGATATTCAGGATGATCATAAAACGCGACACTGGGTTCGTCAAAGGCATTCAAGAGAGAAAAAGCATGGAAACTCAATGCGCAGTCCCCTTGCCGGCAACGGCGCGCCGCGAACTGGGCGCTTCCCATCGATGGAAAGTACTGGGCGTCGGCGTGGCGGCGAACGTCAGCTTTTCGGCTGCCGCCGCGGGCATTCCCACGACCGCCGTGTGGCTGCGGGCGGACTATCACCTCGGCAACGCAGCGCTCGGGCTGGCGCTTGGCGCAATGGGGCTGGGCGTCGCGCTGTCGGAATTGCCGTGGGGCGTCGCGACCGACCGCTGGGGCGATCGGCCAATCTTGCTGACAGGATTGACCACCACCGCTGCCGCGCTGCTCGCAATGATGCTGTTCGTCGTGCCGTCGTCCGCGGCTGTCCCCGGCTTGTTGTGGCTGGTGATGTCGATGTGCCTGGTCGGTCTGGTTGGCGGAAGCGTGAACGGATCGAGCGGGCGCGCGGTCATGCGCTGGTTTCAGGAAGGCGAGCGCGGCCTCGCGATGAGCATCCGGCAGACCGCCGTGCCGCTGGGCGGCGGCCTGGGTGCGTTGATCCTGCCCTGGCTTGCGTCCACGGGTGGGTTTCGCCCCGTCTATGGGGTTCTGGCGACCATGTGCGCGGTGTCGGGTCTGCTCGCGTGGCACTGGCTGCACGAGCCGCCGGAGGCGCCCGTTGCGGCTCATGCCGGTCCGCGGGTTCCGGACGCGCCCGCAGTCGGTCCGCTGCGTGACCGGATGATCTGGCGCGTTGTGCTGGGCATCGCCACCCTGGGCATTCCGCAGTTCGCGGTGCTGAGTTTCGCCACGGTGTTCCTGCATGACTTCGGGCATGTGGGTATAGCGGGCATCACCGCGACGATGGTCGCCGTCCAGCTCGGCGCGATGGTCATGCGCGTAGGGAGCGGCCGATTCACCGACAAGCGTGGCAACCGTCGTGCTTATCTGCGCGGCTCGACGCTGGTCGCGGTCGCTTCATTCGTGGTGCTGGCGGCCGCAGTGGGCGGGGGTCATCGGTTACCTGAAGCATGGCTTATTTCGATCGTCGTTTTCGCCGGGATCTGCGTGTCCGCGTGGCATGGCGTGGCCTACACCGAACTCGCGACGATGGCCGGCAAGGAGCGCGCGGGCACGGCGCTCGGAATGGCGAATACGGCCGTGTATTTCGGCTTTTTCCTGACACCGCTGTGCATTCCACATCTGCTCGCGATCGGGTCTTGGGGCACCGTCTGGCTCGTTGCTGCGGGTTGCGCGCTGTTTGCTTATCCGCTGTTTCCGAAGCCGGCGGCGCGGGTTGTGTAATCAGGGAGAGGGTGGTTTATCGTGTCCTCCTGCCTTTGTTGGTTCCCATAGCCGGCGATACGGATTGAACCATTCGCTGGCATCTTTCAACGCCGCGGCGGCGAGCCGGCAAGGACGTCGTTGCGCGTCGCGGTCGCGCACGATCAGTCCGGCATGCTCGAGCACCCTAAGATGTTTGGACACGGCAGGGAGCGTCATGTCGAACGGCTCGGCAAGTTCCGACACCGATGCCTCGCCTCGGGCAAGCCGCGCCAGGATGGCGCGCCGGGTCGGATCGGCGAGTGCCGCGAAAGTCGAGTCGAGGAGGTCGGAAGTCACCCGGGTACCTTGCGGTTCGTTGGATCCGTTAGTGCGTTGGTTGGTGCGTTAACCACTAGGTATGGTCGAAACAGACAACCGTGATGTCAAGGTACGGAAGGGGAGGAAAGCCGTACGCGTCTGAGGTGCGTGGGGTATTCGTCTACAAGCTAAAGCCTGTATTTTACAAATACAATTTGTAGCCTGTATTTGTGAAACACAAATTAAGAGCAGTAGATTGACGCGCTACGGCCTGCGCATGGATGAACCCGGGGAAGGTCCTGAAGAAACCGTGGGCAAAAGTCCGGTGGTGGGCGGCCCGGCTCGATCCAAAAAGATTCGCGCTCAAGCAGAGAAAACGGCTTGCCGCTACTATCCTGAAGATGAAAAATCTGCCAGCCCGCGCGTCTCGGACGCTTTCAAACCCTCTCTATGATTTCGTCGAACGGCATCCGCGGCTGTTCGTTTTGTCCGGTGCGGGAATTAGTACGGAATCCGGAATACCTTGCTACCGGGACACCGAAGGGCAGCGGACCGGCCGTGCACCCATCCTGCTGAAAGACTTCATGGGTTCAGAGTTTGCGCGCAAACGATATTGGGCACGCAGCATGATCGGCTGGCCGCTGGTTGCCGGTGCCGCGCCGAATGCTGCGCATGTCGCGGTGGCACGACTCGAGCGCCTGGGCATATTCGAGCGGCTCGTCACGCAGAACGTCGATGGACTGCATACGAGCGCGGGCAATACGGACGTGATCGAATTACACGGCAATATCGGCCGGGTGCGCTGCATGGAGTGCGGCAACGAGACAACCCGCGCGGCTCTTCAGCAAACGCTTATCGCCGATAACCCGAGCTTCGTCGGCCTGGCCGCGCTGCCGGTGGCGGACGGTGACGCGCAACTCGAAGATTACGACTTCAACGCTTTCCACGCGCCGTCCTGCACGCGTTGTGGTGGTCTGCTCAAGCCGGACGTGGTGTTCTTCGGCGAGGGTGTGCCGCGGACCCGCGTGGACGCGGCGGCGGCCGCGCTCGATCAGGCCGATGCAATGCTCGTGCTCGGATCGTCACTGATGGTGTATTCGGGTTTTCGCTTTTGCGAGTGGGCCGCACGCGCCGGCAAGCCGATCGCGGCGGTCAATCTCGGGCGGACGCGGGCCGACGCGCTGTTGCAATTGAAAGTAGAAGCGCCGTGCGGGCCGACGCTCGATGCACTCGCGAACGAACTGGAGCTGGAACGAGAGGCTTAGCTGTCGAGTTCCTGCTCGCGTCTCACCCGGGCTTCCTCTTCAAGCCGGATATCCTCGATTTCCTGCATCACGCTTTCAAGATCCACTGGCGTGGTGTCGACTTCGACGTGACCCGTGAGTTTTGTATCGACGGTAAGCAGACCCGCTTCATACAGCGCCCACATTTCCTTGCCGTAGCTCGCCTTCAGCAACTCGGGCGCGAACTGGCCGAAGTAGGTCGCGAGATTATCGACGTCACGTTGCAGCATGGACGCCGCTTCGTTATTGCCGGCAGCATCAACCGCCTGCGGCAAGTCGATGATGACCGGACCGTCGGCGGCCAGCAGGATGTTGTACTCGGACAGGTCGCCGTGAATCATGCCGGCGCACAACATGCGCACGACCTGACTCAGGAGCAGTTCATGCAACTCGAGCGCGCGCGCGTGGCTCATGTCCACGTCGTTCAGACGCGGCGCGACATCGCCTGCGGCATCTACCACCAGTTCCATCAGCAACACGCCATCCGTGCAGATGTACGGTTGCGGTACACGCACACCGGCGTTGGCGAGCCGGAACAGCGCATCGACTTCGGCGTTCTGCCACGCTTCTTCCTGCATCTGGCGGCCGTAGCGCGTGCCTTTTTCCATCGCGCGCGCTTGCCGGCTGTTTTTCACCGTGCGGCCTTCGCGGTATGAAGCCGCTTGCCGGAAGCTGCGCTGCTTCGCGTCTTTATAGACCTTCGCGCAACGCGTGGAATCGCCACTGCGCACGACATAGACGGTCGCTTCCTTGCCGCTCATCAACTGGCCGATCACTTCGTCGATCAGGCCTTCTTCCAGCAGTGGCAGCAGTCTTTTGGGCGTTTTCATACGGCCACCGCATAGGGGATGACTTCGCGGAAGCCGCAAAGGGGGTGGCAAGCGTGGAGGAGGCAGGAAATTGGAATCATGGCGGATTATAAAGGCAACGCGGATTTGCCCGGGCGGAAGCGCCTGTACGCTCAAGCGACCATCGCGATCGACTTGCTGAAGAAGGCGACTTTGCGCCGGTCGCCGATGCGCGCTACCTCGTATCGTTACATGCCGGATTCGTTGGTCTTAACCGCGTATTCGTTTCGAATACAGCCTGTGCGGGATTAGAGCGGCACTGCGTAAATGGCGGGCTTCAGGCGGCGGTCTTTTCACGACGGGCCTAATGATCGCCGCCTCGTTCGCATAGGGATAGAAAAGCGAATTTCCAAAGTATTTCCATGCGAATTTCTATTGATTCGTGCGAGCTGGTCATCTCGGATCGCATGCAGGAAACTCCGCCGTCGCCCCCTTTGCAGCATTGAAAATCCGGGCCAACGACCGCGTCAGAGTAGACCAAAAAAATGCTTCTATTTTGATACACGTCGTCTAAAGACGAAGAGCAGTATTTGTCTAATCAATCCCTTATTACAGTA
The DNA here is from genome assembly GCF_030464885.1 of Caballeronia sp. SEWSISQ10-4 2. GTDB lineage: Bacteria > Pseudomonadota > Gammaproteobacteria > Burkholderiales > Burkholderiaceae > Caballeronia. The sequence continues at coordinate 7,897 of NZ_JALPRJ010000045.1, read as the reverse complement.
GGTCGTCATGACAATTCAACCCTTTCAGGCTCTTTAATTAGGATTTATTAGTTAGACAATATTCTGAATTACCGATTAATAATCAGACGTTACAACGTGTTACGTCTTTTTTACTGTCTCAAAACGTTTCGTCTGTGTAACATTCATTCCGGCAAGTAGGGCAGAACTATGTTCTTTTAGTTGCGGTGTTTTGGCGTTGCATGTAAGCGACCCCGCAAGTCCTTCCTCCTGATTCAATCGTTGCCGAGTTCCTCCAGGGCGCTTGGGGGAGAAGGTTTGCCCGGTTCAAGTCCATCGCTACGATCAGGCAGCCACTCAAATGAAATCACACCCTTTACTCAGTTATTCAATTTATTCAGTTGTGCTGGCGTTGGCGGCCTGCGGCGGCGGTGGATCCGGGGACCCCGCCAGCTCGGGTTCCACCGCGGCAACCAGCGGCGGCACAAGCACGACTTCGAGCACGACGTCCGGCTCCACCAGCAGCGGCACAACGGCAGGTACAACAACAGGCACCACGGGTTCGACAGCAGCAGCGAGCCCTGCGGTAGCCGTTTCACCCTCCACGGTGGCGACCGCGGCATTACGCATGGCGTGCGCTTCCCCGGTCACCGCCGCGAGCTCGTCGTCGAGCGGCGTCATCACAGTCGATACCCCGAGCACCGACGGCACCCGCATGTTCGCCTCGGGCAGCACGTTCCCGCTTGCGATTACCGCCAGCCCTTCGAGCGCCGATACGCTCGCGTGGGCCGTCAACGACAGCCTCGGCAACACGGTTGCCAGCGGCAGTTTCCCCGCGCCAGCCGGGGCGAGCACGACGACCCTCAGCTGTACATCGACGGTGGCGGGTTACTTCGCGGTATCCGCGACGCTTGCCAAGGCCGGCGGCAGCGTGCAGACAGCCGGCACGCGCCCGACCGGCTTTGCGACCTTTGGCGTCCTGCCCAACGTGACATCGAGCGTGCCCACACCGACCTATGCGCATCAGGAGCAGCATCGTTTCGGCATGCAGGGTTTCAACGGCTGGACCGCGATGCTCAACGCGCTTGGCATCAGCTCGACCATCGACGACCGTGAGCTGTCCACGACGGAGCCGAACGGACCGAACACCTGGACGGCGACGGCAACGACCACCGACACGGGTTATTCGTCCGGCCAGATCATGCGGCTGGTGCGGCTCGACGGCATTCCCGGATGGGACAGCCCGACGGGCGCGACCACCGACAGTGCCTATCTGCCGACGAATCAGGCGGGTTACCAGACGTACATGGGCCAGGTCGGTGCGGAAACCGAAGCGATGCGTCAGAAATACCTGCCCGCGATGGCGAACAATTACTACCAGGTGACCTGGGAGCCGGACCAGACCTGGCTGGATACCAACGCAAATTTCGTTCAGCTGTACAAGCTGGTGCATACAGGCTTGCACGCCACTGATCCGAACGCGGTTGTCATGGGTCCCACCGGCGCTTTTCCGTCGCTGACCACGGCGCGCCTCAAGACAATGGCATCGCTCGGTCTGGCCCAGTACGTTGATGGCATCGCGACGCATGGTTACTACGATGCAGGCACGTCGCCGTCACATCCGCCGGAGCGTCTAGCGACCGATCCGAGTGCCGCCAACGCCGCGAACGCGCTGATGAACGAGATGCGCAACCTGCGCCAGGAAATGCAGGCGGATTATAAGTCGGGCATGAAGCTGTTCGTGACGGAAACGGGTATCAGCTATGACCTTGGCACGTCGTACGGTCCCAACTATCCGACGTCGAACGTCCTGTTCGCGCAGGGCGCCGTGGTGGCACGGACGCACATCATCCTGCTGGGCGAAGGGGCCGACCAGACCTATGTGTTCTACGGCGCCGACTATCCGGGCGAGCCGGGTTACGGCACTTTCTTCGATCTGAGCGATGCGCAAGGCGCCTTCGGCGCGACCAACGTGAGCCCGAAGCCCTCGGCGCTGGCGGTAGCGGCCATGACGCGCGTGCTCGACGGAACGACCACGCTCGGCCCCGTGAACGGCACGCCCTCGGGTGTCTATGCTTACGCATTTCAGCAACGCGGCACGGGTGTTCCGATCACGGCACTCTGGACCCACAACAACGCTGTGTGGAGCGCGAGCACCGGCTTCAGTCAGACCTATAGCATCAGCTATAACCTCACGGTCGACGCTGCGGGAACGAGCGGCACGGTGCAAGTGCTGGACTGGATGGGCAACGCTTCGACGGTGGCCTACAGCAACGGCGTCGTGACGCTGAACCTGACCGAGATGCCGATGTACGTGATCTCGAAGAATGCGAGCGTCACGCAATCGAACTCGACGGTGCCGCTGGGGTATCTGGGTACCTGAGGTTTCGTGGTGTCCTGAATGAAAAAACGCGGCAGCGAGGTCGACTCGCTGCCGCGTTTTTCATGGGTGCTCCGATTTCAGCTTCCGAGTGCCGGGTCCGACATGCTGCTCTTGCCTGTTTCCACGTGTCCTGCGAGACGCCGCTTGAACGTGCTGTCCGAGTCGATGGTGATGCTCAGGTCGTACCAGCCATACGACGTGCGCAAGTCGAGATCAAGGTTTTCAGTATCGCCGCCTCGCACCTGGCGCGTGATGACCGTGCCGGGCGTGTAAGCGTTCGACACGCTGAATGTGCAGCGCGACGTGCCCAGGTTCTTCAACCGCACTTGCAGGTTGCCGTTGGCGACGTCGTAACCCTCGACCACTTCCGGCAGCGCCTGCTTGTCGTTCCACCAGTGCTGCTGGACGGCTTTACCGGTAAAGCGGCGCAGGAAGCCGTTCGGACCGTACACGATGAAGTCGTACGTATTGGTCGCGCTCAGCGGGAATTGATCGTGCAGGCGTTTGCCGGCTTCGACCGTGTAGCAGCTCGGCGCAGTCGTGCTATTGGCTGTGTACACGAGGAAGGTCGCGCCGGCATCGCCCGTGTTGATGAAGTCGAAGATGACCCCGTTGCCCGAATTCGTGTGCGCGTGAACGAAGAATTCATAAGGCAGCGCACGGGCAGGGCGCACGCCGGGTTCCTGCTTCGGCAGGGCATGGACCGCAGGCGGCACCGGCACATAGTCAGGATGACGAATCTGCTGCGTCGGAGCGTAACCGGTCGTATCCGGCAAGGTCGGAACCGCCGCATTCGGGTTCTTGAAATTGAACGCGGAGGTCAGGTCGCCGCAGATCGCCCGACGCCACGGCGTGATGTTGGACTCGGTAACGTTTGCCCCCGAGCCGAAACGCTTTTCGATAAATTGGATCACCGAGGTGTGGTCGAAGAGTTCCGAGCACACGTAACCGCCTTTCGACCAGGGAGAGACCACCAGCATCGGCACGCGGGTTCCGAGACCGTACGGGCCTGCCTGATAGCTGCTGCTGCCCGGGAAGATTTCATTGACGGTGCTGACCGTTGATTTCCCGTTAGCGGCAGACGACGGCGGGAACGGCGGCACGACGTGATCGAAGAAACCATCGTTTTCGTCGTAGTTGATCAGCAGTACCGTCTTGCTCCATACAGCCGGATTCGAAGTGAGGATCTGCAGCACCTGATCGACGTACCACGCGCCGTAGTTGGCCGGCCAGTTCGGATGTTCGGAGAACGCTTCGGGCGCGACGATCCACGAGACCTGCGGCAGCGCGTTGTTCTGCACGTCGCGTTTGAGGATGTCGAAATAACCGTCGCCAGCCGCGGCGTTCGTGCCGGTGCGCGCCTTGTCATACAGCGGATTGCCGGGCTGCGCATTGCGATACTGATTCAGATACAGCAGCGCGTTGTCGCCAAAATTGCCGATGTACGCGTCGCTGGTCCAGCCCCACGAGCCGTTTGCGTCGAGCCCGGTGCCGACGTCCTGATAGATCTTCCACGAAATGCCCGCGCTTTCGAGCACTTCCGGGTACGACGACCAGCTGTAGCCAACCTCGGCGTTGTCGATTACTGGGCCGCCGCCGTTGCCGTCGTTGCCCACCCAGCCGGTCCACATGTAATAGCGGTTCGGGTCCGTCGATGAGTTGATCGAGCAGTGGTACGCGTCGCAAATGGTGAAGGCGTCGGCGAGCTGGTAGTGGAACGGAATGTCCTGGCGGGTGAAATACGCCATCGTGGTCGTGCCTTTGTACGGCACCCACTGATCGTAACGGCCCTGGTCGTAAGCACCTTTGCCCGTGGTCCAGTCGTGCGGCAGATCCTGGATGAACTGATCGCCGAGATCGGGCGCGCTGGGATGGAACGGCAGCAGCTCGCCGAGTCCTGCAGCAATGGGCTGATTGAAGACCGGCTGGCCGTTCGGAAGCTGCACGGCGCGGGTATCGCCAAAACCACGCACGCCCTGGAGCGTGCCGAAGTAATGATCGAAGGAGCGGTTTTCCTGCATCAGCACGACGATGTGCTCGACGTCCTTGATACTGCCGTGCTGGTTGTTCGCGGGTATCGCGAGTGCGTTGCGGATGCCAGCCGGCACGATGCCAAGTGCGGTGGCGGAACCGGCGGCCTGTGCGGCAGCCCTGAGAAAGTCACGTCGGCTTTTTAAGGTCATGGGTCTTTGTCGGTCGTGGGGGGAAAGCTTGATCAGGCTTGCCGGTCGCTTTCGAGTCATTCAGCCGCGTGTATGACAGGCGGCAACAGGGGATCGGAAGCGGCGGCGGGCGGGGTTTCTTGCGTGAGACTGGACGTCGATCTTGCCGGCTGGGTTTGCTGCAAGGCCCAGCGTTGGATGTCCGATGATCCCGGTGAAGCGGACGCATCGGTTTGCTGCATGGAAGAGGGCGATGAAGAGGCTACGGACTGTGAAGACGTGGATGCCGCGGGCTGGTCGTTGTCACCGCACGCGGCTAGCATCGTGCACGCGAGCACCGCGCCGCACATCCAGTCGATACTGATTAGTCTGCTGAGCATAGCGTCCTCTGGACGGTTTGCGAGTCGACGCCACGCGCATGCGGATGGTGTCGGGAAAGGGCAACCCAGAGGATAGAAATTACACGTGTAGGATTTATTAAATAAAGAAAATAACTTCGCGAACGTAATGGATAGGTAATAAGTAAGCGAAATGAATCTATGGATAAAGACGCCGGTCACGGACGCCAATGCTGGTGAATATGAAAAATTCGTTAAAGCTTACGATTTACGTGCCGTAAAGGAGAAGGTTATGGCGGCTGATTGACTGCCATCAGATGTCCCGCAACGGCGACTCCTGCATGCTCGATCAAGGAACGCCGGCTGGACCATAAAAACATTGTTGTGGTCCGGTCGCGTTAGTTCGTGCTTTCAGTGCGTTTCTCTCCAGCCGGACGACACAGGAGAACACGATGTTCACCGATACGGCGCAGCGGGTCTTGCAACTGAGCGACTATGCCGGGCGCCTTGCCGCCGCACGTGACCGGAGCTACGGGCTCGCGCGCGACGTCGAGAAGTCGCAGGCTGCGCTGAATGTAGTGGCGCAGGATCCCGCAAGCGATGCCGCCCTCTGCCAGTACGCGGCCGACGCCCTGGAATCGTTGTGCGAGAACCTGGTGCGGCTGTGCGCGCTAACCGATCAGGCGTCGGCGAATGCCGGCGCGCTCGCCGCCTTGCCCGTGAAATTTTTCTCCGATAACGACGGCGCTGCCGCTGAGCTCGACGCCGCGGTGTCGTCGCTCGCCGACGCAACCTCGACCGCCGAAGCCCAGCTTGCCGAGCTCGCCCAGGTCGTAGCGGAGGCGTGCGGGGCCGTTGATGAAATGCGGCGGCCTGCTCAAATCGGGTAAACCCCAGACAAACAATTTTGACACGGTAGCATCCGGGTATACGCGAGACGGAAACACGCTTCGCGGGCGTCTCCCCGCACTGCGCTCTTCCGGCGATCCCGGTTCGAACGTTTTGCCAGACGCATAAAACAGGAGGGTTCGCCGCAGCGAACTCGTCGTATCGGGGTCGGCCACAAGCCGCTACCGACACTTGCCTCGGGTATTACACATGTCCATTGCAGCATCCCTATGCTCCCTCGCGCGAGGTTTTCACCGTGCGCGTTTCAACCGGCCTGCGACCTGTCGCGCCGCCTCCCCTTCGTCTCGTCTACTGACCCGTCTGCTCGGTTCCGATCCGGGCCTTCTGCGTTTTCACACCGCGCTTCGCAGTGCGATTGCCTGCTTGCTCACAGGTGTGGTGACGATCGGCTGGGCGGTTCAGGCGCATCGCCCGCCCACGCTGGCCGCGTTCGCGTTGCTGTTCGCGATGGTCGCGCCGCTGTTTCTCCGCGATGCCACGCCGCGTAGCTGGTTCCGCTCGCTTGCGGTTATCTATGGCACGGGGTGTGCGTGTTTCATCGCGGCGAGCGCGCTTGCCGCGTGGCCGCTCGCAGCCGACGCTGCGTTCCTTGCCGTGTTGTTCGCGGCGATGCTGGTCCAGGCATGCGGGCCGCGAGCGCTCGGCGGCGCGATGACGGGGGTCGTTGCGTTCTACCTTGGGCTTTATCTGCATCCGACGCTCGCGCATGGCTTCGCGATGCTTGGTTTATCGATGATCGCCCTCGTGATTGTGGCGTTCACTGGCCGCGTACTCGTGCCGACGCGACCCGACGCTACGTTGCGACGCGCACTGACTGCCGTGATGCAGCGTGCCGCGACGGTGCTTGCCGATCGTCGCGCCGATGAGCCCGAGGCCATTCGTCATTTGTCGCTGTTGAACGAAGCTGCGCTGGCTGTCGAAGAGCAGCTTGGACTGCTCGATCTCCCGGACGTGCAGCGACTGCGCGCGTACCTGATCGATGTCGAGGTCGCGGCGGGCCGACGTGCTGTCGATTCCAGCCGGCTTGATCGAAGCGATGTCCGTTTGCGGATCGCACTAAGGCGCTTGTCGCGTGCAGGCCGTGACGCGGTGGCTTCGACCGCACGCGCAGCGAAGACTGGCGTGAAGCGGCCCGTCGGCGCTGCGCCGGCATGGCGCGATGCCCTCGCGTGGCTGCCTGCTTGCCGGGCGACGACGGCCGCGCTGATCGCCATGCTGATCGGTCATTCGGTGTCGCCGGAGCGCTGGTTTTGGGCTGTCATCACCACGTTCGTGGTGTTCCTCGGCACGCGGTCCCGGGGCGACACGATCCGCAAGACCGGCGAGCGCGTGCTTGGCACGCTCGCCGGCGTGGCAGTCAGCGCGGTGCTCATGGGAGCGCTTCATGGCATGCCGTGGCTGCTTGTCGCCGCGATGGCCGCGTGCGTGTTTGGCTGGGCGTACTTCATCCTGACGTCGTATGGACAGGGTGTGTTTTTCATCACGGTGCTGGTCGGGCTGGTCTATGGCGAGTTGGGCTTTGCGATCGGACCGCTGATTGAAATGCGCGTGGAGGAAGTGTTTGTGGGCTGCGTGGTGTCGATTGCCGTGGCTGTGTCGATGATGCCGCTGCGCACATCTCGTCACGTCGATACCAAGGTGACCAGCGTGCTCGATGCCCTCGATGAAGTCTTGCGTGTATGCAATACGAGCGCTGAAGCCATGCATCCGCTCACGGCGATCCGCGAGCTCGACCGGCGCTGGCACGAGTTGCGAATCGCATTGCGGCCGCTGCAGACGCAGCGTGTGTTCGCGTGGAATACGCAGGTGGAACTGGCGGTCGGGCCGTTGTTTGCCTGCGTGCAGGCAGCGCGTGAATTGGCACGGGAGACCGCGCGCGGCGCGGCGACCGATGAAGCTCGCGCGCGCCTGGCCGGAGCGCTGGCGTTGTTCGCGCCACGGTCCGGGCGCAACACTATGGAACCTGACGCGGCAGTCGCGGGAGGACTTGTCGGGGCCCGTTAGTTTTTTCGTTCGCACTCGGTCGGGGGGTGCTGGCGCTCGTGGGACTGGGTTAATGCTGGGTTGCTGCTTTCTGCGTCTGCGGTCGTTATGTCTTAGCTGTTCTCTTTATCACTATTAGCCATTGTGCGTGGCGGCACTTCATT